>CAZQCF010000012.1:0-87168 GCA_964592235.1 uncultured Planctomycetaceae bacterium
GCCCTCGGTCACGCCGCTGTCGCAGACGTGCTCTTCGATCGTTTGCAGGCCGTCAAAGACGTGCCGGATGTGCCGCGGGGTGCTCATGGCGCTGTTGCTCGCCGCGTTCCAGTATTCCACCGTCTCGACCCGCCGGCCCAGCGCGTCGTGGCCGATCGTCATCAGCAGGTCGTGACTGCCGGCACGACCAACCCCTGGCAAGGAGGCACGTCACACCAGCAGCAGATTCAGCGGGTTCTCAAGGTATCCGATCACGGCTCGGATAAACCGCGCGCCGTCCGCCCCATCGATCACCCGATGGTCGAACGACAAAAACAGCGGCAGGATCTTCCGCGGGACAACCTGCATGTCGCGCACGACCGGCTTCCATTCCAGTTTGCCCATGCCGAGGATGGCCACTTCGGGGTAGTTAATGATCGGCGTGGCCATCGTGCCGCCCAGCGCGCCGACGTTTGTCACCGTGAACGTCCCGCCGCGCATCGCCGCGACATCAAGCTTGAACTCCCGCGCCTTGTCGGCCAGGTCCTTCATCTCTCTTGAGATGCTCACCAGCCCCTTGCGATCGGCATCGCGCACGACCGGCACCATCAGCCCCTTCGGCGAATCGACCGCCACGCCGATGTGAACGTAATCCTTGAAAACCATCTCTGACGCCGCCTCGTCGTACGACGCGTTGAACGTCGGGAATTGCCGCAGCGCGCCGGCGACCGCCTTGACCACGAACGCCGTCAGCGTCAGCTTCGCGCCGGTGCTCGCCAGCGCCTCGCCCTGTCGCTTGCGGAAATCTTCAAGGTCCGTGACGTCCACCTCGTCGGCGTGCATCACGTGCGGGATCGTCAGATACGATCGCACCATCTGCCGCGAAATCGTCTTGCGAATCTGCGGCAACGCCTCGCGGCGCACCGGTCCCCACTGCGAGAAGTCCGGCATCGCCTCGGCCGGCATCAACCGCGCGGCGGCGCTCTCTCCACCGTAGCTCATCGGGGCAGCCGCAACGTGACTCGTTTCGCCGACAGCAATTCCGCGCGACGGACCAGCGCTCGGCGCTGCGCCGGTCGGCGATCCGCCGGAAACCAGATAGCGCTCGACATCCTCTCGAACAATTCGCCCGCCCGGACCGGTCCCATGCACCACCGCCAGGTCCACGCCCTGTTCGCGCGCGTAGCGCCGAACTGCCGGCGCGGCGGGAATCGGCCCATCGCCTCGGCGCGGCGCTTCGGCGACAGCCGCCTGACTTGCAGCAGGTCGCGCAGGCAACGCCGGAGCGGATGCCATCGCGACCGACTTGGCGGGGGCGGCCTTCGGCGCTTCAGCCTTGGCGGGCGCGGAACCAGCCGCTTCACCAGCCTCGCCGACACTCAAGAGCACCGAGCCGACCTTGACCGTGTCGCCGACCTTCACGTTCAGTTTGCTGATCGTGCCGCCGAACGGGACGGGCAGCTCCACGGCGGCCTTGTCCGTCTCGACTTCCATGATAGCCTGATCGGGCTGAACCGAATCGCCCTCTTTCACCATCACCTTGATGATCTGCGCCTCGTGGATACCTTCGCCCAGGTCCGGCAGCTTGAAATCTTTGGCCATGTCCCTCACACCTGTTGATGGATTGCGTTTGCGGTAGGATGGTAACACCCGGAGCGGGACAATTCAAAACGCCCCGCTATCACTGCAATTTTCACGCCGCTTGAGGCCATGTGGACGCCGCCACCGTCATTCTGCTACCCGTTGCATTCTTCTTCGCCGCGCTGCTTTATTCGTCGGTCGGCCACGCTGGAGCATCAGCCTATCTCGCGGTCATGGCCCTGGCGTCGATGGACCCGGCGGTGATGAAGCCGACGGCGCTTTCGCTGAATATCCTCGTCGCGGCCGTCGCATCGTACAACTTCCGGCAAGCCGGGCATTTTTCGTGGCAACATTTCTGGCCCTTTGCCGTCACGTCGATCCCGAGCGCGTTTCTCGGCGGCGCGATGACCGCCCCACCGGCGGCCTACAAGTTCGTCGTTGGTGCGGTCCTGCTCTTCGCAGCCTTTCGGATGCTCGCCAGGCCCGCCGAAACGCACCCTCGCGAGTTGCGTCCGCCGCGCGCGCTCGTTGCCCTTCCGCTTGGCGCGATCATCGGGTTTCTCTCGGGGCTGACCGGCGTCGGCGGCGGTATCTTTCTTAGCCCGCTCCTCGTCTTCGCCGGCTGGGCGTCATTTCGAACCGCATCGGGCGTCGCGGCGGTATTCATTCTTGTGAACTCGGCCGCGGGTCTCCTCGGTTTGGGAGACCGTCTATGGCGCGTGCCACCCGAGATTCTGCTCTGGCAACCCGTCACGCTGCTCGGCGGTTTCCTCGGGTCGTATTGGGGAAGTCGGCGACTTCCGGTCGTCGCGCTAAGACGATTGCTCGCCCTCGTTCTGCTCATCGCCGGCATGAAGATGATTCTGACAGGGAGTGACTCCAAGCCCGTGGCGGTGTCGCCCACTCGAGCTATGATTTCCGGACAAACAAACCTTGTTGGAGGAACGCCATGAAGATGCTCTCCGGTCCCATCGCCCTCGTCCTTGCGGCTGTCGCCTGCGGTGGTGCCAGCCTGCGATTGTTTTACTGTTGAGGCGATCCCCGCGCGACGATCGGTTCGATCGCCTTTCTTGCTGGAATCGTCTTCTCCGCTCCCGCGTCGTTGAGCGGCGCCAACCGGTCCGCGCAGCCCATCAGCACTTGGGCGGCCCTGCTTCTCAACCTCGCGGCGCTGGTCGCACTTGTCTACAGCATGGTATCGCCCCCCGGCGTTTCGCCGTAACTGGCGGCCGTCGCGCCGCGCCGATACCCGAATCGGTCTCGTGCGATAGAATGCCGACGTGATCGACGCGACCGTCAATCCGATCTTTCTCGCCAATTTGCGCGCGCTCTGGCGCACCGACCCGCGACTGGCGCAGCGCATCGATGAACTGCCGCTCGACGCGTCGCTGACGATCCACCCCACGCGCACGGACCACCCCACGGCCGCAGTGACGACGCCCGACGGTCGAGCCCTTTTCCTCCACAGTCGATATGACCCGATTCGTGAGGCGACGGACTTCATCAAAGGGCTGGACCGTTCCGAGGCGCGATGCGTTATTCTCTGCGGCCTCGGTTTGGGCTATCACATTCAGGCGATTTTCGAGATTCTCGGCGAGGAACTGGTCGTCCTCGTCTCCGAGCCGGACCTCGTCACGATCAAGACCGCCCTGGAACACATCGATCTGTCCGCGGGCATCGCCGCGGGGCGAATCGAGTTTCTCACGACCCCCGCCAAGGCCGCCCTGCACGAGCGCCTCGTTCGCCATTCGACCATGCTCATGCTCGGCGCGATCATCGCTGTGCCGCCCGTCGCGCGCGATCACCAGGCGCCCGCCCATGCGATCATCCGACAGGCCGTGCTGGACTTTGCGGCCTTCGCCAAGATGTCGCTCGTGACGCTTGTGAAGAACGCCGGCATCACGGCACGCAACGTCGCGAGCAACCTGCCCGTGTACGCCTCGACGCCGCCGCCCGATGTCCTACGCGGCCGATTCGCCGGCTGCCCCGCGATCCTCGTTGCCGCCGGCCCGTCGCTCGCAAAGAACATCGATCAGCTCGCAGCGCTGCGCGACCGCGCGGTCATCATCGCGGCGCAAACGACGCTCAAGCCCTTGCTCGAACGCGGGATCAGACCGCACTTCGTTACATCGCTCGATTGGAGCGACCTCTCGCGCCAGTTCTTTGACGGCGTTTCGATTCCTGACGATGTCATTCTCGTCGCCGAACCGAAGGCATCGTGGCATGTCCTGGATGCGTTTCGCGGCGATCCACCGGCGGCCGCCAAACGCGTCATCCTCCTGCACAATCCGTTCGCCCAGCGATGCGTCGGCAACGCGCTCCCGCCGCGGTCACCGATGGACGCCGGGGCGACGGTCATGCACCTGGCATTCTACCTCGCGCAGTGGCTGGGATGCAATCCAATTGTCTTAATTGGGCAGGACCTCACCTTCGGCGGGCATGTCTATTACGCCCCGGGCGTCGCCATCCATCGCGCGTGGGATAGCGAGCTGGGCCGGTTCGGAACGCTCGAGATGAAAGAATGGGAGCGGATCGTGCGCCATCGGCCGATCCTGCGAAAAGTTCCGGGCCACGACGGCCGCGAGATTTACACCGACGAACAAATGTTCACGTATCTGGAACAATTTGAGCGAGACTTCGCACGATGCCCGGCGCGCGTGATCGATGCGACCGAAGGCGGCGCGAGGAAGCAGAGCGCGCAGGCGATGACGCTGTCTGAAGCGGCGTCAGCGTATCTGAAGGCGGCCATCCCACAGGAGCGATTCGATTTCGCCGATGTTCGCTGGCAGGATCGCACACGCCTCACCGCGGCGCGCGATGCATTGCGCCGTCGGCGGGAGGAACTAACCGAATTCCGGGTGCTGTGCGACCGAACGCGCGAGCTGCTTCACGCGCTGGAGTCCCTCACGCACGATGCGAAGGCGTTCAACCGCAAGATCGCCGAGGTCGATGAGCTTCGCACGCTCGTGCAGGAGCAGGAGTTGATCTTCGCGATGGTGCGCGAGGTCTCCCAGCTTGGCGAGTTGCAGCGCTTTGCGGCCGACCGCCGACTGGCCGAATCCGACGATCGCGGACGGGACAAGGCCGTGCAACAACTTCGTCGAGACGGGCAGTTCATCGCGTCGCTGCTCGAGGGCTGCGACACGCTCGCGGCGATCTTCGATCAGGCGTTGGCGCGCTTTGGCGCGGAGATGGCACACGCCGATGCCTTCGCGACGAAGCGGCCAACCGAAAGGGGCGCATCGTGAAATGCCTCGCCACGATTTCAGCCGACCTCCGCACGTCGCCGCTGGGTACGCGCAGCCGCCTGGCGGATTCGCTCGGCGGCATTCCGTTGCTTCGTCGGACGGTCGAGCGCGTTCTGCAATCGCAGCGAATCATGGGCGTTTGCCTTATCGCGCCGGCCGATCAGCACGCGGCACTGCGCGACCTGCTCGCCGGGCTGGACGTGAGCTACTTCGCACAAGCCGCCCCGCCGCCCTATGCGGCCCTCGTTCGCTCGGGGCGAATCTGGGGACTGGACGGCTGGCGCGGAGGCATCGGCAGCCTTTGCTGTTTCGATGAAGACCTTGACGTGATCAGCGCCGCGCACGCGGCTCGTCAGCACGGCGCTGCGCTCGTCGTATCCGTCCCTGCAGCCGCGCCGTTGTTTGATGCGACGATCCTCGACGCGATGATCGAGCATTACATCGCGGAGGCCCAGGCAATGCGCTTCACGTTTGCCTGCGCGCCGCCGGGTCTGACCGGTCTGATCGTCGCACGGGAGATGCTCGAAGAGCTCGCGCCGACCGGTCAGCCTCTGGGCGCAGCGCTCACCTATCAGCCCGACCGCCCCTTTGCGGACTTAACTGCCAAAGAAGCCTGCTGGCGCGCACCGGTGGAATGGGTCGAAGCACGCGGTCGCCTGCTGGCGGACACGCAACGTTCGTGGCAGCGCGTTGAAGCACTGGTGAACGCCGGCGCTGCGGATTGGCCGGCACGTCGAATCGGCGCGTGGTTGAGCGAGCAAGCCGCCCTGCGATCGGAGGATGTACCGGAGGAGATCGAGATCGAGCTGACTGCCGAAATCCGTGGAGGCGAAGCAACCCTGCTGCGGCCGCGACCGCCGGAGTTCGCGCCGCGCGGGCCGATTTCGCAGGACGCCATCCGACGCGTACTTCACTCGATTGGAGACTTCGACGACGTGCGCATCGTCCTCGGCGGATTCGGCGATCCATGCCTTCATCCCGAGTTCTCCGCGATTTGCCGCATCGTGAGGGAAAGCGGCGCGGCGGCCATTGCCGTGCGCACGACCGGGCGCGACCTGCCGTCGGAAGTTGAAGAAGCGATCTTTTCCACGCCGGTCGATGTCGTTGAAGTGACGCTTGACGCCGCGACGCCGCAGACCTATTCGCGCATCCACGGTATCGATGCCTTCGATGCCGTTGTCGCGCGCGTGGATGCCTGGATGGCTCGCCGCGAACGCGAGCGCCGCGTGCTGCCCCTGATCGTTCCATCGTTCGTCAAGAGCACGGAGAACCTCGACGACATGGAAGCGTTTTTCGACCATTGGCAGCGGCGATTGGGCTGCGCGCTGATCACCGGCTACTCGTCCTGCGCGGGGCAGCGCCCCGAGCGGACGGTCACGCAGACCGCGCCCACGCCGCGCCGACCCTGCCGACGCACGCGCTCGCGCGCGATGATCCTTGCCGACGGTCGCATGACTACCTGCGATCAGGATTTCGCTGGCCGACAATCGCTCGGCAGCGTCGTCGAGACGTCCTTTGCAGAACTCTGGCGAAACTCCGCTGTGCTCAACGCTGCGCGATCGAACTCCGTCGCCGAGTTGCCCCTTTGCCCGGCCTGCACCGAATGGCATCGGCCGTGACTGCGAGCAAGCTCGCCGGCTAAATCACGCGTACGACGACCAGCGTGACGTCGTCCTCGACCGGGGCGAAGCCGACAAAGCGCCGCATGTCCCAGAAGATTTGCTTGGCGATGACATCGACCGGCGGCGCGTCCCCCGCGTTCGCCTGGCGCAGGAACGACTCGTGAATGCGCGCTCGGCCGTACGCCTCGCCGTCGAAGTTCCGCGCCTCCAGCAACCCATCGGTGAACATCAGCATGAGGTCGCCCGGCTCCAGCGCTTCTTCGGCCGTCGCGTAGGTCTCATTCGGATCGATGCCCAGCGCCAGCCCGCCCGCGTCCAGCTCTCGAATGCGCCCGCCTCGCAACAGCAGCATCGGCTCGTGACCGGCGTTGCAATACTTGAGCAATCGCCCGTCGGCCGCCAGCTCCACGTAGAACGCCGTAGCAAATTCGCCCGGCAGCGTGTCGTGGTACAGCCGGCGATTCACCGACTGAATGATCTCACCCATGTCGGTGACACGGCGCGCGTTGCTGCGCAGCGTCGATCGGGCACTGGCCATCATCAGCGACGCCGGCACACCCTTGCCGACGACGTCGGCCACGACCGCGCCGATGTCGCCGTTGTCAAACCGGATAAAGTCGTAGAAATCGCCGCCCAACTCCTGGCTCGGCTGGTAATCGCAGCCGAATTGATACCGCTCGGACCGCGGCGGGTGCGCCGGGATCATGCGCCGCTGCACTTCCGCCGCAAGCTTCACCTGGCGACCGAGGTGCTCTTTCTTTCGCGCATCCAGCATCAATTGCGCGTTGGCGATCACCGCCCCCAGCTGCGCCGCAATCGCCTCCAGCAGTGATACCTCGAACGGACTGAATCGATGCCGTGTCCCCTTGTACGCACGTAGCGCGCCGATCGCCTTGCCGCGGCTCGCCACGCGCGTCACCAGCGCGCTGATCAGTCCTTCTTCCTTCGCATTCTTCTTGTACACCGTGCGAGGGTCGGTGCGCATATCTTCGACGTGCACCGTCTCGCCCGACAGCGCCGCCTGGTCAATCGAGCTGCCCCGCACGCGCACCGGTCCCTTTGCCAGGTACCGCTCCGACAGATTCGCCACGGACGCGATTTTCAACTCGCCCGTATCCGGATCGAGCAGGCGCAGGCTGCACGCCTTCAGCCCCATCGCATCGACGAGCTGCCGCGTCGCCATGTCCAGCACGTCCTGCAGCGCCGCGTTGCCCGACAACATCGCGGACACTTCGTACAACGCCGCCAGTTCGTCCACGCGCCGGCGCAACTGCTGGGCGTGATGACAAAGCTGCGCGATCGTCGCGGCTAGGTCGCGCACAAAGCGCGCCGCGTCACTCGAATCGGTCACGTCCGATACCCGCACCTTGCCAACGCAGACGCCTTGTACGTCGATCACCGCTTCGAAGGGCACGTCGTCAAGAGCCTTCGCATCCGATACGTCGGCGACTGCCGTCCCCGTCGAAACTGATCGTGACCGACCCGCCGCGCTAAGTTCAGTTGAAGACCGGGGCGGCGTCTCTGCGCCGGTAATGCAATGCCCTGTTGAGTCGCAAAACCGCGCCTCGTGGCCGGTCAGCGCGCGGAATGACTCCGCCAGCGCTTCCAGGGTCGCGCGATCCACAAACTCCGTCAGGGTTGGATGATTCTGATCCGACATTCCAATCTCACATCCCGCACGGGCGTGCGCCGCTGCCGATCCGTCTCGTGAGGCGCAACCGTGCGGCGCTGGACTGCCATTGTAGGCGGCTTCCGACTTCGATTTCTGCGACCGATGGATGACCCGTTCCGCCCATGACGCTATCCTTATTGACTATGGAACTCCCCGTCGTGAAATCGCTGGAACGCTACGGCCGCTGGACCGGCCCGCTCCCCCGCGAGGTGGTGCTGCTGAAAGGGCTGCCCTGCGTATGGAGCCGGTGCAGTTTCTGCGACTACATCGACGACAACACAACCGACGAGGCACTCATCCAGCAGGTCGCCAACGAAACCCTCGCCCGCGTGACCGGCGAGTTCGGCCGTTTGCAGATCATCAACAGCGGGTCGATTCAGGAGCTGCCGTTGTGGGTGCGCGAGCAGATTCGAGACTTGATGGCGGCAAAGGGCATCAGCGAATTCTGGACGGAATCCTACTGGGCCTATCGCAAGCGTTACGATGAAGACCGCCGGTTCTTCCGAATCCCCACGCATCTGTTCCTCGGTGTCGAGACATTTGATGACGCGCTTCGCAACGGCGTGTTGAAAAAATCCATGCACTGGGACTCCCCCGACGACGTGGCCGCCGCGACGGACTCGATTTGTCTGCTGATCGGCTTCCGCGGCCAGACGCGGGACATTATTCGCCAGGACATTGATCTGATGGTCAGCAAGTTCCGCTATGGGATCGTCAACTTGTTCACGGAGAACCGATTGTCTGCCGGGTTGATGGATGACGAGATCAAGTTCTGGTTTCGCGAGGAGTACGCGTGGCTGGAAACGCACCCGGGCGTGAATGTACTGTGGCAGAACACGGATTTCGGCGTGGGATAACGACGCCGATTGCCTCGCCGCGGCAAGCAGCCGCAGGCGAATTACCCGCCCTTGGGCTTTGCCGCCGCGGGAATGGGTGATTCACGGTCGAGCAAGTCCTCGAGCCGCCGCGTGAGCGTCTCTCGGATGTTTGCCTTGGCGCCGGATACGACCTCTCGAATCTGTCCGTTCGCATCGACGACATAGAGCGACGGAAAAGTCGTGGCCTTGAACATCGCGCCGACCTTGTTGCCGCCGTCGAGGGCGACTTCGCTGCGCGAGCCGACATTCGCCAGCACTTCCATGATCTGCTCGGTGGTGAAGGTCTGCTTCATGGTCTGCATAACGTTCACAAATCGCACGCCGCGCTGCTCGAACACTTCGCGCACGCGCTCCACCTCGGGCAGTTGCCGCTTGCAGAATCCGCAATTCGGCGCGACGAAATTCAGCACGGTCGCCGGGTGAGCCGAGTAGGCAGCGGGCGCGACGGGTTGCCCGCCGAGCGTTTCCAATTCGAATTGCGGCGACGGCTGATTCAACATGGTCATGGCCGGCCGGGGGCTGGCGTCTCTTGGGGTAATCTTCTCGTCAATCCTGCCCGCACCGGTCGGCGAATCCGGTCCCGCGCCGGCCCCCGCTCGGGCGGTATTCGCGCCGGCCATCGAGCCAGGCGTGGCGGTCTGCCCCGTGATTCGGATCGGAATCTTGAACTCGCCAAAGTCCTGGTCGTCGGTCTTGACCGTGACGAACGTGCCCTCCTTCGCGGGCTGAAAATTCCTCGGGACAGTCACGGTCAATCGGTATTCCTTGCCGGCCGCGACCGTCTCGTCCATGACTTTCACGTCGGGATCCGTCGCGGCCGCACTGACCAGCCTCACGGCCGCGTTGCCGTGATTGAGCAATTGAAGTTGTCGCTCGATCGGCGCAGTCGTTCGTGCCATCGAAGTGGCAGTCGGGAGCAGCACCACCGATGGGAACACCTCCACGCGCCTGGGGATGACCGCATACGCCGAAATCGTCATCACATCAGCTTCGGCATCTCCTGTGCGGACCTTCAACGTCTCGGAAATCGTGCCGGGGGAATAGGGAGGCTCGACGCGAACAATCAATCGATACTCGTGACCGGGCTTGATTTCTTCCAGTTTGCACTTGAACTTCTCCGGTCCCGATCCGCGAACCAGTTGAGGCTTGATCGGCGACGGCATGGAATTGGTCAGCACGATCACGCGCTCGTGCGGCTGCTGATCGAGGATGCGCCCGAAGCCGGCGTTCGGCGGCTTGGCTTCGACCTTGCGACGGCAGTTGCCTGCCAGCGTGAGCGTGATAGAGGGCGAAGCAGGATCATTTGTTGTGACGTGGATCGTCTTCGCGAACTGCCCGTGAACCTTGTTCGAGTCGAGGCGAAACGGGATTACACCGGACTTGCCCGGTGCGATGCGCCGCGGGTAATCACCGGCTGTCGTGCAGCCGCATGTAGGCGATACCTGGAGAATCTCCAGATCGGCTTTTCCTTCGTTGGCAATTTCGAAAGCGTGTTCCAGCGCGGCACCGGCCCAGATCTCGCCGAAATCATGACGCGCCGATGGCACACGAACCTGCGGAGTTGCATTTGCATTGGTCCCCGGCGGAGTTTCCGGGCCGGATCGGGCCGGCTCCTTTGATTGTGAAAAAGCCGGGGCCGTCAGAACGATCACGAGACAGGCCGCCGCGACGCCGGAGCAGGCGTGGGACCATGTTCGACCAGGGCGCCGGAGACGCTCATGGAATGTCACGGTCATCTGGATGGAATCAATCATCGCTACCTCGCCCGTTCTTAGCCCCGAACAATCCCCGCGGATTATTGTCCGAATCAGCAGCGCTTCTCGCAACATCCGCTTCGTAACGGGATTATAAAATCGCCTGAAACTTCAACTACCGCCCCTGCGTATTCACGCTAGAATCCGCCGATCTGTATTACGGCACGGATTCGAAATTGGCGAGGGATGGACCATGTTCTTTGACCCGATGTACCTGATCTTCATGGCTCCGGCGATCCTGCTGGCCCTCTGGGCGCAGGTTCGCGTCAAGTCGGCCTTTCACCACGGCAACGAGTTTCAGCCGCGGAGCGGCCTCTCCGGCGCGGAAACCGCCCAGCGAATCCTCGACTCGTATCAACTCCACGATGTCACCATCGAGCCGGTAAATTCCTTCCTCGGCGATCATTACGATCCGCGCAACAAGGTGCTGCGGCTTAGCCCGGATGTCTACAACGGTCGCACGCTGTCGGCCCTGGGCATCGCCGCGCACGAAGTCGGCCATGCGATTCAGCACGCACATTCCTACGGGCCGCTCGCCGTGCGGAACAGCCTCGTGCCGGTCGCGGCCGTCGGGACGAATCTCGCGTGGATCTTCATCATCGCGGGGCTGGCGCTGGCGCCGTTCCGCGCCTTGGCGATCGTCGGCCTGGCACTGTTCGCGGCGGGCGTGCTGTTCTCAATCATCACGCTGCCGGTGGAGTTTGACGCATCGAAGCGCGCCCGGGCCATCCTCCTGACCAACGGCATGGTCACCACCGAAGAGGATCGCATCGTCGGCAAAGTGCTGAACGCCGCCGCGCTGACCTACGTCGCCGCGGCCATCGGCGCGCTCCTGCAACTGGCTTACTGGGCGCTGGTCGTGTTCGGCCGCCGGGATTGACGTTCAAACGCCGTTGTCATCGGCCCATTTTATCCACGCCGCCGCGTCGAATCCCAGGTTCTGCCCGGTGATTCGGATCAGCGCTTCCTGCACTTCCGTGCGGTGAATCGAGATCACCTGGTACTCATAATTTGAAACGGTGCCGATGATCGAACCCGGCCCCATCGCCCAGATGCAGGAAGGTTTGTACAAGACCGGAAACCCGCCGAGGCGATACCGCTGCCAGTCCGAATACGCCCCGTACAGACTGTCGAGCGACACCCAGCGCGACACGCGCACCAGCCCCACCGTTTCCGTCGACAACACGGGCACCAGATCGCGCACGGCGGACTTCGCCTTCAGTTCGCCCAGCGCACTCGCCGCGTTTCGTAGGATGAACTCCTCGTCGCTTCGCAAAGCTGACCGAAGCTCGTTCACGATTCGGTCATCCTTGCGCGATCGCAACGCCCTCGCCGCCATCGCTCGCACGTCCTTCGAGGGGTCCAACAGCGAAATCGCGACGAGATTCATCGTCGCCTCGTCCACGTCGAACTGTGCCAGGGCATCGACCATCAGCCTCCGCGCCGCGACGTGGCCGCCGCTCAACACCGACGTGATCCCCGGAATCGCCAGCGGATCGCTGATCTCCAGGATCTGACGCCGCCCATCGGCGAATGCCTTGCTCCCCTCGCCGCCGACTTTCTCCGAAAGCCGCCCGCGATAGATGGCCTTTAACTTGACGGTGTATTCGGTGATTTTTTCCTGTACGCGACGTTCATCGGCTTGCGCGCGACGACGTTCGGACCGCTCCGCCTCGGAGATCGCGCCGGATGGCCTCGGCTTGACCCACTTTCCTTCCTCTTGAATGAAGCCCAGCCGCCGCCGCGCGTCGCTGTGGTTGGCATCCAACTCGACCACGCGCTCCAAATGGCGGCGTTCTTCCGTTTTCATGCCCGTCGTGCGGCACCAATCAGCCAGCGCGAGGTGGTCCTTGATCGTCTCCCCGCATTTCTTCAATTTCTTATCGTAGCGCACCCAGGGAGGGTCGCCCTTCTCGATTCGAATGACGCGTTCCTTTTCGATGTCGCTGACGCCGCTTACCGTGCGAATGCGCAGCGCCTCCCCGAGATCTTCGACCACCGCCCCGTCCAGCTTGCCGCCTTCACGAAGGTGGAACACATCCGCTCGCGCCGCGCCGGCAGCGATGAGGATCACAGCCATCGATCGCGCCACGTTATTCAGCAGTAACACGATTCTGCTCCCGACTCGGCTCGCCATTGAATTATACACGCACCGCATCCGCCGCCCGGCAAGCCCTATGCAATTGCTCGAAGGCCACGAGGAAGGTCTAATAGAGCCGTTGCGGCACGTTGTCCGCCCATTTGTCCTCCTGACGGAGCAGCCAACGAACCATGAACGCCTCCGACCCGTATCCAACTCCTGCCGCCAGCACAATTGCGACCGCGGACAAAACTCGGCCCGATCTTGCAGCTCGATCAGGGTCCATCTTCGGTCCGTGCGCCATCGCTTTCATCGCCAGTGCCGCGGTCATGATCGTTGAACTCCTCGCGTTTCGCCTGATCGCTCGCTACCTGGGCAGCTCCAACTACACCACCACCGCCATCATTGGAGTCGTATTGGGCGGTCTCGCAATCGGCAACTTCATCGGAGGCCTGCTCGCGGATCGCTTTCGGGTCGGGCGCATGCTCGCGCTGCTGTTTGTATTGGCATCGGCCGGCTGCTTCGCTGTCCCGGTTCTGAACAAACTCGTGGGCGATTGGTCGGCGCTGTGGTTCTTGAGTTGGCCTCGGCGGATCGCAACGCACGTGACGCTTGTCTTTTCATTGCCCGCCATTCTGCTCGGGACCATCGGCCCCGTGGTGGCCCGAATGGCGCTGCTGCGGAGCGACCGGGTCGGCCGGACGGTCGGCGCGGTTTATGCCTTCGGGGCGCTGGGCAGCATCATCGGCACCTTCGCGTGCGGGTTCTACCTGATCCCGTACTTCGGTAACTATGCAGTAATTCAGGCCGTCGGCGCGGGGCTTGCCGTCATGGCCATCATTTGCGCGAAAACGTATTGGGCGACGCACGCCTGGACCGCAGCGGCAGCCTTGATCGTCCTCGTCGGCACGGCCCCTTGGGCCTGGGCAAAGGAAATCGGAGCCGAACTCGGACTGCGCGAGCGCATTACGCCGAACGTTCTCTTCGACGCCGACAGCGAATACGGCCACGTGCGCGTGGAAATCAACCCGGACCATCCCACGCGGCGCATCATGGTCCTCGACAAGCTGGAACACAGTTACATTGACACGGCGCGCCCCGACGTGCTTCAGTATGGTTACGAAAAGGTTTACGCCGCCGTAACCGATCATGTCGCCGCCGGGCGCGACGCGATTCGCGCGCTCATTCTGGGCGGCGGCGGCTATACGCATCCCCGACACATCCTCCGCGAGCGGCCGCGCAGCGAGGTCGAGGTCGTGGAAATCGACCCGGTGGTAACGCAGGCCGCCATGGAGGCGTTCGATCTTTCACCGCAACCGGGCCTGACGATCGTGCACCTGGACGCGCGACAGCATGTGGCGGACCTGGTCCGCTGGCGGTCGGCGAGCGAGGCCATCAGATCGTTTGACTTTGTGTTCCTTGATGCGGTCAACGACTTCAACGTGCCGTTTCATTTGACGACCGAGGAGTTCCAGGAGTCGGTTGCGAAATTGCTGGGGAACGACGGCGTGTTTCTTATGACGCTGATCGACATTTACGACGTCGGCGGGTTTCTTGGGTCCACCTTGCGCACGATGAAGAGATCTTTCTCTCACGTCGCGTGCTTCTACGCTGGTTACGAGAGCGAAGCGTTTCAACCGGGTGAACGCTACACGTTTATCGTCGTGGCCTCGCAGCGCGATCTGAAACTCGCAGCGATGGAGGCCGACCCACGAAATCGCGCGATCGCGCGCCAGCAACTGTCACTCGAGCAGATCGAAGCGGTCATCAAGAACCCGCTTGCCACGGTCCTGACCGATGATCACGCACCGGTTGAGTTTCTCCTGATGCACGTCGTCGAGTTGACCGGCCGCGCCGCGTGGAGCGAGGCGGCGATGCGATTCTACAACCGCGGCAATTCGGATTATGCCCTGAAGCGCTACGACCGCGCCATCGAGAGCTATCGGCGGGCCATCGAACTCGACCCGACGATGCACGTGGCTCACATGAATCTCGGACTTGCCTACAAAGACACCGGTCGCATGGACAAAGCCGCGGAGGCATTCCTTGCTGCCGCCGCGGCACGGCCGGACCTTCCCATACCCGCCATGAATCTCGGAGGCGTTTACATGCTCCTCCATGACTATGAATCCGCTCGGGCGGCCTACGAAAGAGCGATTCAAATCGATCCGCAATTCGCCGCCGCCTACAACGGCCTCGGCATGGCGCTGGCGAATCTCGGCAGATTGACCGAAGCACGCGCCGCGATTCAGCGTGCGATCGAGTTGCAGCCGGATTATCCCGCCGCCGTTCGCAATCTTGCACAGGTCGATGCTGCCATTGCATCACGCTCGAGCGGTCGTGGCACGGCGACTGCACCTGCCGGCGATTAGGAACCACCATGCTCTACGACATCACGCCGCCGATTTCTCCGGACTTGGCCGTTTGGCCGGGCGATACGTCGCCGCGGCGGGAAATACTGCTGGACCTCGCACGGGGCGACAGCGTGACGCTCTCCACGCTTCATGCCACGGTCCATCTGGGCGCGCACGCCGACGGTCCCAATCACTACGCCGCCGACGGGGCGGACATCGCTTCTCGGCAGCTTGGTTATTACCTGGGACCATGCCGCGTCGTGCGCACACGTGCGGCCCGGCGCTCGCGCGTGGAGCTGGGCGACCTTGCGACGCAGCTTGATCCAAAGGACGACTCCGGCATGGGCATTGGTCGGCCGCTGCCCCCACGCGTTCTGATCGCGACCGGCACCGCGCCCGATCCGATACACTTTTCGCAGGACTTCGCCGGGCTGGACCCCGATCTCGTTGACGCGCTGGCCGCGCGCGGGGTCATCACAATCGGCGTCGACACACCGAGCGTTGACTTGTTTGAATCGAAGGACCTGCCCGCGCACCAGGCGTTTCATCGAAACGACATGGCGATCCTGGAGGGGTTGGACCTTCACGCCGTGCCAGAGGGCGACTACGAATTGATCGCGCTTCCACTTCCACTTGTGGGGTTTGATGCCAGCCCGGTGCGCGCCATCCTGCGAACGCTTGATTGATCACTCGGACTCGTCAGATTCGCCGGACTCGCCTGAATCGCCCTTCACACGCTCAACCGCCTTCGTGGTCACATTCTTGACTTTCTCGATCGCCTGCGTCGTGGCGGTCTTCACTTTCTCCGCTGCTTGCGTGGTGGTCGTTCGGACGCGCTCGGCCGCCTGGGTCGCTGCTACCTTCGCCTGCTCGACGTAGGGGCGAGCCTCATCGCGCAGCTCCGCCGCCTCCTCTCGAACTGACTGTACCGCTTCCTGCATCGTTGTGCGGCCGGCCTCAATCAGCGGCTCCACGCGCTGAGCCGCATCGTGTGCCGCCTGTGTGGCAGCGACGCGCGTTTCCTCGGCTTTCTGCGTCGCCGTGACCCGCGCGGCATCGGCCTTCTTCCTCGCCTCCTCGCGGGTGGCGGGATCGCAGCCGTGACATGCTGCAAACACGACACTCATCGCAAGCGTTTGCCACATCCGGTCTTGGTTGGATCGTTTCAAAGTTCGCCTCCACGACAGGGGCATTGTCTCTCATGGGGATTGTATTTGCGTCTACCTGCCAGGCCCACTGCGGTCAACATACGGCTTTATCGATAAGACAATAAAATCCCGCATGTTACGGCGACCGATCCAGGAACCAATTCTCGCATTTTCCTTGATGGAGGCTGTTGGAACGAGCATGCTGCATCACGACGCCGCCGACAAATCGATCATTGGTCGTATGTTCGGGTCGCGACTTGGGAGTGATAACTGCGCACCGCGGCGCAAAGTTTGCCTCGCGCCAACGCAGATGCTGCGCCCATCCGGCTCCAACGAAGATCGCGTGGAAATCGATGTAATCAGGTGCCGATATATACCGCGAGGCTGTGGGTCTTCCGCTGTTAGGCGGGACAGCCTGGCTTGGAGGATCCGAGTAACGGCGAGCTCGGATCCTCTTTTTTTGCGCGCCGATTTGTCGCCCATGCCTTGAATCAGGCGAACCAGTTGCCCCGCGTCGCAAATTTACGAACGTCTCCAATCAACGCGTTCACGTCCGCCAGCGTCGAGCATCCCGGCCGCTCCCGTTCGAGACCAAGGAACTGGATCCCAAGCCCCAGCCGATCTTCGCCCGTGATGACGCAGTGCCGGTATTGACCTTCGACCAGGAGCGGTGCCGCGCCGGGTCTCGGTGTAATCTCGACGCCAACGTTCTCACCTGCCGCGAGGCGTGGATTGTGTTCCTTGCGGATGTCCACCAGCACGCCGCCCAACGATATGTTGCCGACTCGACCCGAGCAACTCGGTCCGACCGTCTGCTCCTTCGACGGCAACCCGCCCTGCCACAAGCGTACGGCCACGAATTGATCCGGCGGCAGCGTGATGCGCTGATACGAGCGACGTTGAAGCTCCTTGACATCTCGGGGCGCGCGGAGCACGAGCGTCGGCGCCGCGCCACCCGGATCGCTCCCATCGGCGCTCTGCAAGACGACAACACGTGTCACAAACACGCACTTCTTGTGACCGCGCCGAAACGTCATGCCGACGAGCTGACCCGGCGCGAGTTGAAGCGCGAGTGGAGCCACCGCGATCCCCTCACCACCGACGCTTGCCGGAGGTGCCAATTCGAGTTTCAACAGCTTCTCGCCGGCATCGAACTCCACAAGCTGCGTCCGGACATTCTGCCAACAGCCATCCTGCTCCAGCGAAACGGTCACTGGAACGCGCTTCGACGCAGCCCAGACCAGTACCGACTCAATCGGCGACGGGTCCGCCGCATCTCCATGAGTATCCACGGTGGCGATGGGAGTCATATGGTTCATGTCAGGGCCTCTGCCTCCTTTGGAACGCGGACCGCCGGGGACGGGTTCAGGAGTTTTCGCAGGTCCGCCAGTTGCGCCACGGAGTCGAACACGCGCGCAAATTGCAGGCCGAGGATGAACCCGCCGTTGCTGGCCGGCGTCTTGTTCATCACGAGCGCCTCGAGCTGGAATTCGCGGGAACTTTCTTTCATGCGGAAACGGGCGGTGACGGAAGTTTGCACTTCAATGGCGGACGCCGCCAGTTTGTCGACGCGGCAGGCCAATCCATCTATTGATACGTTTAGCAGATCCGCGTTGTGACGCTCGCGCGAACCGCAATGGGTCCATTCCAACGCCACCCGTGCCGACGGCGCAAGCCTGGCCCGCCAGAACCGCCGCCGATCGATCACGGTCAGTTCGGTCGGGCGCACAAACGCCAGCGCCTGGCTTGCGCCCCAGTTCGGTGTCGACTGAACAGTCGCTGCGAACTGATAGCGCTGATCGCTGAACACTTCGACGTGGACCGTCGTGCCGACGAGCGACACGGGCTTGATCGCGGGCTTGCCCGTGACCTCCATGAGTACCGTCGACGCATCTGCGGTGAGCAGAAAACCGTTGATCGTCACGTCGTCCCGCCCAGGGACGTTGATCACAGCTTGGGCGTGGTAATGGACGGCCTGCTCCAGTGCGTGCTGACTGGCCTGGGCATCGAGTCGAATATTGTGCTTCATCATGGATCGTCTCCAATCGCGTGCGCGTCGCGCCGATCGCAACGGCGCAGCGGCCCGGCGAGCCGCGCGCAAATACGCACACACATCGGTTGATCCACATGAGAACTCCATGTTTAAGGCCGGCGCGGTTCCGGAAATATCCGGCCGCCGCCGAGTAGGTGGCGCATTATTGCGAACGAGGTGGAGGAATCAGGAGCGAGCCGGCGCATCGTCGACGCCCAGGCCGTCCGAGGCAGGGTCGACGACCCAAGCGCCCATTTTGACAACGCGGGCGACCTCCCCACGCGGGAGGCGAACGTCCATCCGAACGCGGCCGTCAATGTATTCGCGTCCGAGAATGTGACCATGCTGGCTAAGGTATGAAATCAGTCGCCCATTGCCGCTGTGGCTTTCGAGCTTCATTCGAACATACCGATCGCGCATCGCCGCCAAGACCCGATCGCAGAGGTCGGGCAGTCCTTCGCCGGTCCTGGCCGAGATTTCGACCGCTTCGGGCAGCTGGGCTCGGAGCACAGCCAAATCGCCGATGTTTTCCACGGCGTCCAGCTTGTTCAGCACGATGAGTGCCGGTATTTCGGCACAATCCAGCTCGGCGAGTACTTGGCGTACCGCTTCGTACTGCTGGAGCGCGTCATAGGCCGACGCATCGACAACGTGCAGCAGCAGATCGGAGTGAATGGTTTCTTCGAGCGTCGCGCGAAACGACGCCACCAAGTGGTGCGGAAGATCGCGAACAAACCCGACCGTGTCGGACAGGAGCGAGAGCTGGCCGCCGCCGAGGTTCCAGCGGCGCGTCCGGGTGTCGAGCGTGGCGAAGAGTTTGTCCGCCACGTAGCTCTCCGCGCCGGTGAGGGCGTTCATCAGCGTGCTCTTGCCGGCGTTGGTGTAGCCGACGAGGCTGACGGTGAAGTAATCCCCGCGAGCCTTCACCTCGCGCACCCGGCGCTGATCAATGTGAGCAAGTTGACTGCGCAGAAACGTCACGCGCTTCTGCACGATGCGCCGGTCGATTTCGATCTGACGCTCGCCGGGGCCGCGCGTGCCGATCGCGCCCACCGCGCCGGCCGTTGTGCCGCCGCCCGCGCCGGCGATGCGCTCGAGGTGAGTCCACATGCCTCGCAATCGCGGCGATGTGTATTCAAGCTGCGCCAGTTCCACCTGGAGCCGGGCCGTGGCGGTGCGTGCCCGGCTCGCGAAGATGTCGAGTATCAGTTCGGTGCGGTCGATCACGCGTCGCTTGCAGGCCTTGTCCAGTTCGCGGATCTGCGACGGCGTCAGCTCGTTATCAAAGATGATGACATCGGCATCCTTCTCCTCGACATAGGCCGCAAGCTCCTCGACCTTGCCGCTGCCGATGTACGTCGCCGGATCGATGCGACCTCGCTTCTGGATCGTCCGGCCGACGACTTGCGCACCGGCGGCCTCGGCCAACGAGGCCAGTTCCGCCAACGGATCGTACCGAGTCCCCCGCGGCGCGTCGCCCGGGAGGATCAGGCCGACGAGGACAGCCCGCCCCGCAACGACGCCCAGTTCGATTCTTTTTCGTTCCTTCAGGTGCCACCCCTTCCTTCAAGACCAAACATTATTATACGATCGGTCGATCCTGACTCAAAAACGAAAGCCGCCCGAGGCATGTCACCTCGAGCGGCATGAAAGATCACCGGTATCTCAACGGGCCTGGTAAGTACACTTCCCGACGACGGGTGCGGCCATTAACGAATCATCTCAGTGAATGGCGAGCGCGTCGACGCCGGCGCATGCCGACCAGGCACAGGCCCACGAGCGGCATCATCGTCCCCATCCCCGGGCCACAGGTGATGCCGCAGGCGTCAGGACTGGGATTGGGCGCTGGTGATTCGTTCTCATTGCCATTCATGTTCCCGTTGGCATTGCCCTCCGCTTGATCAATGCAATCGGCGATTCCATTGCCGTCGCCGTCGTCATCGAACTCACCGCAGCCGCATGCACCGGGCACCACCTTGTTGATGTCGTCCGGGCATTCGTCTTGACAGTCCGCCGTTTCGTCGCCGTCGCGATCGGTGTCAGCCATACCGCAGCCGCATACGCCGGGATCGACCTTGCTGGGATCTTCTGGGCAGCCATCGATGCAATCCGCGACCCCATCCGAGTCCAGGTCATCGTCGGACACGCCGCACTCGCAAACACCGGGCGACGTCTTAGCGGCATCATCCGGACAATCGTCGCACCCGTCGGGCGTTCCATCGCCGTCGGCATCGGCCGTGTCATCAAAACCGGTGCAGACGTCCACGTCTCCGCAGGCGCCGTCGGCGTCCAGATCGTTGTCGGGATCGTTCGGACACGCATCGCAACCGTCGGGGATGCCGTCGCTGTCCGCGTCAATCGTGTCATCTTCGCCCGGGCAGAGGTCACTCGCATCACACACGCCGTCGCCGTCGGCGTCTTCAAACACGTTTGAGCAGACGCCGTCGGTGCATGAGTCGGCGGTACAAGGGTCGCTGTCATCACAGATCAACTGGCTGCACGCACAGCCGTCGCCGTTGATGGGTTCGCCACCGATCGTGCCCAGGCATGCATCGTTCGCATCGCACACTCCATCGCCGTCCTCGTCCGCGAAGAGGTTAGAACACACGCCATCGAGACACGAATCCGCCGTACAGGGATCGCCGTCATCGCATTCCAACTGGCTGCACGAACAGCCGTCGCCGTTGACGCTTTCGCCGCCGAGCGTGCCAAGACACAGATCGTTGTCATCACAGATACCGTCGTTGTCATCGTCAGCACACACAACGATCGCGCCCACGAGGGCAATCGAGTCGGACAAACCGGTGCAGCCATCAAATTGTCGCGCCGTTAGGTTTAGATCATACGTGCCGGGAGTTCCGGGCGCGACGATGTTGAAGGTCACATCATGGGTTCCGGTCGAGAAGTCAGCGTGATTGACACACGTATTCGTTCCACCGTCGAGGTTCCATTGCGTGGCCCGCCAGCCCGGAGCAAGTCCGCTGCCGGTGACCTGGATGTACACGCTGACGGTCGCGCTGGGCGTGACCGTTACCGTCGCGGCGCCGTTGACCAGCGCGCTTTCGACATTGAGCGCGGCCTCGGCGGCTCCCACGCACGCCAGGCTGAATCCAATCGTCGCCAGCCAGGTGTGAATCCTCGTTCGCGCACGCATCACCGACTTCCTCCAAACTTGACAGCCTGGTGTTGAGAATCACCAAATGCGTCGATGCGCCGGATCCGTCGCTCAAGCGGCTCACAGGAATCGTATCTGAGAGTATCCGCCGGGTTCACAGAGCGGTGGTCCGATCAAATCGACATCGCTCTCACTGCTTTTTCATCTTATTGCCGCGCCACGGCACAAGGCAATCGCCATCTTGCGCAAATTGCCCCACCGATTCGACCGAGAATACGAGGATCACTCTCGAATCGACGAAGAATTGGTACGGATAGCGTTCGGACCGAGCCGCGCTCGCCTGCTAGCGGGTTCGCATACTCGCATGTCCAGAATCCGCTCCCGGGCCGTCGAAGCGCTGCGATCTCCACGGGCTTCCAGTTACCCGGTAGGACACGGCTCAATCCGTGTGTTGCGGATCTCACGTAAACCAGGAACGCGATCGGCGCGATCGAGGACGCCGGGTCGGGTTCCTCATCGATGCCATTCGGCGTGCCGGCTTCGTCCATCCGCGCGCAACGATTAACGATGCTCTGCTTCACGTCGAATTGCGCCAGCCAGCGATGGCCTGATTACTGATTCAGCAATTCATCGACGAGACACTGAACGTCCGCACCGTCGTACAAACAGTCGCCGTTGCAATCACGCAGAGGCCGGCCGTTCGGCGCGACCGGCAGGCCGGGCGTGTTGTTCGGGCAGGCGTCGATGGAATTGACGATGCCATCGCCGTCGTTGTCGCATCCGAGATTCAGCAAATAGACAGAGCCAGCATTAATGCCGCCGGATGTGTCATCTGCGAAAGCGCCGATGACGGCCGAGTCCGCTGACAACGCGACGGCGTAGCCAAACTCGTCTCCAGCAGCTCCGTCGGAAGCGGTTACCAATGACTGTTGCACCCATGGTGAAGCACAGAGACCTTCGGAGCGCGTGAAGATGTAGGCCGAACCGGCGTCGGCGCCGGCCGGTGGATCGTCGGTGTATGCACCGACTACAATTGTATCATTAGCAACCGATACCGACACGCCAAACTGATCGCCGGCCGCTGCGTCCGATGCGGTCAACTTCGCCTGTTGCACCCAGCTCGCGCCGCTGCGCGCGAAGACATAGGCCGAACCGGCATTTGCGCCCGCGGGCGTGTCGTCGGTGTATGCCCCGGCAACCGCGGTATCCCCCGAGACGGATACCGACACGCCGAAGGAGTCGTTGGCCGCTCCGTCGGAGGCGGTCAGCTTGACCTGCTGCGTCCAGACCATGCCGCAGCGGATGAACACATAGGCCGATCCGGCGTTGGACCCGCCGCCGGTGTCGTCACCCTGTGCCCCGATGATGGCCGTTTGTCCCGACACGGCGACGCTATAGCCGAAGCGATCGCCGACCGCGCCATCCGATGCCGTGAGCTTGGCTTGTTGAGTCCAGAAAGTTCCGCTGCGCGTGAAGACGTAGGCCGAACCTGTGTCCGAGCCGGCCGGTGTGTCGTCGGACTCCGACCCGACGACAATCGTATCTCCGTCAATGGCCACGGAGATTCCAAAGGTGTCGTCGGCTGCCGCGTCACTGGCCGTCAGCTTGGCCTGCTGGGTCCAGACCGTGCCACTGCGCGTAAAGACATAGGCCGAGCCGGCATTGGCGCCGCTGGGTGTATCGTCGAGAAACGATCCGACGACCGCCGTGTCGCCGGAAATGGCGACTGAAAGTCCGAACGCATCGATTGCCGCGCCGTCACTCGCGATGAGTTTGGCCTGTTGAGACCATGTGCCCCCGCTGCGAAAGAGAACATAGGCCGCGCCCGCGTCTGCGCCGCCGGTCGTGTCGGCCCCCCACGCGCCGACGATGGCGGTGTCACCGTCGATCGCGACGGAGATGCCGTAGTCGTCGTTCATCGCGCCATCAGAGGCGGTGCGCTTGGCGACTTCGACGGGGCTGCATTGGCCATGTGCAGGCGACTGGGCCGCTGACAACAAGGTCGATGCGATCAACAGGGACGCGAGTCGCGATGCGCGCATGACATACCCTCCGCAAAGGAGTCGCGATTGCGACCCCGGACTGACCGCAATTTTTTGAGTGCCTCGTTGCGAGCCGTATTGTCTCAAATTCGGCGGCTCGAATCAATGAAAATGGACATCGTGACGATGGCTAATTCTACCGGGCTGCACGCAAGTGACTTCAAGAACCCAGCTTATCCTGCAAGAAATCGACGACCCGCGATTTGTCGATCCGCTCCTGCTTGCCGGTGTCCCGATCGCGCACCGTGACCGTGCCGTCTTCCTTCGTCTGACCGTCCACGGTGAAACAGAACGGCGTGCCGGCTTCGTCCATTCGCGCGTAACGTTTCCCGATCGCTTGCTTGGCGTCGTATTGCGCGGGCCAGCGCTTGCGAATCTCGCGGAAGAGCGGTTCCGCGATCTCGGGCATCCCGTCCTTGTTCACGAGCGGGAAGACGGCCGCCTTGATCGGCGCGAGGCGCGGGTGGAAACACATGATCTCCGGGCTGGCTCGCTCTGGATCATGCTTGTACGCCTCGCAGATGAACGCCAGCGTGCTGCGATCGGCCCCGGCCGACGGCTCGATCACCGTCGGCGTGAAGCGCTCCTTCGTCTCGTCGTCGAAATAGCTCATGTCCTTGCCGCTGTGCGTCTGATGCTGCGTGAGGTCGAAGCAGCCGCGATGAGCCACGCCCTCCAGCTCCTGCGGCTCGTCGGCGAAGGGGAAGAAGTACTCGATGTCGGTGCAGGCCTTGCTGTAGTGGGCCAGTTCCTTCTCGTCCTGATTCCGCGGCTTGAGATTCTCACCGGCCAGGCCCAGCGACTTGTACCAGTTGATCCGAACGTCGCGCCACCACTTCCACCAGTCCATCGCTTCACGATCGTGGCAGAAAAACTCGATCTCCATCTGCTCGAATTCACGGCTGCGAAACGTGTAATTCCGCGGGTTGATCTCGTTGCGAAACGCCTTGCCGACCTGGGCGATGCCGAAGGGAATCTTCACGCGCGTGGAGTCGCAGACGTTCTTGAAATTGGCGAAAATGCCCTGGGCGGTCTCGGGGCGCAGCCAGACTTTGTTGGCGTCGTCCTTGATTGCGCCGGCGTGGGATTCGAACATCAGATTGAATTGACGAGCATCAGTCAATTGGCACTTGTCGTGCTTGCCCGGACACTTGCTCGGCTTGAGCGGACATTGTGCATCATTGATCTGGTCAGCACGAAAACGGCCTTTGCATCCTTCTGTCTTGCAATCGATCATCGGATCCGCAAACCCCGTCGCGTGACCGCTGGCTTCCCACACCTTCGGGTTCATGATGATCGAGCAGTCCACCCCCACCATGCTGATCTCGCGGCCGTCGGGGCCGACGGGCGGGTGCAGCACCATATCGTTCCACCAGGCGTCCTTGATGTTACGCTTCAGCTCGACGCCGAGGGGGCCGTAATCCCAGAAGCCGTTGATGCCGCCGTAGACTTCCGACGACTGAAAAATAAACCCGCGCCGCTTGCAGAGTGCGACGATTTTTTCCATTTTCGCTGCGTCTTTGGGCATGGTGATTCTCGTCTATACTGCGCTGGATCGACACGCTTCCTGGTGCGTCACCGCAATGCCGAAGTTCCCTCGGCGCTCCCTTACGGTCGCGGCTCTGATTGTGCGCGCTTTCACATGGATCGTCGAGACTTGGACTACATCAGGCTTGTCAGTGTTTCTTTCGCCCGTTGCGCCGAGCGCCGTTCAACACTTCGAGTGTCGACACAAGAAGCAAGTCGATGATCTCAAACGTGTCATCTTGCTTGTATAGAATCGCAGACCGACCGCTGGGCGAGCGCATGATGAAATCGGGGTGTTCAACTGTGAGGTTCCGGCCGTCAGCTAAATGAATCCGGAATGGGCGAAATGGGGTTGCCCGAAGAACTGCAATGAACTGTTCACTCGTCATTGTATGATCGGTTCCTTTCAGATTCGCTCCGGCTCTGGATCGACAGCCTCGAGGATGTAATTGGAATTGAGGTGTTTCCCGTCCGCCTGCTTCGCCGCCTCGGTCGCGGTGTCGCCCACACCGATGACCTGACCGTCGAGCACGGCAATCCACTTGCCAGAGTATTGCTGGAGTATCTCTTTGCTGTGTTCTCTCAGCCAGGCAAAGTCGTTGCTCATATCAATCACCCAAGTGAATTCTAGCGAGTCAGCCACTTGATGAAAAGTTCCTTGCTCGAATCGTCTAGAATGAGGTATTAGAATGGCCTTTAAGTTAAGCTGTAGCATTTAGGAGTATCCAGATGCCCCGACTCATTCCCATCGCCAGCACTGCCCTGTTCATCCTTCTCCACGGCTGCGCCCAGCCCACCGCCCAGCCGCCGCGCGAAGAAGCCGCCGTGCTGTTCGACGGCATGGGCGACCACGAGCGCGCGGTGACGACGAAGTCACCTAACGCGCAGCGCTATTTCAACCAGGGCCTCACATGGTCCTACGCCTTCAACCACGACGAAGCCATTCGCTCGTTCAAGACTGCTGCGCGGCTCGACCCCGACTGCGCCATGGCCCACTGGGGCGTCGCGCTGTGCAACGGGCCGCATATCAACAACATGATCGTTACGCCGGAGCGGGAGAAGACTGCCGTTGAAGCGGTCAAACGCGCCCAGGCCCTTCGCGAGAAAGCCAGCCTCGTCGAGCGCGCCCTGATCGACGCCGTCGCCGCGCGCTATGCCGACCCGCAGCCCAAGGACCGCACCGCCCTGAACGAAGCCTACGCCGCGGCGATGGGCAAAGTCTGGCAGGCATACCCGACTGACGCGGACGTCGGCTCGCTTTACGCGGAAGCACTGATGGACCTCCAACCGTGGGACCTCTGGAACATGGACGGCACGCCGAAGGGCCGCGTGACGGAGATCATCGACGTGCTCGACGCGGTGCTGGCGATGTCGCCGAACCATCCCGGGGCGCTGCATCTGTACATTCACGCGCTGGAAGGCTCGCCGACGCCGGAGAAGGCCGTCGCCGCCGCGGATCGCCTGCGCGACCTTGTGCCGCAATCGGGCCACTTGCAGCACATGCCGTCGCACATCGATGTGCAGGTCGGCAACTGGTCGAAGGCGGCCGATCAGAACGAGCGGGCGATCGTGGCGGATACGAAGTATCGATCGATCATGCCGCGTCAGGGCCTGTATGCCGCATACATGGCACACAACGTGCACTTTCTGATGTTCGCCTGCATGATGGAGGGCCGCCGCGAGCGCGCCGTGAGCGCCGCCCGCGAGATGCTGGCGAAGATCCCGCCGGAGTTCGTCCGCGACATGCCGGACTTCGCCGATCCGTTCATGGGCGCGGCCCTGGACGCCCTCAAACGCTTCGGCCGGTGGGAGGACATTCTCGCCGAACCATCTCCGCCGTCCGGCCTCCCGATCAGCAAGGCCATGTGGCACTTCTCGCGCGGCCTCGCATACGCCGCGAAGGGCGAGCTTGGCCCGGCCGCCGCCGAACAGTCCGCGTTTCGCGCGGCGGCGAAGCGCGTGCCGCCCGATGCACTCATGGGGGCGAACAAAGCCGCGAAGATCATGGAGATCGCCGAGCCGATGCTGGCCGGCGAGATCGCCTACCGCCGCGGCGAGATCGACGAAGCCGTGCGACTCCTGCGCAAAGCGGTTGAGATTGAAGACACATTGCTCTATACGGAACCGCCGGATTGGATTCAGCCCGTGCGGCATACGCTCGGTGCGATCCTGCTCGATGCGAAGCGCCACGAAGAAGCCGAAGCGGTCTACCGCGAAGACCTGAAGCACTGGCCCGAAAACGGCTGGTCGCTGTTCGGCCTCGCCCAGAGTTTGCGCGGGCGCGGCGCGGTGGACGAAGCGGCACGGATTGAAGCGCGCTTCGCCAAGGCGTGGGCCCGCGCGGACATCAAGATCGGCGCGAGCTGTCTTTGTGTGCAAGCCGCACACTGAACCACCGCCCGATGACGGGCGCCGACACGTCCTATACGGTCGTCGCAGCCGGACGACGCTCGCGTTGCCGGCCGGCATCACGCCGTCATTACCCCATCGGTGGCGATTCACCCTCCCCCAAATCGCGCCCTGTCGCAATTCGCGGTCCCGTCGCGACTTGCGCAGCCGGCCCGCGCGAACGTCGTCCCGCGGCCCCCTAGCACCCCCCTTGCATGATCCCCGGCTTGAGAGAGGTCGGCGCGACCCGCCCATAACCGGCGGCGCGACGAGCGGGGGCAAGAAGGATGGTCGTGGTCGTGGCGGATATCGTCACTGCATTTGTTCGCCGGCGGGCGAAGATCATCATTCTGACGATCTTCACTTACGCCGCCTTGTGCTAGCCCGTGGCGGCCGGGCCGGGCTTCGCGGGCCGACGATCGCCTGTGCTCGCAATCCGATCGGACAACTCCGCACGCAGGCCTCGCATAACCCCGTGATCTGAAAGCGGTGGGCCAGGGCATGAAAGCGATGCTCGGCGGCGATGGCCGCGCGCAGCCGCACCACCTGGCTGGCCCCGAACTCGATGATCCGCCCGCAGCGGCGGCAGACCATGTGATCGTGCGGGTCCTGGCCGTAGGTGTGCTCGTAGTGCACCTGCTTGTTGGAGAAGTGCACCTCTTTCACGATGCCGCAGGCGACCAGCAGCTTCAGCGTGCGATAGACCGTCGCCTTGCCGACGCGGGAATCCTTCTGGCGCATGTCGAGCAGCAATTGCTCGGCCTCGAAGTGCTCGTCGTTCTGCATCACGGCGCGAAGGATGTCCTGCCGCTCGTCGGTGTACTTCAGCCCCCGGTCGCGCAGGAATTCGCGAAAGACGTTCTCGGCGGTGGCGATGGTCTCGGCGTCGGCCGGCTGGGCCATGGGGCGCTCCGTTCGATTCAAGTCCGACGGTAATCTAGCGTATCTGATTGAAAGCGCCAAAACGCCGATACGCAACGATGCAACAAACTTCCGCCGGCGCGTACAATCATGTCATGCCTGATCCGTTGGAGAATCTTCCGCCGCAGGATCGCCGCGGCTTCTTCGCCGAAGGCATTCGCCGTCTGATGCGCCCCCTGGCCGACGCCATCGAGAAGCGCCTGCCGGAGTCGTTCGTCGCGCCGGCCCTGCTCCGGCCGCCGGGCGCCCTGCCAGAAATTGAGTTTCTCGACACCTGTCATCGTTGCGGCCGCTGCGCCGAGAGCTGCCCGGCCGATGCCATCACGCTTTCCGTCAGCATCGACGATCGCGTACGCGGCACGCCAACCGTGACCCCGGCCCGACAGGCCTGCGTCGTGTGCGACGAACTGGCCTGCATGAAGGTCTGCCCCAGCGGAGCGCTGCAGCTCGTGGACCGCTTCGCCATTCGGATGGGACTCGCCCGCGTGGATCACGACGTATGCGTCCGCTCCAGCGGTCAGCCCTGCGTCGAGTGCATCTACAAGTGCCCGCTCGGCGCCGAGGCGATCCGGCTCGACAAGAGCGGCCGCGTTGAAGTCATCAACCCCGACGCCCCGGGCAATCAGGGTCGCGGCTGCATCGGCTGCGGCATCTGCGAGCAGTATTGCCCAACGACGCCGGCGAAGGCGATTGTGATCGTGCCTGGTCGGTAGTGAGATAGCGGAGAATCCAGCCCATTCCAGTCGCGAAGACGTGGTATAATCAGGCCGTGGGTGGTCATACCGGGGAAACTCAACTGAAGGAGCGAGGAGTGGTATCAAGTCAGGGTCGATTCGTCATCGCGTGGTTCGGCCCCGCGCTGTATTTGTCTATTTGCACTTATTCTACGCCCTCCGTCGCCCGCGCCGGTGACGATGGCGGTTGTCCGCGCGGCGGGTGCGGTTGCGGTTCCTACTGCGGCTGCCTGTACTTCTGCGGCTGCGGCACGGGCACCGAGGAGCCCGTCTACGAAGGCCCGGCGTGGACCGCGGGTGGCGGCAAGCCCCAGCTTCAGGGATTCAACTCGCTCAACGTTCAGCTGATGAGTTGGTTTCCGGTGACAACCTTCAACGCGGCTTTCACCTCGGCGAATACGTGCGAAGGGTATGTGTCCAAGTCCGGCCGCGAGTACGCCATCATCGGCTTGTCGGGCGGCACGGGCTTTGTCGAGGTGACCGATCCGGCCAATGCGCAAATCGTGACCGTCGTGCCCGACTGCGGCACGTGCAGCGCCAGCTCCTGGCGCGATATTAAGGTGTACAATCAATATGCCTACGTCGTCAGCGAGGCGACGAACACGGGACTCGAAGTGTACGACCTGTCACAGATTGATGACGGAATCGTGACATTCGTCACGCGCGTCAACACGCCCGGCTCCTCGCGCACGCACACGCTCGAAATCAATCAGGACAGCGGCTATGCCTATCGCTGCGGCGGCGGCAGCACGCTCGGCCTGCGCATCTACAACCTAGCCAATCCCGCGGCGCCCGTGTTCGTCACAACCGCCATCTCCGGTCGCTACTTCCACGAGTGTCAGGCCGTGACGTACACCAGCGGCCCCTACGCCGGCAAGGAAATCGTCTTCGGCTTTACCGAGAACAGCTCCAGCGGCGGCGCGGCCGGCGTGACGATTCTCGATGTCACCGACAAGCAGAACATCATCACCCTGACGGCGAACTACCAGTACAGCGGGCCGTCGTTCTCGCACCAGGGCTGGGTCTCGGAAGACAAGCAATACCTCTACCTGAACGACGAGACCGACGGCAATCCGGCGACACGCATCATCAGCATCAGCAATCTCTCGGCCCCCGTGCAGGTCGGCTCGTTCTCAAGCGGCTTGCCTGCCGTGGATCACAATCTTTACGTGAAGGGGCGATACATCTTCGAGTCGAATTATCGCAGCGGCCTGCGCATCTTCGACGCGATCAACCCGACCGCGCCCGTGCACGTCGCCTACTTCGACACCTATGAGGCGAACGACAACGCGGGTTTCAACGGCCTGTGGGACAATTACCCGTTCCTGCCCAGCGGCATCGTTCTCGGCAGCGACATCGAGCGTGGTCTGTTCATCTGGTGCTTTGGCAAGACCGGCGACATGAACAACGACCTGCGCGTGGATGACGAAGACGTCGACCTGTTTGTTGACGCGATGCTCAACGGCGCCGCCTCAACGTCCCAGTGCAGCGGACCGGATCTGAACGGCGACGGCGACGTCAACGGCCTGGATGTCGAGGGTTTCAAGACCGCGTACGTCGCCGGGCCGTGACGACGAATCAGCCCGCGGTCGCGACCTTCCGACCGCCCAGCGCGAACGCAGCGATTCCGCCGATGCCGCCCGCCACGGCCGAGCCGGCCGTGCCGAATCCGAGCACAGCTGCATCGGTGTCGCCCAGAATGACCGAGATGGCGATGCCGAGGATCGCACAGACGCCGCCGACGATCGCCCCGCCGCCAAAGGCGTTGCCTTTCGACGCCGCGCCCTTCGCAGCCCATAACGCCGCAAACACGAGCGAAATCAGCATTCCGCCGATGGCGAAGACATTGTTCTTAATGAACTCGTTGTAATGCCCCCCGACCACCATCGCGATCTGCACGATCGTGCCGACGGCGGTCATGGGAACCATGGACTTGCTTCGCGCGTTCATAGGTATTGCCTGCCTTTCTGAAAGTGTTCACCCACCGGCGTGGGTTCAATTCGCGTCCGTTGAATTCCGGCGCGTCGATAGCGTCATGCGTTCCTGCACCCGCTTCGCCAGCGACACGCTGTCAAGAATGCGGACGGTGCCATCCACAAACGACGCGCACAGGCGCGTTCCGTCCGGGCTGAAGTGCACGTCATAAGCCGACTCGGGCGAGCGGATCAGCAACGCCGCCTGTGCCCCCGTGGCCACATCCCACAAGCGCACCGTCTGGTCATACGACGCCGAGGCGAGCCGCTTGCCGTCGGGCGAAAAACTCAACCCATACACCTCGCGATCGTGGCCCGGCATCGTGCGAAGCAATGTGCCGGTGCCGACCTCCCAGAGATGAACGGCCGGGTCGTACCCGGCCGATGCGAGCAGCTTTCCGTCGCGACTGAACATGACCCCGAGCGGCTTGTTCTTATGGCCTTTCAATTCCTTGTGCATATCGCCGGTTTGCCAGTCCCACAAGCGAACGAGGTTGTCCGTATCCGCCCCGGCAAGCAACCGGCCGTCCGGACTCATCGCGAGGGAGTACGAATAGAAACTGCCGTCGCCCAGCGTGCGGACTTCCTCGCCCGATTCCACGTCCCAGACCTTGATCGACTTGTCGTAGGACGCAGAGATCAGGTGCTTGCCGTCCTTCGAATACGCCAGCCCCGGGACGCCGCCGGTGTGGCCAGACAGCTTGCGATGTTCCTTCCGGGACTTGATGTCAAAAATCAGCACGTCGGGCGTGTTCAGTCCCACGGCGATCATGCGACCGTCCGGGCTGAAGGCCACGCGCGCCACTTGCTGCGGAAGGTCCTCAAACGCCGCGACCAATTCCCCCGTCGCCGCATCCCAGACCTTGACGGCCTGCTCGCTGGAACCTGTCGCGAACCATTTGCCGTCGGGGCTGAAGGGCGAGGACCAAACACCCTGTGCGCACTTCACCGACGCAACGGGCTGTCCCGATCCGACGAACCACCGTTTAGCCGTCTTGTCCGCCGCGCCCGAAAGCAGGTACTGATCGTCGCGCGTGAAGGCCACCGTGCGGACCTGTGAGGTGTGGCCGCGGAGTTCCGACAACCGCTCCCCCGTCGCCGCATCCCAGACTCGAACGAGCTGGTCGACCGCGCCCGTCGCGATGCGCTTGCCGTCGTGGCTGAAGGCGACGGCGTAAATGTCCTTGTCATGCGCCGTCCACTTGCGAACGACCTCCCCGGAATCCGTGTCCCACAGCCAGACGTTGTGCGCGCCGGAGCAGGCCGCCACCTGCTTGCCGTCTGGGCTGAACGCCAGTGAGTTGTACGGCGTATACTCCGCGCCGCCATAGCCGGGGCCGAGTTTGTGCAGAACCTCACCGGTATCAACATCCCAGAGGATCACGTTGTTGTCCCATCCCGCAGACGCCAACCGCTCCCCGTCCGGACTGAACACCACGCGAACCACCGGCGGCCGGACCACATGCCCTTTGTACGTTCGAATCGCCTCGCCCGTTTCGGCATCCCAAAGCTTCACAAAACTCAACATCGACGTGGCGATCGTCTTGCCGTCGGGGCTGAACACGGCGGAATAGACTTGAGTCTTCTCATGCTTGATGCTTAGCAGCTCGTCGCCCGAGTCGACGTCCCACACCCGCGCAACGCCGTCCGAGCCGGCCGTGACGACGCGCTTGGCGTCGTAGCTGAACGATGCATGCCACAGCGCCGTGGGCGATGCTTTCAAGACACGGCGTACTCGTCCGGAATCCGCCTCGCGCAAAACGGCCGAGCCATCGGCGCACGCCTCGACGATCAACGCGGGGTCCGCGCTCGTCTCAATCGACATGACCGTCTCGGCGTGATCGCGCCACGTCTGCACGCTTAAATCGCTCGCCGCGTTGAAATAGTCCCACTCCCAGTGGCGGCGGTCGTGAGGCGCGGCATCCAGCCAGCGCCGAACTGATGCGGTCTCATTCAAGGTCAGCGACGCCGATGCCGCCGCGATATGCGCCAAATAGGACTCGAACTGTGGATCGAGACTTGCGTCCACATCTGACGAGGCGCTCGAGTCCGGCTCGCCCTCCTCCGGCTCCGGTCGCGGGTCCGCCGCCTCCGGTGCTTTGCCTGATTTCGCGAACTTCGCCTGCAACTGCTTGACGGTCCAGTCGTTGCCCTTGTCGAAAAAGGCCCGCAGTTTGCGCGAGTCCTCGTCGTCACCGTAACCCATGCCACAAACGGTGAAACGCGTTCGCCCGTCGTCCAGCGGCTCCAGATGAATCACCGACCACATGTGTTTCACGGCTGCTTTGAACGGAAAATTCGCAGGCGGCTTGCCGACCTTGATCGAGAGCATCCGATTCGGTTCGTAGCTCAAGATGATGTTCTCAATCGTGTTCTCGTCCCCGATCACGCCATCCGGGCTATAGTGCGTGCGCATCCTGCCGCCAACGCGCAGATCAATCTCGGCGTGCGCGACCATCCACGACTCCATGCCCTCCTTGGTCGTGAAGGCCTTCCAGACCTCTTCCATCGGTGCATCGACGATCGCCGAATGACGGAGGACATCCCCCGCCCGCGCATCGCCTGCAGCGGGTTTTTCATCGCCCGAAGCTCTCGGTTGCTCCGCGCGAGCGTTTTCCTTCGCCCCTTCCGTTTGGTCCAGCGCCTTCGCGACCATCTTCAGGAAGATGGGATTGTTCTTCAGGAAGTAGTCGTAGGCGTCGTCCCATTCTTTCTCCCCGGCGCGCCAACCGACGACGGTCAGTCGCAGCTTCGTCTTCGCATCGCCAATCGGCTCGAAATAAAACGCGCCCCAGGTGCCCTCCTTCTGTACCGTCGGGAACTTCGGCGGCGCGCTGCCCCGCGTCGACAACACCGCATGCGGCACATACGCGAGAACTTTATTCGGCGATTTCGGCCAGAAGGCCCACGCTCCGCCCGGCTTCAATTCGACCAGCGGATCCTTGCCGCCCAGTCGCTTGAGGCCGTCGGTCGTGGCGAGAATCTGCCACACGTCCTCCACCGGCGCGGCGATCTCAAGCTCAAAACATTGCTTCTTCTCATGCGCCTCTATCGATGTGACCTTCACGGCTCCATCATGCCAGACCTTGAGCGGCGGAACGTCGTCCGGGCTGTCATCCGTCGCGTCCCCCGATTCAAGGTGTTTCTTGAGATTCTTCAGCACCATGCCCCATGCCCGGTCGAAATACTCGTACCCGGTGTCCCAGTCCTTCCCCTCACGCCAGCCGACCTGATCCAGGATCACGCGCGTACGATCCGCCTTCAGCACGGAGAATCGCAGAACGACGAACGTCTTCTCATTGGCTTTTCGCAGCGCCGGCACCTTCGGCGGGAAGTTCCACTCAAACGCCAGAAGTTCGTTCAGAATGAACGACAGCAGCGTGCAGCCTTCCGATCCGCGCCCGCCGGATTCGTCCGGCTCTTTCATGCCCATGTAGCATTCGTACGCCCCGCCGAGGCGCAACTCGATCTTCGAATCGGGCGAGAAGAACTTCGCCATCTCGGCTGAATCGGTCCAGCATTTCCAAATCCGGCCGACCGGCGCGTCGATCACGATCTCTTTGTGCAGGACGCGCTCGCGCGGCGAGTCGTCGGCGGCATGCACCGGCACTGCATGCAAACACAACGCAATCGCTGCGACGCACGTAGCAGGGGATGCGACCCTGCCCGATCTTTGAACAATACGCTTGGAGTACATCCGGCTGTCCATCTCAATCTCCAGTCTTCGCGCGTTGGAGGTTCCTACCCCTCGCCGCGCGCTTGCTTTTCCCGGGTCGCCTGCTCCTGCAGGCGGTTCAGATAATCCTCAAACTGTGCCACAGATGCGTCATAATATTGAATGTCCCGATGCGAGCGGGCTTGCATGATGCCGCCCTCCATCACCGTCAGCGCGAAGCGCGCCAAGGCCGCCCGATCCATGTTCGCCGGCAAGCGGTCGCCCGCCTCCACGAGGCACTTCTCCAGGGCGGCGCACCAGTTCGTGAAGTTCTGCGCGATCTTTTCCCGAACCACCGGACCCGCTCCCGCCCCCAACTCCAGCGCGAGGTTTCCGATCGGGCAACCCAGATTGAAATCCGTCATCAACAGCATCTCGCGATACCCCTTGAGCACGGCCACGACGCGGCCGATCGGGTCGCTCGTCGATGCGAACGGGCCGTCCATGACGCCGGGGTGCAGCATCTCGAGATACCAATCGAGCACCGCCGAAAGCAGTTCGTCCTTGGACGCGAAAAAGTGATACAGACTGCCCGCGCCAGCCCCAGAGGCCTTGAGAATCTCCGACAGGCCGGTCGCGTGATACCCGCGCTCATGGAAAAGTGCTCGAGCGGTCTCAACGATCTTCTTCCGTGTGTTTCGCTTTTCTTCTGCCATTGTGTTGAACGCTCAACACAGTAATCGAAGAAACAGGACCATGTCAACAGCAAGACCCAAGGAATTCATAAAATGTTTTCTGGAAAAGCTTTATGGAAGACAGCCAATCCGCCTCCCCTCCAGACAGTCTCATTCTGATGGCCGATTCGACGCGCTGGATCACCGCTTTGAATGCGGCTCTCTAGGGTCGAAGCGTCAAGGTGCTGGCTGACTTCGGGCGAATCTCGCCGACGGCCGCTGGCGACGCCACGCCCTCATTTTTCAATTCAGCTAAAACGCGTTCCGCCTCTTGCGCGGAAACAGCCAGCAGCAGCCCGCCCGAGGTCTGCGCATCGGCCAGCACTTTCTCTAACACGGCATCCGCCCCCTCGTTTGTGTACGCCGCGTCCAGACTCTCCAGCGTCTGCTTCCACGCCCGCGTCACAATGCCCGACTCCGCCAGCTCCCGCGCCCGTTGCATCAACGGCACACGCGACGCAATCAAATCGACCGTCACACCCGACGCCTCGGCCATCTCGAACGCGTGCCCGATCAAGCCGAACCCCGTGATGTCCGTCACGGCATGCGCGCCGACGCGAACCGCCACGCGCGACGCCGCCGCGTTCAATTCCGTCATCACCGCGATCGCCTCGGCGAACTCTTCCTGCGAAATCTTCTCATTCTTCGCGGCGCTCGCCAGAATTCCCGATCCGATCGGCTTGGTGAGGATCAACACGTCACCCGGCCGCGCACCGCGATTCGTCAATACCTTGTCGGGATGCACCGTCCCCGTCACCGCAAGGCCGTACTTGATCTCCGCATCGCGCACCGAATGGCCACCAAGGATAACCGCGCCGGCCTCGGCCACTTTGCTCGCCCCCCCTGCAAGAATGGCATCGAGAATCTCCAGCGGCAGGTCCTTATCGGGGAAGCCCACGATGTTCAGGCAAGTGATCGGCGTCGCGCCCATCGCATAGCAATCCGACAGGCTGTTGGACGCCGCGATCTGACCGAACGCGAACGGATCATCCACCAGCGGCGGGAAGAAATCCGTCGTTTGCACGATCGCGAGATCGGCGCGCAGTCTGAATGCGCCCGCGTCGGAGAAGTGCTCCGGTCCGATCAGCAGATCAGGGTGCGATGTCGCCGGCAATTCGCGCAGCACCTGCGCGAGGACTCCCCGCGGGAGTTTGCCCGCTCAACCAGCACAGTTCGCGTAGGCCGTCAGCCGTATTTGTCGCGATGGCGTCATGATTCCGGGGTCCGATGACACGAACCGATTCTCTCGATCGCCCGCACCACGCAGGCTCGCCGGCATTCTACCGGTTTCTCACTTCCCCGCGGCAGAGGCTTTCTCTCCGCCGGGACGGCAGGTTATTCTGGACTGCGCCGCGACGGCATCGGAGTCCATCCAAACATGGCTGTCACCCTCACACCACAGGAAGCCCGCGTGCTGGGCGTGCTGATCGAGAAATCGCTCGCTCTGCCCGAGTACTATCCGATGACGATCAACGCGATCACAACGGCCTGCAACCAGAAGAACAATCGCGACCCGATCACGCACTACACCGAGGCCGACGTTTCCACTGCGCTGCACGGTCTTACGCGATGGCAACTCGCGTCGCAGGCGCCGCCCGAGCGCAACTCGCGCGTCAATCGATTCATCCACGAGGTCGAGAAACGCTTCGGCTGGTCCACGCCCCAGCGGGCGATCATGGCCGAGTTGTTTCTACGCGGGCCGCAGACGGTCGGCGAGCTGCGCACCAACGCATCCCGCATGTTCAAATTGGAGGCAATTGACTACGTCAACGACTTGCTCACCGAATTGCAGACCAGCGATCCGCCGTTCGTTGCCGTGCTGCCGCGCCAGGCGGGTCAGTCGGCGATTCGTCATGGGCATCTGCTTTGCGGCGCGGTGACTTCGCCGGCAGCCGAAACTGGCGCAACCCTTTCGCCTTCGGTCATTGCTCCGGATCGTGGTCTGGAGCCTGCGCCCGCCCCCCGCGCGGAGCTTGACGTCATCCGCGCCGAACTGCGGCAGCTCAAGGAAGAAGTTCAAACGCTTCGCTCCGAGCTTGCGGCGCTAAAACAAGGCAGCGACAACTGAATCATCAATTATCTTTCACCTGATCAGGCATCGGCACTTGGGAGCAACACATGACTGGAATTAGACACAACCGAAACATGTACAATGCGACCCTGTTCAGCGCGATCGCACTACTGCTCACGCCCTTGCCGCTCGCCGCCCTCTTTCCGGGCGATGAGCCTGAATCAAGCGCCCCTGCGGAACTGTTCACACTTCAGTATTCGGGAAAATCTCTAGATGTCACCCTTGGTGAGCCCTTTGTCGTCGAAATCGATGGACGCAAGGTTGACATGAGGCTGACGGCCAAGGGCTACCGCATCCTGGAGATTGGCGGTGTATCATTTCAATATCCGCGAGATTTCAAGTTCAGTGAAGAAAAGGAGAAACTGGTTCGAATCGCGACCCTGGAGGGAACGGACTCGATTATTGCGCTGCACATATACGAATTGGGTGATGCATCCGAGATCATCTCCTCGATAGCAGAGTCCCTGTCCAAGGAATGGAAGAAGAATAAGGCAGAAGTCAAGCAGTCGGATCGCGTGCATAAACTGGGAACACATACCCTCAAGGGAAAACGACTCGAAATCAAGACACTCGGGCAAACAATTCGGCAGGAATATGTTGGACTTAATGCGCCTTCGGGTGTGGTACTCCTGATGCTCCAGAACTCGGTACCAGATCAGAAGAAATCTTCGCCCCGATTCGACGATGCCTTGCGCATGCTCAAGGAATCCTTTGAGATTAGCGAGTAGTCGGTGGCAGCCAATCGCCAAACAAGCGATCTGATGCTCTTATTCCATTCGACCCGTCAGTCTCGATCCGGTATCCTGTCGGATCATGAGCGAGTTCGCGGAAAACCTCTGGGCGCCGTGGCGGATGCAATACATCGAATCGCTGCGGGACGGCGATGCGCCCAGCGATTGTTTCCTATGCGATTATGCCGCTCGGCCCGAGGCCGACGACGCGCATCACGTCATCTGGCGCACGGCCGACACCATGACCCTGCTCAACCGCTTCCCCTACACCAACGGCCACCTGCTCATCGCTCCGCTCGCACACCACGCGGAACTGACCGACCTCTCGGACGACCTGCTGGCGGCGCTCTTCCGCACGACGCGCGACGCCCAGGCGCTCCTGCGGCACGTCATCGCGCCGCAGGGCTTTAACATCGGGATCAACTTCGGCCGCTGCGCCGGCGCGGGTCTGCCGGGTCACGTTCATGTGCATATCATCCCGCGCTGGAACGGCGACACGAACTTCATGGCCGTACTCGGCGATGTTCGCGTCATTCCCGAGGCGCTCGACCGGTTGCTGATGAAACTCCGTGAGGGATCGCGGCAACTGGGCCTGCCCGGCTCGAAGAACTAAACCGTCATGTCCCGTGCATCCGATCAACTCGCCCCCTTTGCCGTCTCCGAGTGTTCCTCGCGCGGGCGGCAGCACGCCGACCCCTTCGCCGAGGGTGACAGCCCCTTTGAACTGGATCGCGCTCGCATCCTCTCCTGCACGGCTTTCCGCCGGCTCATGCACAAGACGCAGGTGTTCGTCACCGACTTGAGCGACCATTTCCGAACACGGCTCACCCACACCCTCGAAGTCGTCGCGCAGTCCCAGCGGCTCGCACGGGCCATCGGCGCGAACGCGCGCCTCGCCGGCGCGATCGCGCTCGCGCACGATTTGGGCCATCCGCCGTTCGGTCACGCCGGCGAAGTCGCGCTGGCAAAGTGCATGACGGGCCACGGCGGATTTGAACACAACCTGCAATCGCTCCGCGTCGTCGATTATCTCGAACACCCCTACCCGCCCTTTCGCGGGCTGAATCTCTCGTACGAATTGCGCGAGTCGCTCATCAAGCATTACACGCGGTACGACCATCCTGACCGCGCGGCGCCGATGGATGACGCCACCGCACGCGAACTGCTCGCCTCTGGCCCGCGCCCGCCGATCGAGGGGCAGATCGCCAATCTCGGCGACGCCATCGCCTACGCCCTCCACGACACCGAGGATGCGCTCTTTGACCTGGCCAACATTGCGGATCGCGGCAACCTGCGCGAAAGCGTGCTGTCGGCCGATCAGCTCGCGGCCAGTCCGCTTTGGGCCGAAGCGGCCGCTCGCGTTCAGGCCGTGTGGCCCAGCTCGCCGACTCACGCGATTCGCCGCCCGGTGCTGGATGAAATGAATCGGCTGTTGATTGATGACGCAGCGGCCGAATCGCGCCGGCGGATCGAAGCGGCGGGAATCAACTCACCTGATGCCGCGCGAAATAGCCCGACCGACGCGGTGGCGTTTTCATCCACTATGCAGGCGAAGCTTGATGCGCATCAGAACCTGCTGCGCGACGCGGTCTATCGGCACCCAAGCGTGGCGCGGATGGATGCCGAGGCGGAGCGAATCGTGTCGGAATTGTTCGCGGTGTTTGTGGATGACCCGGCGAAATTGCCCGCGCGGTTTTCCACGCGGATCGGCGGGCAATCGCCCCAGCGCGTCGCCTGCGATTACATCGCCGGAATGACCGACCGCTACTGCCGCGGGGAGCATGACCAGTGGGTGAAACGACGCGGCGGGGATCCAACGCCATGAGCGAGCCTGTTTTGTAACAAGATTGTCAGAGCGAGGGCTGCGGTAGAGAAGCAGTCGAATGACCGCACAGATGGTCTGCCGTTCATTTGACGAGTCGCGTTCGCCGAACGAAAATGATCACGCATGGTCATGGGTGCAATCGAACGATCGCCGCGCACTTGCATTGAGAAGGATCCAGTCATGTCACGACGACTCATCACAGGACTTGTTCTCTCCACGCTGCTGCTGATCAGCGCGAGTTCCGCCAGGGGGCAGGACACGCTCGTAGTTGATCGATTTGGTGGTTCCGCCAGCGCGCCGGCGGGTTACCTCGCCGCGACGGAGGCGGATACGAACAAGCTCGTCGCGGATCGGGAGCGGTTCATTCGCACCTATTACGAGCCGGATCCCGCCGCGATGGCCGCGATACAGAAGTCGCTCGCCGAAGCTGCGAAGCTTCAGGATAAGTATCGCTTCGATGTCGCGCTGACGCTTTCGCGCATGGGCCTCGCATTGGGCATCGCCTCCGAAAACCCGGAGTACTCGCCGGAAAAGCGCGCCGAAGTCATGAGCCGGCTTCGTGCCCAGGCCTCCCGGTATTACGCCATGGGCCCGTTGAGCCTTGCCAAGGTCGCGAAGATGGCCGAGGGATCGTTGAGCGCCGATCGCATCGCCGCCGGTCACGCGAAGCTCAACGCCGCGCTGCAGCACGTTCCTAACGCGACACCGGTCGATATCGCCAAGCTGGACGCCTTCCTATCGCCCCCGCTCGCCGCCACGCCCAAGCCGATTATCCCGCGCTCGGCGCCAATGGATGTTCAAGCCCTGACCCAGCAGGATCAGAATCCGCAGGCCATGCCACCGAATGCCGCCAATCAGCCCGCGCCGATGGCACAGAACCCGGCTCAACCAACGGCCCCGACCGAGCAGAAAGTCCCCGAGCGGCCGGTCATGCCCGCCGCCGCGGTCAACCCGCCGCCGCAACCGGTTCAGCCGCCGGCCCCGCCGCGCGAGATCAAACCGGCCCCGGCGACGAGCACCTGGGCCGACTTCGCGAAGCAATGCGCAACCCGGTTCAAGTACAACGCCGAGCAGCAGAAATCAGCCGACGCCGTGCTGGACAGCGTGATGAAGCGGGCGACCACCGCAGGTGATGCCAAGGACAGCGCCGGTCACAAGATGGTGGACGTGCTGTATGATGAGCTTCAGCAGCGGCTGGAGTCCATCGCTTCCATCGAGCAGCGCCAGGCCGCCGCCCAGGCTGAACCTAAAAAGACTGGCAACTAAATGTCAACCCTGACCCGGCCGTCACCCGTGCAAACCCCCGCCGCAAAAGGCTTCATGGTCGGCCTGCGAAAGTCGCGCCCGGATGTGGGGCTGGACTACTGCACTGACATTCCCATTCCGGTCCTCGGCCCGCACGATGTCCTGATCAAAGTGCGCAAAGCCGGCATCTGCGGCACCGATCGCGGCATCTTCGAGTGGGGCCCCTGGGCGCAGTCGCGCGTCAAGGTCGGCATTGTCATCGGGCATGAAGTGATGGGCACGGTCGCAGCCGTCGGGTCCTCGGTCGACTCCATCGCCGTCGGCCGGCGCGTGAGCGTCGAGGGGCACATCCACTGCGGCGTGTGTCAGGCCTGCCGCACGGGCAATGCCCACGTCTGCGACAAGGTTCGCATCATCGGCATCGATCGCGATGGCACGTTCGCGCAGTTCCTCGCTGTGCCCGCCGCCAACGTCTGGCCGCTTCACGACGACATTCCCGATAACGTCGCCGCCATCATGGACCCGCTGGGCAACGCGGTGCATACGGTCATGGCCGCCGGCGTCTCGGGCAAAAGCGTTCTCATCACCGGCGTCGGCATCATCGGTCTGATGGCGGTTTCCGTGGCCAAGGCCGCCGGTGCGTCGCGATTGATCGTCGCCGACATTGACGAACGCCGGCTGGACGTCGCGCGGCAGCTTGGCGCGGATCACTGCCTCGTTTCATCCGGCGACGCCTGGGTCGAGCAGGTCCGTGAGCTTACCGACGGCCTGGGCCCCGAAGTCGTCTGCGAAATGAGCGGCGCGGCCTCGGCCATCAACGGCGCGCTCGCCGCCCTGCGAAACTGCGGCACCATGGCCATCCTCGGCCTGCCCAAAGGCCCCGTGCCGATCAACTTCAACGAGCATGTCATCTTCAAGGCCACGCACATCATCGGCATCAACGGCCGACGCATGTACGAGACCTGGTACCAGGCCGAGCAGTTGATCCTCTCCGGCCGCGTGAACATGAAGCCGATCATCACGCACGAGTTCCCGCTCGCGGATTTCGAGAAGGGCTTCAAGGCCATGGCCGCCGGCGACGCGATCAAAGTCATTCTCAACGTGGAGTAGCCCCGCGGGCGACGTCCGGCCATGAGCACGACCTCCTTTTGGAACGCCATCGAAGCCGATTTGGGCAACCTCCGCGCCGCCGGGCAGTTCAAAACGTTTCGCAACTTGCTCGCGCCGATGGGCGCGGTCTCGCGGATCGACGGGCTGGGTGAAGTCGTCGTCCTTTGCTCGAATGACTACCTTGGTCTGGCGAATCATCCTGAAGTGGTCGCGGCGGCCGAACAAGCCACGCGCCGCTGGGGCGCGGGTACCGGCTCGGTGCGTTTCATCTGTGGCACGTTTGATTACCACCGCACACTTGAGCAGCGCATCGCCGCCCTTTCCGGCACCGACGCCGCCACGACCTACGTCTCCTGCTGGAACGCCAACGAAGCCGCCATCGCCACGCTCATGGCCATCGGCGGCGACAGCGTGGTGGCCATCAGCGACGAACTGAACCATGCGAGCATCATCGACGCGATCCGCCTCGGCCGGCAGATCAACAAGGCGTCCAAGTCCGCCGTCTATAAACACTCCGACGTCGCCGGCCTGGAAACCGCCCTCAAGGAACACGCGGCGACGAAGCTCAAGCTCGTCGTCACCGACGGCGTCTTTTCGATGGAGGGCGATATCGCCAAGCTCGATGTCATTCACCGGCTTTGCGCCGAACACGGCGCGTTGCTCATTGTGGATGATTCGCACGGCGTCGGCGTCTGCGGGCCGACCGGCAAGGGCGTCGCTGAACATTACGGCCTGCTGGGCAAGATCGATGTGATGACCGGCACGCTTGGCAAGGCGCTCGGCGGCGCGGCCGGAGGCTACGTCGCCTCGCGTGCAAACCTCGTCGAGTTGATGTTGCAGAAGAGCCGGCCGCAGATTTTTTCCAACGGCCTGCCGCCCGCGTCGGCCGCCGCCGCGCAAGCCGCGATCGACATCCTGACGCGCGATTCGTCACGCATCGAGAAGCTCCGCGCCAACGTCGCCTACCTGCGCGAGGGGCTTGCCAAACTCGGTTTCGAGGCGATCAACAGCCCCAGCGCCATCACCCCGATCATCCTCGGCCCGACCGCCAAAGCCATCGCCGCCAGCCAGCGCCTGCTCGAGCTGGGCGTCTTCGTGATCGGATTCGGCTATCCCGTCGTGCCCGAGGGGACGGCCCGCCTACGAGTACAGATCTCCGCCGCCCACGAACGCGAGCACCTCGATCGCGCGCTGGATGCGTTCCGCAAGCTGTAGAGCCGGTTTCAACCTTCCCGACCGAACGCGAAGACTTCCCCACCCGCCACGCGAAGGTAATCCGCCGTCGTAAGGATCAGGCTGTTTGTCAGGCTGCCCGCGTTAAAAGCAATCTTTTCGTTCCGAGCGATCGACTCGTCGATGAATAGATCGAACGGCAGGATCGGCTTCCCGAACGGCGGCACCGAGCCGGGGACGAGACCGGTGAGATCCTTCAACTCCTCCGCCGTGGCGAAGCGCGTTTTCTTCACGCCAAATCGTCGCTTGAGTGCGTCGGTATCGAGCTTCAGCGCCGCGCTCAAGACGAACAGCCGAAACTCGTCGCCGGCCTTTACGAGAAGCGCCTTGCCGCCGATGCGCACGTCTTCGCCCCGCGCCCGGGCCGACTCCTCCGATGTAAACGTCGGCTCGTGCTGAACGGCGCGATACGACACACCCGCCGCATCGAGCATCGCGATAATCTTGTTGTAAACCGATTCAGGCACTTGCCAGCCTCTCCCCTTTGAGTTGAATCACGACATCGGCTCGCCGGACGCGCGCGATCCGCCTTCGGCCGGTCCAGAGCCGCACCGTCTCGCGCGCGTACGCAAACGCACGCACATGATAGTACGCGATCACCCACGGCAGCGAGCGAACAGTCTCGCCAAGCGTCTTGGCCTTGCGCGCCAACTCGTTGTAGATCACCGCTACGAGCCACGTCGCCAGAATTGCCGCAGCAGCCCACGCGAGTCGTGGCAGCGCCACGGCACCGAGGAGCAGCATATACGCCGCCATCATCGGCACGATGTCCATGCGATGCCACAGGCGATACTTCCACACAAGATGCGCCGCCGAGCCGCCGCCGAAATACGCCTGTCGATAAAACGACCGGCGATCGTACGTGTGCTCGTGCAGCACGCGCGCCGCGGGCACGACGCGCTGCTCGTATCCCGCCCACTTCAGAATCAGGAAGATTCCCTCTTCGTCGCAACCGCCCGAGTTCGTCACATCCGGCACACCCGCGCGCTCCATCGCCTGGAACCGGCGGTCCTCGTCCCAGTTGATCCGCCGCAACAGCTCGCGCCGCACCGCCATGTTCCCGCCCACCAGCCGACTCGCCGCGCCGCGCCCGTGCACGCGATTGGTCCCCTTGAACGCCAATTCATAGACATTCGTCGGCGACAGATCCAGCACCAGCCCCGTCACCGCCGCCACCCGATCGTGCGAGAATCCCCCCAGCAACCGCTCCAGCCAGTCCGGCTCGGCCACGCAGTCACTGTCCAGAAACGCCACGATGCCTCCCCGCGCCGCCTCGGTGCCTCGATTACGACTGGCGTTTGCCCCACGATTGATTTCGTTCACGAACCATCGCAGGTGCAGCGCTGAATGGGCCGCGCGCAGCCGCTCCAGCATCGCGATGGTGTCATCCGTCGAGCCATCGTCCACGACGATAACTTCAAAATTCCGGTGCGTTTGATGCGCGAGAGCTGTTAGGCATCGCTCAAGCACCGCGCGGCGATTGAACGTCGGAATCACGACCGATGCCTCGGGAATGTCGCTCGCGCCGCCATCGCTCATGGGGCCGATGATAACCCCCGTCGCGCTGCCTACCAAAGCACTGACCGCGCGCGTACGATTCATTCGCATGACGCCCATCGTCGCCGTGATGATCACCACCTGCCGCCGGCCCGACGGATTGCGGCGACTGTTGCTCGCGCTCAATCAGCAAGTCTTCCAGGACGCGCCGCCGATCGTTCGGCTGGTCGTGCTGGATAACGACGCGGATGAATCGGCCCGCGCGATCTGTGACGCATTGCGGCCGCTGCTTCGATGGCCGATTCACTACGGGTCGGAGTCGCGGCGAGGCATCTCGTTCGCCCGCAACGCTGCCATCGCGCTTGCCCTGTCGACGGACCCCGCGGCAGACTTTCTGGCGCTCATCGACGACGACGAGCTACCCGCGCCCACGTGGCTCGACGAAATGCTGCGAATCCAGCGCGATCACGCTGCCGAGGTCGTTGCCGGCCCTGTCCATCCCCAGTTCGAGCACACTCCGCCGGATTGGGTCGTCCGCGGCAGGTTCTTCGAACCGCGCTCCCATCCCGACGGCGAGCATCTCGACTACGCCTTTGGGGGCAGCGTCCTCTGGCGGGCGTCGCTCTGCCGCGAGGGAGGCCACCGCTTCGGGGAGCACTACGGACTGATCGGCGGCAGCGACAGCGAGTTTTTCACGCGCCTGCATCGCGCCGGCTGCAAGATCGTCTGGGCCGCCAACGCCGAGGTGCGGGAATTCATCCCGACCGAGCGCACCAACGCCCGCTGGCTGGTCCGCCGCATGTTTCGCACAGGCAACGCCGGCGTACTCGTCGCACGCGATCTGAAAGGCCGCACACTGCGAACGCACGCCATTCTCTTCTGCAAGGCGCTGGCGTGGTTGGCGATCGGCGCAGCGCAGACCGCCGCCGGCATCGTGGCCGGCAAACACCTGCGCGTCACCGGCTATCGCCACATTGCTTACGGGCTGGGCATTCTCACGGGATTGACCGGCCGCCGATTCGAGGAGTATCGCTCGGCGCACGACCCCGCCGAATCGGCCACTGATCTCTCGCTGCGCGCCTAGAGTTTCAGTCGAATGATCGTCAGCTCACCCGTCTGCGTGATGGCCGCGATGTGCGGCCGAACCCAGTCGGCGTTCACGCCGGTCGTCGGCACGAAATACTGCACGTTGTAACGGATGAGCATGTCACGCCGACGCTGCCAGTCCGTCCCCGGTTGCAGCATGTCGTACAAGTCCTTGAGCCGCCGATCGAGTTCCGGAACGCCGTTCGACGCGCTGGGCGAGGCGATGATCCGGCAGTCGGCTGACATCGTGAACCACAGGCACGCCATCGGCTCGCTCAAGACGACCGCCCCGCGGGGCACGTTTCGGCGAACAAGCTCGCCGATCTGCATCAGTTCCCGCAGGACCTGTTCGCGCTCCTCCGCCGGTTTCATTGCCGTCCGCATGGCGTCTCGCCAGGTCCACGGCTCGTCATAGGTCGTATGAAGCAATGCACCCACAACCACGGCCGCGCAAAGTCCCGTTCGCATCACCGCATCGCGCCGCCACTCAAGGAGCTTAAACGCGATTCCCCCCGGCACGAGCGCAAAAAAAGCCAGCGACGTGACGATCTCATAGCGCGAGACGACCCACTCCTCGCCGAAGATGCGCATCAGCAACGTGCAAAGCGGCGGCACAAACAGCAGCAGCGTTGCAATGATCGGCACCGATGCAACCTGCACTGCCCGCGCGCCGATCGCACGACCCGACGCAGCCGTTAGTCCCAGCACCGCAAGCAGAATCGCGCTGCCGGCCACCGATCCACCGACGAAACCCGGCAGCGTTTCAATCCGCCGCGCCCAACCGCCGCCGGCCGTCTGCACGTAATCGCCAGACGGCTCCGGCGTGATGTCATACACTTTGATTTTTTCCTGAACCGTCGCCGTCTTCAACTTGGACACCAGCCCAAACGGCAGGCCGCCCGTCAGCGCGAGCAGGCACGCCGCCGTCGCCCCCGCGCGGCCGGTGCGACGCCAAAAGTGCCGCACCAGCGACCAGGCCAGTATCGGCCCGGCCGCCATCACCGCGAACGCCGCGTAAAGCCCATGCATCGAGCCAATGACGAGAACCGTCGCGCCGAGACCGATCGCGTCGCGATGTTGAACGGTTGGCCCGGTTGCTCGAATCGCCAGCGCAATCGCCATCGGCAGCAGCCAGTACGGGGCAAGCTGGTTGGGATACATCGAAAACGTCACCGGGCCGCGGGCGACGAGGCAGAACACCGCCGCGAGCCAGGCGCAGGTTTGATTTGAGAAAACCACCCACGCCATGTAATAGACACCAGTAATAATCAGCACTTTCACCCACGCGCTGCTGGCGTACCAGACTTCCAGGTGCGGCACGCCGGTCAACTGCGACGCCGAGGCGTACAGCGCGTGCATGATGTTCGTGTGATAAACCGGGAAAAAGTAATCACCCGCGACAAACGGGTCACGGTTCGACAGGCCGTGATCGATCAGATGGCGAATCCGCGAGAGGTGAATCACCGCGTCGCCGCCCAGGAATCCGCCGTTGCGAAGATCGATCACGAGCGCCACGAGTACCAACACGATCGGAACGCCGCGCGATTCCTTCAGCAATCGCCAACCGTCCTTCCATCCGCCGCGCCGCGTCAGGTCCACAATCGATGCAGCAACCAGCACAACGACCGCCCCGCTGAAGGCGCCCAGCGGCGCGCGGATCACGTACAACGGAATAGCAATTGCGGTCAATATCGCGAACGTAGCGAGGTACGACAGCCCGATCGCCCCGAGCAAGCCGCTGCGTGTCGATTCGGGATCCCACCGTCGAACGAGGGCAAATCCGGGCAGCGCCAGCGCGATCCAGAACAGAAGCGACGCATGCATCATCGCGCATCGCCTCCCGCCCGGCGCGGGCCGCGAAACGGATATGCCAGCACGCCCTGCACCATGCCGATCGCGCGAAAGAACGCTCGAAGAAATCCCAGCGGCGCGAAGGCCAAGTACCGAAGCTGCCCGGCCTGCCGCACGAGGCGAACCGTCGGCGGCGCCTGCACCAGCGCCAGGGCGGCAACCCCGAACTGCGCAAGCCATGCCGCGTACTTCATGGAGGGCGCGAGCAAATCTCGACAGGCGGTCAGCCAATCAGCGCGAGCGCCCGCCCCGTCGCAAGAGATTCCCGTCAGCCACGCCGCGCCGCAAACGAGCAACGTCGTGATCACCATCAGCGCCAGCGGCGGCTGGATGTGATCCGTCCACTTGCTGTAATCATCGCCGCCCGCTCGATCACGATAGCGCAAATGAAGGAACACACGCCAGTACCCGTGATGCCGCTGTGCCCGCATATACCGGCCGAGGCTCGTCGGATGAAAATGCCGCACTCGCGATTCCAGCTCGAAACGCAGCGCATAGCCCGCCGCCGCGACGCGAAACGACAATTCCGCGTCCTCCGCTCCCGGCGACCCCGGCCCGTTGTAATACCGCTCATCAAAGCCGCCCACCCGCTCCAGCGCCTCGCGCCGATAAAGAACATTGAACCCGCCCAGAAAGTTGACATCCGTCCTCATCGACCGATGCCGCGCGACAATCTCTTCGTGAATCAGGCACGCCAGCAGCGAGTCCGGCCGCATGTTCCCGTAGCTGCCCCCCACACCTCCGACTCGCGCGCCGTCCATGTGAGGCAGCAACCGCGCTAACGCGTCCGGCTCCGCGACGCAATCCGAGTCGATAAACCAGATGAGAGCGTGGCTCGCCGCGCGCCAGCCAAGATTCCGCGCCGCGCCCGGCCCGCCACCAACGCCGCTCACGACGCGCAGGCAGCCCAGCCGCGCCGCGAACTCCTGCGCGATCCGCGCCGATTCGTCGGTCGATCCATCGTCAACGAAAATCACCTCGCGCAGACCCGACGTGCCGTCGGCCGTGATTGGCGCGATTGCTTCGAGACAGAGCCGCAACGTGCCGGCGCAGTTTCGACCGGGAATGACAAGGGTGACGGTTGGATTCACGCCCACAATCTAATTGCGCAGCGAACGAGTCGCCACCCTCACGAGCACGCGCGATTGGGATAGGTCCCGCTCCCGTGCAGCCGACCGAGATGAACGTAGCTTTCGATGACCTCGCGAAGGTAAAGCTTTTCCTCGTCCTTCAAGTCGCGCACGACCCGGCCCGGCGCACCCATCACGACTTTGCCGTCCGGGATGATTGTCCGCGGCGGAAGCAGCGCCCCGGCAGCGATCAGGCAGCCGCGCCCGATCTCGCAATCGTCCAGCACAATTGCGCCGATGCCGATCAGCGTCCCCTCGCCCACCCGACGGCAATGCACCACCGCACGATGGCCGATGCTGACCTCGTCCTCGATGTCCATCGGCACGCCGCGGTTGGTGTGCAAGACCGTGCCGTCTTGCACGTTCACGCGGCGGCCGACCGTGATCGCCGAGACATCGCCGCGAATCACCACGTGATGCATCACGGTCGATTGATCGCCGATCGTCACTTCGCCGCCGATATACGCCGTCGGCGCGAGGTACACGTCCTTGCCGATTCGGACGCGGTCGGGTAAATCAACAAAGTCGAACATGATGCGGATTGTACGAGACGCCTCGTCCGCCCGCACGTGCCCGAGCAGGTTCGGCGCCGCCCGCCTGATCTGCGACACTTGAATGCGAGCAATGGAGACACATCATGCCCCGACAAACCATTGACTGGTACTACCATCGCGCGAACTGAACGGGCTGCGCGAAGTCGCAAGGGTTCCTTGCGAAGAAACAGCTCACGCCCGCAAAGCAGCTCGACGCCCGCAAAGAGCGGTTCGGGCCAGCGGATGCCCTGCGTCTGGCCCGCGCAGCGAAGAAAGTCATCGTCGCCCGGGGAAAGTCACTCATCACATTCGACATGACCAACCCCCCGCCTCGCAAGGAACTGCTCGCCGCCCTGCTCGGCCCCACGGGCAATCTCCGCGCTCCGGCGATGGTCTGCGGCGATACGCTGATCGTCGGTTTCAGTGACGATGCTGCAAAGGCTGCGGGGCTTGGCTGAACCGCTCACATTACGCAACGCAACGACCTAACCCTTCCGGTGTAAAACACTTGGCGTTAGATTCCACGACAATTGACAGCCCGGTAATAACCCGGTTAGAAAGCGGTCCGCCTGCTTCGCGGGCCTGATGAGGGAGCATCTGCCCGTGTCCAGTGTCGCACCATCCATCACCCGACGATCCTTCGTGCGGCTCATGCACATCGCCGAAAACCTCGGCGATTTCACCGTCTTCTCCGTACGCTCCTTCGGCTGGATGTTTCGAGGTCTCTTCGAACGGCAACAGTGGAACCTGCTCATTCCCCAGATGTACGAAGTCGGCTATCGCTCACTTCCCGTCGTGCTCATCACCGGTGCGTTTGTCGGAATGGTCCTCGCCGTGCAGGCCATCGAGCAGTTCATGGCCGCCGGGCTGGAAGATCGCATGGGATCGGTCGTGAACCTCTCCGTCGTGCGCGAGCTTGGCCCCGTTCTGGCCGGAATCATGCTCGCCGGGCGCATCGGCGGCGCGCTGACGGCCGAATTGGGCACCATGAACGTCACCGAACAGATCGACGCGCTGCGAAGCATGGGCGTCAACCCGGTACGCTACCTGGTTGCTCCGCGTGTTCTGGCGTGTTTTCTGCTTGCACCGATTCTCACGCTTTACGCCGATCTGACCGGCTCCATCGGCGGCTGGTTCATCAGCGTCATCCAGCGCGGCGTGGACAGCGGGCCGTATTGGGAGAACACCGCCGCGGCCGTCGATAATTACGATGTCTTCAGTGGCGTGCTGAAGGGATTTTTCTTCGGTTCGGCCCTTGGTCTGATAAGTTGCTACAAAGGCTTCAACTGCCGGCCCGGCGCCGAGGGCGTCGGCCGTGCCTGCACCGAAGCGTTCGTTGCGTCGTTCGTGGCGATTCTCGCATTGGACTATGTGCTGGCCGAAATTCTGCAGGCCATCAGCATCAAGCTGTGGGGCTTCCGCCCGCTGATTTGACGGGACGCGCTGATGACCACCGATTCCGGGAATCATTCCGAGACGATCATCGAGCTGCGAGGCGTCAGCAAGCGTTTCGGCGCGCTCACGGTGCTGGACGCCATCGATCTATCCATCGCGCGAGGAAAGACAACCGTCGTCATCGGCGAATCCGGCACTGGTAAGAGCGTTTTGCTCAAGCACCTCGTCGCCCTGCTGCGGCCGGACGCCGGCGAGGTCCATTTCCACGGCCGGCGGATTGATCACCTGTCCGAGCAGGAGCTGGTGGATTCGCGCAAGCGGTTCGGTTTCCTTTTTCAGATGGGCGCGCTGTTCGATTCGATGACCGTCGCGGAGAACGTCGCCTTCCCGATCATTCAGCACGGCGATCAGAATCTCTCGCCCGACGAACTGGATGAATTGGTGGCCCAGAAGCTGCGAATGGTCGGACTGGACGGCCTGCAATCGCGACGGCCCGGTGAGCTTTCGGGCGGTCAGAAAAAGCGCGTCGCCCTGGCCCGTGCGATCGCGCTCTCGCCGGAGGTCGTGCTGTACGACGAGCCGACGACCGGCCTGGACCCGGTCCGCGCCGATGTCATCAACGAGTTAATCATCAAGCTCAACCGCGAGCTGAACGTGACAAGTCTCGTGGTCACGCACGACATGACCAGCGCGTACAAGGTGGCGGATCGGATCATCATGCTGCACCACGGCAAGATCATCGCAGACGCCGACCCGGCGTGGTACAAATCCTGCGACGATCGGCGCGTGCGGCGATTTGTGGATGGCAAGGCGGATGAGCAGGATTTGAAAGCGCTGGATATGTGATGAGATGAGCTTGAAGGAGCTGCGCGGTGCGTCGAGGACGCACCCTGGCAGCCTCGAACCACTGGCCATTGACAACTGACCACTGCCAACTAACGACCGCAAGGACAACTCCATGACTCAAAAAGCCGGTTACAACGTGATTGTCGGATTCTTCGTCCTGACGGGGATTCTCATTCTTACGGCGATGGTTTTCGCCTTCGGCGGCGGTCGGTCCTTCTTCGCCGACACCTACACGGTCAACGCCGTCTTTCCCGATGGCGTAGTCGGCGTCCAGCCCGGCCAGAGCGTTACGCTCGGCGGCAAGCGCGTCGGCGAGACGGTCGACGTTCGGTTCGTCGACCCCCAGCGCCTGGAGAAAGGCGTCGTCGTCGTCATCGCAGCGCTGAAAGACTTTGCCCTGCCGGCTGCCTGCGAACTCGGCGTCACGTCGAACATCATGGGCTTCGGCCGCCCGGTCCTCCAATTGAAGATCAAAGATCCGGCCGATACGCGCCACCTGCCGACCGATGGCACGGCACAGATCCTCGGCAGGACCTTAAACCCGCTCGACTCGATCATTCCAAAGCAAACGCAGATGACGCTGGAGAAGGCCACCGGCGACATCGGAGACCTCGCCGCCTCGCTCAAACCCGTGGCAGACAACCTCGCGCGCATGCTTGAATCGCGTCAGCTCACCGACGTGGACGCCAAGGCCGTCAACGCCAACATTGATACGGTCGTGCAGCGGCTCGACGCGGCGCTCAAATCCATCGAAGCCATCGCGGGTGACGCGGAGAATCAGACCAACATCCGGGCAGCAATTGCCAACGCGCGTACGATGACCGATTCAGGCGTGAAGGTAACGGAGGATCTGCGGGCCTTCGCTGGCGAGGGCAAACAGGCCGCCGCCCAGGCGACCGTGTTTCTGCAGAAGCTCACGACCGTCGCGGAGCAGATGGCGTCCGTGGCGTCGCGCATGGACTTGGCCCTGGCTCGGATGAACGAGGGCAAGGGCACCGTCGGCCTGATGATGAACGACAATCGTCTCTATGAGGAAATGCTGCTGACCTTCCGCCGCATGACGAAGATGATGGACGACCTGCGCGAAGTGCTTGATCTGGCCAAGAAGGGCCAACTCCGCATCAAGGCGTTCTAGGGCAACCCTCACCGCCGGTTCAGTGCACACCCTGGTCCGCCAGCCAGCGCTCGGCGTCGATGGCCGCCTTGCAGCCCATCCCCGCGGCGGTCACCGCCTGCCGATAAACGCTGTCCACGCAATCACCCGCGGCAAAGACCCCTTCAATATTTGTCGTCGAGCGGTACGGGTCTTTCAACTTGATGTAGCCCTTCGCATCCAGATCAAGCTGCCCGTTCAGGAACCCCGTCGCCGGCGTGTGACCAATGGCGATGAACAGCCCCCCGACCGACAGCGTGCTCTCCTCGCCTGTCTGCGTGTCCTTGAGCCGGACTCCCGAGATCATCGTGTCGCCCAATACATCGACGACAGTCTTGTTCCATTGAAACGCGATCTTGGGGTTCTCGTGTGCGCGCTTCGCCATGATCTTGCTCGCCCGAAGCGCATCGCGCCGATGGATCATGTGCACTTTGCTGGCGTATTTGGTCAGATACGACGCCTCTTCCACGGCCGAGTCACCTCCGCCGACCACCGCCAGCTCCTTGTTGCGAAAGATCGGAATCGCCCCGTCGCACACGGCGCACGCGCTCACGCCCCCGCCGCTCCGCGCCAAGCGCAGCTCATTCTCCAGCCCCAGCCAGTTCGCCGTCGCACCCGTCGAGACGATCACGCTGTGCGCGCGGTAGACCGTGTCGTCCTCGGCGACCACCTTGAACGGGCGCGACGAGAAATCCACCGATTTACAGTCCTGATATTTCGACGAATGCCCGTCATCCGGGTTGGAGACATCCGGATTCAGCCCGTCGTCCGTCACGATGCGCGTGCCGAAACGAACCGCCTGCCGCTCGAAATGAGACATCATCGTCGGTCCCATGATGCCCTCGGGGAAGCCGGGATAATTCTCCACTTCGGTCGTGAGCATGAGCTGCCCGCCCGGCAGCATCAGCGACGGCGTGCTCTTCGGTCGCCCGGCGAAAACGAGCGGCGATAGGTTCGCCCGCGCAGCATAGATGGCCGCCGTCCAGCCCGCGGGGCCGGAGCCGATGATGATGACGTTCTCCACCGACGAATCGGAATGGTGTGCCATGAAATCTGCCCCTGGGTTCGATGACTGGACCGCCCCATCCAATCTGGTTTGGAATGATAGAACCGTCGTGGTGATGCGTCGAGGGCGCGCCGTGCTGCGGCGCCGCAACACCGCGGGTTGCGCTTGCGGCCGGCCCGCGCGTCTTCTAGCATAGGCCCGCATGGAAGCGACCCGAGAGAAACTCGCCCCACTCATTCGCCTTCGATGCTTCACGCTCTGGTGCGTCGCGTGCTGGGTGATGTTCGGAACGGGTTGTTCTGAATTGACTCCGCCCGAACCAGTCGTCTTCAAGACGGAAGACTGGACGTATCTGGGCACGCCCGGCAAGAAGCTGACCTCGTCGCATTATGTCATCTTTACGACGTGCAAGAATGAGCGATTCGTCAACGCTTTGCCGACGTTTCTGGAATCCTGCTGGGACGCCTACGAGAAGTTGATCCCCGCACAGCACAGCCTTGAACAGCCGCTGCCGACCTACTTCTTCGGTACGCGGTGGCAGTGGGAGCGATTCACCGAAGAGTTTACAGGCCCTCGCGCTCCGACGTATCTGAAGATCCGCTCGGGCGGTTTTTCCGAACGCGGCGTCACGATCTCCCACTACTCCTCGCAACGAGCCAGCCTTTCGATCCTCGCCCACGAGGGACTCCATCAGTATCTCGAAGTCACGCGCGGCAAGAATATCCCCGCCTGGCTCAACGAGGGCCTCGCTTGCTACTTCGAATCATTTGACGTGGACCAGACAAACCGGGCCCTGTTCAAGCCCGAGAAGAACACCCTTCGCATCCCAGCCCTGCGCGAGGCCCTGGCGGCGCAGACGCTCATCCCCCTTCGTGAGATTCTCTCGACCAATGCGGGCATCGCCGTTCAGCAAAGTTCCACGCATGTGCAGAACTACTATGCCCAGGAATGGTCACTCGTCGTCTTCCTGATGCGCGACTCGCAGGACAATCTCTACCGCGACGCGTTCCGTCAATTGTTGAATGAACTGGGCACCGAAGAAATGGACCGAAAGGTCCGCGCCTACCTCGCCGCCGACACAGACGCCCGAATGTCCACCGGCGAGGCCGTCTTTCGCGCCTACCTCACGGAAGATATCGACGGTCTCGAAGCTCAATATCACGCTTTCCTTCATAAGTTCCTCGGCCTGAAACCCCGCACCCCATGAAGACAAAGCGTCGTCAACGCGGCCGATCGTCGCCCGGCAGCGACACGTATCAAAGTCCGCTGGTCGCGCGCAACGCCTCGGCCGACATGATTGCGCTCTTCTCGCCCGTGCATCGGGTTCGCACGTGGCGACAGGTCTGGATCGCCCTCGCAGAGGCCCAGCGCGAACTCGGCCTGCCGATCTCCGAGAAGCAGATTTGTGCGCTTCGCGCGGTGGCCGATGACGTCGATTTCGACGCCGCCGCCAGACACGAACAGCGCCTGCGACACGACGTGATGGCGCACCTGCACGCCTTCGGCGATCAGGCGCCTTCGGCCCGCGGCATCCTGCATCTTGGCGCCACCAGCATGGACATCGTCGACAACGCCGATCTCATCATCATGCGCCAGGGGCTTCGCATCATCCGAAGCTGGCTGCTGGAAATCATCGACCGCTTCGCAGAGCAGGCGGCCAAGCATCGCGCTCTGCCCTGCCTGGGCTATACGCACTTCCAACCCGCGCAGCTCACGACCGTCGGCAAGCGCATCTGCCTCTGGTGCTGGGATTTCGTGCGCGATTTGAGCGAGGTGGAGCGGCTGCGCCACGGTATTCCCTTTCGCGGCATCCGCGGCGCGACCGGCACGCAGGCGGGGTTTCTCGGCCTGTTCAAGGGCAACGCCGCCAAGGTCCGCCGGCTTGAGAAACTCGTCGCACAGAAACTGCTGTTCGACGACTGCGAGCCCGTCACCGGCCAGACCTACTCACGCAAGCTCGACGCGCAGGTGGTCTCCACGCTGGCAAACATCGCCGCGGGCGTTCACAAATGTGCCAACGACCTGCGCCTGCTCGCCGGCCTGAAGGAAATGGAGGAGCCGTTCGAGTCGGCCCAGGTCGGCAGCTCGGCCATGCCCTACAAGCGCAACCCCATGCTCTGCGAGCGTGCCACTGGTCTGGCACGATTTGTCATCAGCCTGTCCCAGTCGGCCTATCAGAACGCCGCCGAGCAGTGGCTCGAGCGCACCCTGGACGACTCCAGCAACAAGCGCCTGCTGATCCCCGAAGCGTTCCTCGCCACCGACGGCATGCTCCAGCTCGTCGCGCGCGTCGCCGCCGGCCTCGTGGTAAATCCCAAGGTCATCGCGGTACGGGTCGACGCCGAGCTGCCCTTCATCGCCACCGAGGAAATCCTCCTCGCCGCGGCGGCACGGGGCGGCGACCGCCAGGCGCTGCATGAAAAACTCCGCCGCCATTCCCACGCGGCCGGGGCCGAGGTTAAACAGCGCGGCCGACCCAACGATCTCCTGGATCGCATCAGTGGCGACCCGGAATTTGCCGGCGTGCGGCTGGATTCGATCCTGGATCCCGCGCGGCACGTCGGTCTCGCGCCGCAGCAGGTGGATGAGTTCCTCAAGAAGGTCATCGCCCCGCTGAAGAAAAAGTTCATCGAAATCGCGCGGCGCAAGCCGCAGATCAACGTGTAACACCGTTCGCAGCGGGAATCAATCATTGCCGCCCGTTCCAACGGCTGGAGCCGAATATGACGAAACACGAACTCGCGGAGCGCATTCGGGCCGTCGCCTACCTTGAAGGCGAATTCACGCTTCGCTCCGGCAAGAAGTCCAACTTCTACGTTGACAAGTATCTCTTTGAAACGCAGCCCGACATCCTCGCCGAACTCGGGCGGATGTTCGCGCAGAAGGCAACGCCGCGAACCACCTTGATCGCCGGCGCGGAACTCGGCGGTGTGACGCTGGCGGCGGCCGCGTCCATGGCCGCCAATAAACCGTTCGTCATTATGCGCAACGCGAAGAAGGACTACGGCACGGGAAAGACGCACGAGGGCCGGCTCAACCCCGGTGATGTGGTCCTTCTCGTGGAAGACATCGCCACGACCGGCGGGCAGGTTCTCGAAGCCGCGCGCGACATCGTCGCCGCCGGCGCGACCGTTGAGAAGATCGTCGCCGTCGTCGATCGCGGACAGGGCGCGGCCGACAACATCCGCAACGCAGGGTACATTTTCGAGGCGCTCTTCAACTCCGCCGATCTTCGCCTGCCCACCGCGCAGTAAGCTTGCATTTCGGCCACAATTCCGACATGGCGAAGCACGTGACGACGCCCCACCCCGCACCCAGCCCCTGGTTCGCCGGGCCGCTGCTGATCGCGTTCGTGATCGTCGCATATCTGCCCGCCTTCAATGCCGGCTTCATCTGGGATGACGACCATTACGTCACACAGAATCCGGTCCTCCGCACGCCCGACGGGTTGCAACGAATCTGGTTCAACATCGGTGCGACCCCGCAGTACTACCCGCTCGTTCATACGTCGTTCTGGATCGAGTACCGCCTCTATCGCCTGAATCCGCTCGGCTACCACGCTGTGAACATCCTCCTCCACGCGGCCAACGCCATTGTTCTCTGGCAGCTCCTCCGCCGCCTTCAACTCCGCGGCGCATGGCTCGCCGCCGCGCTCTTCGCGCTGCACCCCGTCTGCGTCGAATCGGTGGCGTGGATCACGGAACGCAAAAACGTCCTTTCGGGATTCTTCTATCTCACCGCGGCCCTCGTCTATGCCCGATGGATGCAACACCGCGGCGATCTCAATTCATGCGTTGAACCAACACTGCGGCCATCCCAGGGAACAAATCGATCGGCTGGACCGGTGCACTATTTTTTCGCGTTGGGATTGTTCGTCTGCGCCCTGCTTAGCAAGACCGTCACCGCATCACTTCCTGCCGCGATTCTTCTGATCGCATGGTGGAAGACCGGCAGGCTCACACGCCGACAAGTCATCCCGACGCTACCGATGTTCGCGCTCGCCGTCGCAGCCGCCGCGCTCACGTCCTGGATGGAACGTTCCGAAGTCGGCGCCGAAGGCTCGGATTGGAACTTTTCCATCGCCGATCGCTTTCTCATCGCCGGACGCGCCTGCTGGTTCTATCTCGGCAAGCTCCTCTGGCCGCACCCGCTCGTGTTCATCTACCCGCGATGGACAATTGATGACAAGCAGATCTGGCAGTACGCATTCCCCATCGCCGCCATCACCCTGCTTATTGCGCTTTTCTTGCTTCGCCGTCGGATCGGTCGCGGGCCGCTGACCGCTGCGCTCTACTTCGGCGGCACGATCTTCCCGGCCCTGGGCTTCTTCAACGTCTACCCCATGCGATTCTCCTTCGTCGCCGATCACTTCCAATACCTCGCAGCCATCGGCCCGCTCACGCTTTGCGCCGCCGTCCTGCCGCGAATCTTCGCCCGCCCCCAAGCCAACGACCGAGTGAATGTCCGCACGCTTAGCCTCGTCGTCATCGCCCTCCTCGCAACCCTCGGCACGCTCACCTTTCGCCAGACGCGAATTTACGGCGACGTCGAGACCCTCTGGCGACACACCCTCGCGCACAACCCCGGCTGCTGGATGGCCCACGGCAACCTTGCCAAAACGCTCGCCGAACGAGGCGACTTCACAGCCGCCCTCGATCACGCGCGCCGCGTGCTCGATGCCCGTCCCGATCTCCCCTCTTCGCACACGAACTACGGCGACATTCTCTCCCTCGCCCGCCGACCCGCCGAGGCGATCCCGCTCTATGAACGCGCGCTGAAGATTAACCCGCGCCTTCTCAAGGCTCACTTCGGCCTCGCTGACGCGCTCATGGCCGTCAATCGCCCCACCGACGCTGTTCCACACTATCAGGCCGTACTCAAAGCGCAGCCGGACTTCCCGACCTGCCTCCGCCGCCTCGGCTCCGCCTTCGAGGCCGTCGGCCGTTTCCCCGAAGCCCTGGCGACTTACTCCCGCGCGCTCGAATTGCAGCCCCATTCCGCCGAGACGCTCTACGGCATCGGCCGCGCCCATTTCTTTATGAACAACCTCCCGGCCGCCGGCGAATTCTTTCGCCGAACGATCGCCGCGAAGCCCGACCACGCTGAAGCGTACAACGACCTCGCCACGGTCATTGCAGCGCTGGGCAACGACGGCGACGCCCTGAAATGCCTCGACCGCGCCATTCAGCTCAAGCCCGACTACGTCGTCGCTCGATTCAATCGCGCCCTGCTGCTCGAGGGCATGGGCCGCGCCGACGACGCAGCCGCAGAATTGCAATCGGTCATTCGGCTGCAACCCGACCACGCCGAAGCGACCGAGCGGCTGGCCCGGCTCCGCACGGTCGGCTCGCCTCCACCGGCCAGTGCGCCCGCACCTCGTCCTTAACCAATCGCATCGGGGCGGTCACCCACTCATCACGCATCGCCCTTACAATCCCGGCATGTCGCTTCCCGTGGTTGCCATTGTCGGCCGGCCGAACGTCGGCAAAAGCTCGCTGCTGAACCTGCTGGCGCGCCGCCGCATCAGCATTGTCGACCCCACCCCTGGCGTCACGCGCGATCGCGTCTCGGCGGTCTGCGATCTGGACGACCGCTATTTCGAACTGATCGACACCGGCGGATACGGCATCGAGGACAGCGACAACCTCACCGAGCACGTCGAGCAGCAGATTCGCTTCGCCATCGGCGGCGCGGCGCTGATCCTGTTCGTCGTCGACATCCGCGCCGAGATTACCCCGCTCGACCTGGAAGTCGCCCGGATGCTGCGCGGCATTGAGACACCGGTGCAGCTCGTCGCCAACAAGGCCGACACCGAGGCCATCGAGCACCTCGCCGGTCACTTCATCGCGCTGGGCTTCGGCGATCCCTTTTGTGTGTCGGCGCTGCATGCCCGCCATCGCCGCGAGCTGATGGAGCTGATCCTGGAGCGCGTCGGCGATCTCGCACCCGACAAAGCCCCCGACCCGGTGATGAAGCTCTCCCTCGTTGGACGGCGCAACGTCGGAAAGAGCACGTTCATCAATGCGCTCGCCGGCGAGGAGCGCGTCATCGTCTCCGAAGTCCCCGGCACGACGCGCGACAGCATCGACGTGCGCGTCAACCTCGATGGCCGCGAATTCCTCGCCATCGACACCGCCGGGCTGATGAAGAAGGGCAAACACAAGACAGATGTCGAGTTCTACGGCTACAGCCGCGCCCTGGCCTCGATCCGCCGCAGCGACGTCGCGCTCTTCCTCATCGATGCGACCGTCCCCATCAGCGACGTCGACAAGAAGCTCGCGGGCTTCATCGTCGAGGAGTTCAAACCCTGCGTGCTGGTCATTAATAAATGGGACCTCGCCAAGGGCCGCGCCGACGCCGAAGCCTACGGAGAATACCTCTCCAAGACCATGCCCCATTTGGCCTACGCCCCCATCGCCTTCACGACCGCCGTCGCCGGCCGCAACATCCGATCGACCATCGAACTCGCGCAGTCGCTCTTCAACCAGGCGCGGCAGCGCGTCACGACCGGCCAGCTCAATCGCGTCATCGAAGAAGCCGTCGCCGCGCAGCAACCGATGGCCGGCAAGCACGGCGGGCAACCCAAGCTGTATTACGCGACGCAGATTTCGGTGGCGCCGCCGACCATCGTGTTATTCGTGAACAACACGGCGCTGATCAAGGAGCAGTACCGCCGATTCGTGGAAAAGCGCATCCGCGAGGCTTTACCCTTCGAGGAAGTCCCGATACGATTAATCTGGCGGGCCAGGGAGTCGCGCGAGGGCGCTTCGCGGGGAGCGACCACACGCGGCGCGGGGCCGGACAACGCCTGAAGGCAGGTCGCCGCCCATGTCGATTGAAATTCACTGCACCCACTGCAATCACCTGATCAAGGCGCCCGACGACGCCGCCGGGAAGATGGGCAAGTGTCCGCACTGCCAGGGCGTCAACTACATCCCCCGACCCACGACCGAAGATGACGAGCTTGACCTCGCGCCCATCGATGAGGCCGAGGAGCAGCATCGCAAGCAGGCGGCCATGGAAGACGCCGCGTATCAGCGTCGGTTGCTCCACGAGCGAAACATCCCGGGCGAAGCCGGCGGGAAGTCCGCAGGCCGTTCCGGCAGCCCGGCGACTCCCGGTGCGCGGCGGACAGGCGACGCGGCATCGGCCTCAACGAGCGCCGTCACGTCCAAGGAAGTCGCCCTGCTCATTGTTCGATTTGTCGACGCCATGAGCGCCGGCAAGCTCGAACAGGCCGACGAGTACGCCACCAAACTGGCCACTCACAAAAACGCCGCGCTGGTCGCGCTCGACGAAATCTCCCGCGACGACGCCAACACCTACGGCCTGCCCGTTTTGCCTCGGCCCGTGCTGATCGGTTTTCTCAAGCAGCTCCGCTCACGGCTATAGCCAGTTTGCTTTCGGCAGCCGCCGACGCGACCGCTCCGATTCGTGATAACGCACAGTCCTGCAAAGGGTTCGGCGAAATTCGATGCCCAGCGACCATTGAATTTCCGGGTCCGTTCTGGAACAATTGAGTAATCGACGGATTCGTGGAGGCCGCGTTCTTACGCGGGTGGATGAACTGGAGGGTGGGTAGAATGCAATCCAAGACGGGGATTCTGCACGGGCGCGCCTTTTTTGTTCTGCTGGCGCTGGGCGTGCACGCAGCCAGTGCCAATGAGGTCGTCGTCCGCAACGACAGTTTCGATCCGCCGGGAAACGTCAACGTCCAGGCCGGATTTGTCGCCAACGAACGTGCGGCCGCCTGGCTCACGTCGCCTTGCGGCGGCAACATCGTCGCCGTGCAGATCCTTTGGCGCTCGGTATCCGGCACGACCGGTCAGAGCCTGGAAGAGAGCATCACCATTCACGCCGACGGCACGTTCCCAACCCCCGGTCCGGTTCTGCTCACACTTGAAGGCCCCGTGATGACCGACAACGTCATCAACGAGTTCCGCTACATCGACGAGCAACAGAGCATCCCCATCAGCATCCCCGTCACCAACGGCCAGCGATTCGTCGTCAGCTTCCAGTTTGCAAACAGCCCCAGCCCGTCCAACGGCCCCAGCGTCTGCACCGATGTCGGCTCCGGATGCCAGCCGCAGAAGAACGGCATTTTTGCCATTCCGCCGAGTACGTGGTTCAACTCATGCCTGCTTGGCGTCAGCGGTGACTTTGTCATTCGCGCCGTCGTCGATTGCACCGACACCCCTGGAGCCTGCTGTGTTCCGAACGGCAGTTGCGTCGCGAACCTGACGCTTACCCAATGCCAGCAACAGGGCGGTTTGTGGAAAGGGCCGAACAGCACCTGTACGTCAAGCACCTGCAACCAGGCCTGCTGCTTCCAGCCGTCGGGCTGTGTCGATTTGTCGCTCGCGAATTGCAACGGCGCCGGCGGCTTCGCACAGGGCCTCGGCACGACCTGCGCGACCACGATCTGTTTCCCCGATGGCGCCTGCTGTCGGCCCGACGGCGTCTGCGTCGATAGCACGTCGCCCACCGAGTGCGAGAATCTCGGAGGCTTCTGGCAGGGCAACAACTCCCTTTGCCAGAATCTCTCCTGCCCGCAACCGAATGCGGCCTGCTGTTTGTCGAACAACTTCTGTCTGTTCATCACCCAGGCGGAATGCAGTCAGATTCCTAATGCTTCCTGGAAGGGTTACCCGACCGACTGCTCTGACGGCAGCGGCGACGGCGTTGCCGACGCCTGCCAGAATCTCTGCGCCGGCATCCTCAAGGGCGATATGGACTTTGACACGCTCCGCAACGGCGGCGACATCAGCGGATATGTCGAAGAATGGCTGAATCCCAGCGCGCCGGGTTCGCCCAGCGCCTGCGCCGCTGACTTCGACGGGAACAACGCGCTTTCGGCCGGCGATCTGACCGCATTCGTCAACTGCCTGCTCACAGGAAGCTGCGTCAACTGACCTCGTGCCCGCGCGTTGTGCGGCGCTCCGCCTCCAGAATCGCCAGGTGCCGCACCAGCAGCGTCATCTCGCGCCCCAGATGACGCAGGCGCAGGTACACCATCCAGAATCCGACCATCATCACCACCACGGCACAGTAGAAGACCAGGTCCGCTCCACGGCCGATCCCCAGTCGCTGCGCCGCCCAGCCTGTCGAAGCCGGCCACGCCGTCGCGATGCCGGCCAGCACACACAAGGCCGCCCAGAAGAGACTCGCTCGCTTCGTCGTCCAACCTCGCACGACGCAAAGGATGTTCAGGGCAAGCAGACCCGCCAGGACGGCGAGCACGACCAGTTGAAAGTAATTCATCGAATCACCCTACCCAGCAGGTATTGCGTCACAATTCGCAGCGCCCCGCGCGAAGACTGCCCCTTGGCCAGCGAGTAATCGGTGTACCGGATCCGCACCGGCACCTCACGAAACGGCAGACCGCTCGACACCACCTGATCCAGCAATTCGCTGGCGTGAGCCATGCCGTCAAGCGTGATGTGAATCCGCTCGGCCGCACGGCGAGAGAACGCGCGAAACCCGTTGTGCGTGTCGGTCAGGCGTTTGCCGCTCGTCAGCCACGTAAACAAAACGCCGAGGCGCAGCATCCATCGCCGCGTGACGGGAACATTCTCCGCCTCGCCGAGGAACCGCGAGCCTAGCGTAATTTCGCAACCGCCCGCGGCGATCGGCCCGACCATCGCCGGGATGTCCTCCGCCTGGTGCTGGCCGTCGGCATCAAACGTGACGAGGTAGTCCGCGCCGCGACGCAGGGCGTAGTCGATGCCCGTCTGAAGCGCCGCCCCCTGGCCCCGGTTGATCGCATGGCGAAGCACATGCGGCGTCACGCGGGCCGCCCGTTCGGCGGTGTCGTCCCGCGAGCCGTCATCGACCACGACAACGTGACCAGCGTACTCGAGCACGCCCCGGGCAACGGACTCGATCGCCGATGCCTCGTTGTACGCCGCGATAACGACGTACGTCTGCTTCCGAACGGGGTCGGGCAGCATGGCGTGCTCGCGCGATGGCAGCGTCAATGAACTCATGGCCGATTCACCATTCGGACGCCCGCCAACGAGTCGGCCGCCCACGTCTACTATCGACCATTCTACCGCGCGGCGTTCGCGCAATCGGCCTCGGCACGTCGCGATCGCACCGGCGTGCCCCGGCCTGCTTCCGGCGTTATCGTACGCGGCACCATGACGCGACGCGCCCGTCGAAACTCGCCCCACACACACTCGAACCCGCGGACAGACCGCGCCGCGACGTCAAGCGCTGAACAGGCGGCGCGCGCCCGCTTGCCTGGTCGCATTTCAACTCTCGTTGCGTGCCTGATCCTGATTGCGGTGACATTCGTTGCCTACCTGCCAAGTTTTCGCGGGGGGTTCCTCTTTGACGACGCCGCCGAGATCACGCAAAACGACACGATCACTTCCCTGCGCCCCGTATCACGTTTCTTTGACAACAACACTCGGCCCGTTGCCTCCCTCTCGTTCGCTTTGAATTACGCCCTCGGTGGACTCGATCCCCTGGGCTACCACCTCGTCAATCTCATCATCCATCTTCTGGCGGGTCTGACGCTCTTTGCGATTCTGCTTCGCCTCGTGCCGATGCTTCATCGCGATCAGCCCCCCATCTCGCCGCCGCAGCGCGCGGCCGATTCCGCGATTTCACTGGTCGTTGCGATGATCTGGCTCGTCCATCCGCTCCAAACGCAGGCGGTCACCTACATCGTGCAGCGGTCCGAATCGCTCGCGGCCTTGTTCTGCCTGATCTCGTTCTATGCGTTTCTGCGCGCGTGCACCGCGCGAGACCCGATCGTTCGTGCGCCCACGAGCCGCTTCACCTGGGCCTTCGTCACCACCGCAGCCTGCGCCCTGGGCATGGCCACCAAGCAAACCGCCCTTGTCATGCCGATCATCATCTTTCTCTTCGACTGGATCGTGATCGCTCCCCGGCAGGGCACGCGCACCCTTCATCGCTGGCCATTGCACCTTCTGATCGCTGCGGCATGGATTGTCCCGCTCATCAATGGAACCTTCGGCGCGGCGGTCGGAACTGACCCGCACGCCGCGACTGGCTTCGCGTTCAAGGGCATATCTCCGTTCGACTATCTCAAGACGCAGGCCGGCGTGATTCTCCACTACCTGCGCCTGACGATCTGGCCCCATCCGCTCTGCCTCGATTACGACTGGCCGATCGCGCGCGCGCCGATGCAATTCGTGCCGCATGGGTTGGTCATCCTCGCGCTGCTGGGCACGGCTGTCGCCTTGTCCGTGCGCCGCAATCTTCTCGGTTTCGCCCTTGTCGCGTTCTTCGTCTTGCTCGCGCCGACGTCCAGTTTCATCCCGATTAAGGACGTGATTTTTGAGCATCGCATGTATCTGCCGCTCGCGCCGATCATCGCCATCCTTGTTTTCGGCGCTGTCCACGTGGCGCAGGTGCGCTGGCGACGCCTCCGAATCCCGCTTGTCATGCTCATCACAACCTCCCTGATGACGATGACCTTCTTGCGCAATCGCGACTATCGGGACCCCGTCACCATGTGGACCGACGTCGTCACGAAGCAACCTACTAACGCCCGCGCGTTCAACAACCTCGGCAACGCCTTGAGCCTTGCCGGTCGTAACGATGACGCCCGCCGCGCCTTCGAGACTGCGCTCCGCCTCGACCCGAACCATGCCGACGCCTCCTACAACCTCGGCCGCCTCCTGCATGACGCCGGTCACCCTCGCGAGTCCATCCCGCTCTACCGCCGCGCCCAGGCCGCCGCCCCTGACGAAATCGAATCATCCATCCAGCTTGGCAATGCCCTGACGGACCTGAACGATCTCGTCGGCGCAGCCGCCGAATTCGAGCGAGCCATCGCCACGGCGTCTCCACGAACCCCGCGCCTGCTCCTCGCTCGTGCGCACTTCAATCTCGCCAACACTCGCGCCCGGCAGAATCAAATCGAAGACGCCGAAGCGCATTACATGGCCGCCCTCGAAGCCAAACCCGACTATGCCCCCGCCCATCGCGGCCTCGGTTGGGTCGCCGAACGGCAGGGCCGAATCGACGACGCCATCGGCCACTATCAGGCCGCCCTCGCAATCGATCCGGCCGACACGCAGGCCCAGTCCTCGCTCGACGCGCTCACGATACGACCTGCTGCCCGTCCGCCGCCGGCGCCCTGATTACGCGAACACGTCACGGCGGCGGTTCCACACCCGCAAGCCGATTCCTTATACTCCGCCTCCATGACCAGCCCGCATGCCCTGACGCTCGACGGCTCGCCGATCTCACTCACGGCACTTGACCCCGCGTTGGTTCGGCCGCTCCACGTGACGCTTACCCCGAAAGCAACCGCGGCGGTCGCTGCTTCGCGCGATAAAATCGACAAACTGATTACATCCGGCGCGACGATCTACGGAGTCAACACGGGCTTTGGCAAACTCTGCAACATCCGCATCCCGCACGATCAACTCGCCACCCTTCAGGAAAACCTGCTCATTTCGCACGCCGTCGGCGTCGGCCAGCCGGTCCCCGACGAGGTCGTTCGTCTGATGCTGCTTTTCAAGATCAACGCATTGGCCCGCGGTGCCAGCGGCGTGCAGCCGGCCTGCGTCGCATGCCTCCTCCACATGCTCAACGCAGATCTCCTGCCGGTCGTCCCCACGCGCGGTTCGCTCGGAGCATCGGGAGACCTCGCCCCGCTTGCGCACCTCGTTCTGCCGCTCATCGGCCGGGGTCAGATCCGTGCGAATGGCCAGATACTCCCAGCCGACCAGGCCTTCGTCGCCCGCGGTATCTCACCGGTCAAACTCGCCGCAAAAGACGGCCTTGCCCTGATTAACGGCACCCAGTTCATGCTGGCCTACGCGGCGGCCATCGCGATCCGCGCGGCGCGACTCGCCAAAACGGCGGACATCGTCGCCAGCATGTCACTAGAGGCGCTGCGCGGCAGCGCCCGCCCGTTCGATGACCGGCTCATGCAGCTTCGCCCGCACCCGGGCGCGGCGGACACCGCATCGAACATGCGAAAGCTGCTCACTCGCAGCGAGATACTCCCGTCTCATGCAAACTGCGACAAAGTGCAGGACCCGTACAGCCTGCGCTGCATCCCACAGGTCCACGGCGCCTGCCGCGATGCCCTGCGCCATGCGACGGAGGTCTTCGAACGCGAGGCCGGCGCCGTTACGGACAACCCGGTACTTGTTGACGACGAGGTCATTTCCGGCGGGCTCTTTCACGGCGAGCCGCTCGCCATGACGCTCGACTATCTCGCCATCGCCCTTTCGGAATGGGCCAACATCTCCGAGCGACGAACCTTCCTGCTGCTCTCCGGCCACGACGGCCTGCCGCCGCTTTTGCTGAAGGACACCGGTATCAACAGCGGCCTGATGATCCCGCAATACACCGCCGCCGCCCTCGTGAACGAATGCAAATTGCTGGCCGCCCCGGCTTCCACCGATTCCATCCCGACCAGCCTCGGCCAGGAAGACCACGTCAGCATGGGCGCCAATGCCGCGCTCAAATGCTGGCAGTCCGTTGAGAATGCCGAGACTGTGCTGGCGATCGAATTGCTGACCGCGGCGCAGGCGCTGGACTTTCGCGCGCCGCTCAAACCGGGCGTCGGCCCGCTCGCCGCGCACGCTGCGGTGCGTCGCATGATCCCCTTTGCGACCGCCGATCGGGCTTTCGGGCACGACATCTGCAACGCCTTGGCGCTGGTGCAGGACCGGGCGCTGATTGGTGAGGTCGAAGCCGCCGCAGGCCCGCTTGCCTGATCTGGAAACCCTGACTGAAGCGTGCTACGCTATGCGATTCGGCAAGCCGCCGTGAGCCAACTCAAATCCGCCGAACCGGCCGGGCAAAAGGAGCGATACGATGCCAACCAAGAAAGAACTGCTCGCCACCCCCATCGAGCACATCGACATTACCAAGTTCGATTACGCCAGGCTCGTCGGCTCGATGGAGCACATGGCCTATAGCAGCCGAGATCTGCATCGCGCCGCCACGATCTACAACATGATGCTCAACGACGCGGACTGCGGAATCATCCTGTGCATGGCCGGCTCGCTCGTCTCGGCGGGTTTGAAGAAAGTCTTCGCCGACATGGTGCGCAACCGCATGGTCGATTGCATCGTCAGCACCGGGGCGAACCTGATCGATCAGGACTTCTTCGAGGGGCTGGGCTTCCGGCACTACATCGCACCCGATCGATACAAGTCCGGCATGGAAGACGACACGCTCCGCGACTTGCACATCGACCGCATCTACGATACGTTCATCGACGAGGATGAGCTGCGCATCTGCGACGATGTCACCAAGCAGATTTTCGACAGCCTCAAGCCGCGCGCCTATTCCTCGCGCGAGATGCTCCGCGAGTTCGGCCGCTACCTCGACAAGAACGGGAAGAACCGCGACTCCATCCTGCTCGCGGCTTTCGAGAACGACGTGCCGATTTTCGCTCCGGCCTTCTCCGATTGTTCGGCGGGCTTCGGCTTGGTCGCGCACATTGCCGAACGCGGCGGCAAGGATCACGTCATCTGGGACGGCGGACGCGACTTCTATGAACTGACCCAGTTGAAGATCCAATGCCCGCGCACGGGCATCTTCATGATCGGCGGCGGGGTGCCCAAGAACTTCACGCAGGACATCGTCGTCGCGGCGGAGATCCTCGGCCAGGATGTCGAAATGCACCGCTACGCCGTTCAGGTCACCGTGGCCGACGTGCGCGACGGGGCACTCTCCAGCAGCACGCTCAAGGAAGCGTCCAGTTGGGGCAAGGTGGATACCGCGTTTGAGCAAATGGTCTACAGCGAAGCGACGCTGGCGGTCCCGGCGATCGTCGGCTACGGCTACGGCCAAGGCGCATGGAAGAAGCGCGAAGCCCGGCGCTGGCAGAAGTTCTTTGAGATGACGCCGCAACATGCCTGATCTGATCGCCGTCACCGGCGCCGCAGGTTTCATCGGCTCGAACCTCGCGCATCGCCTCGCGCACGACGGGCACGATTTGATGCTCGTCGATCGTGAGGTAACGCCCGCCAAGGCGCCGAATCTGTCCGGGCTGGATCAATCGCGCCTGCGACCGGCCGGCGACGTGCTGCGACACGATCAATTCCTCGTTGACCTCGAGGCCGGGCGCCTCGCTCCCGCCGCGATTTTCCATCTCGGCGCGTGCAGCCGCACGACCGAGACGAATTGGGAGTTTCTCCAGGAAATCAACATCCGCTACACCCAGCGGCTCTGGAACTGGTGCGCGGCAAACACTCGCCCTCTCATTTACGCGTCCAGCGCCGCGACCTATGGCGACGGCAAAATGGGCTTCAACGATCGCACGCCGCCGAGCGAACTCAAACCACTCAACCTCTACGGCAAAAGCAAGAACGATTTTGATCAGTGGGCATTGGAGCAAGTAGCGGCCGGTCGTCCTGCGCCGCCGCGATGGGCCGGCGTCAAGTTCTTCAACGTCTACGGCCCGCGCGAAGGACACAAGGACCGCATGGCCAGCGTCGTCTGGCACGCACGGCGGCAGATTCTCGAAGGCGGAGAAGTGCGTCTGTTCAAGTCAAACGACCCCGCGATTCGCGATGGGGAACAGCGCCGCGACTTCGTCTTCGTCGGCGATTGCGTCGAGCACTTGCTCTGGCTCTGGAAAAGCGATGCCCCCTGCGCGCTGTACAACTCCGGAACCGGCACGCCGCGGACCTTTCTCGATCTGGCGCACGCGGTCTTCGCCGCCCTCGGCCGCGAACCCCGCATCCGCTTCATCGACATGCCGCCCGATGTCGCCGGCCAGTATCAGAACTTCACCCAGGCCGACATGAGCCGACTCCGCGATGCAGGTTTCAACCTGCCGCCGACCGCGCTGGAAGCCGGTGTACGACAGACGCTCGCCGATTCGTGATGCTCTCCAATCAATGGACCGTGCCGTGTGACACTGCTCCAAGCAGTGTCACGCCCAATCATCCATTGGCTTGGCGAAACGAGGTCAAGGGTAACCACTCAATCTTAAACCGCCATGGGCCGATTATTTCGAACCGATTTGAACGTCGATCGGCGGCGCATTCGTCTCAAAAACATCGCTCGCCGGCGTCTCACCTCGCTGAAGCGCATCGCGCAGCAACAAGACCATCATCCCCGCAGTCGCGCGCCGCATTCGATCAAGATCTTCCCCGGACCCGCAGAACGCCGCCGAGGCCGCCGCCGCCGGTTCATCCAGCATGTCCCCGTGCGCGTACTCCGTCGCAATCACGCGCCACGCCGGCGACTGACTCGCATTGAAGAACTGAACGTAGTTGTCGCCTTCCGGCGCGCAGGCGCCGCCCAATCCGGCCCCGAGCACGAGCGCCGGCAAGCTGAATGGAAACGGCTCGTCCGCGACGCGAGGTTGATTTCCCGCCGGCCCGCCGCGCCCATCCACCGGGTCGACGCCGATGATCGCGCGAAACCGCGTCGGATCCTTCAGCGCGGAGAGCCACGCCACCTTGCCCCCGCGCGAATGGCCGCCAATGGCCAGTCGATCCAGGCGCGCCGTGACCCCTGCGACCGCGCTCAAATTCTCGGTCATCCACTCCACGAGTGCAAACGCGACATCCGCCTCTTCAAAGGCGCTCGGCGACCCGAGCAGCGCCATGAGGCCGGGCTGATACATCTGCGGCGCGACCACAACAAACCCGTGACTGGCGACGTGCCGCAGCATTCCTTCATACGCGCTGCTCTCCACCATGAAGCCATGTTGAAACAGCAGCACGGGATACTGACCCGGCGCCGCTGGGGCGTGCACGCGCAGCAGCACCGGCGCACCGCGATCGCAGCGCTCGACGACGAGGGATGCCACCTCCAGCGCACCGGATCGATAGGGATCCTCCACCGAGACGTATGGAGCATCCGAAGTTATGGACTGGGCCACGCCGCGCGGCCGGCCACTTGGCCTCTGGGGGCAAGGCGTCGGTGTTCCGCAACCCGTCAGCCACGCACCCGCAGCCAGCAGGCCTGCCGCAAGACGTCCCCGCAACGTCCGCCAGCGCGCGATCGTAGTCGTGAACCGTTGCAACGTGTCACCCCTTCGGCAACAGAATGAAACTCCGCGTAACGAGGAATAGCTCATCTCAACCTCGCGGAGAATTGTAGCAACCGCACGCGGCAAGTCCGACTCGCTCAAATCATTTGAACGAATTGCGCCGCACCGTTTTCGTGCCGCGCTTTGAAGTGGGCTTCCGACTGTTCGCAAACAGCTCCCCGAACAATTCGTGCACCTTCCGCCTCGCCCGCGACAGCACGATTCGTCCGATCGGCGTCAAACGGTAAACCCGCCGGTGTCTGGTTTCGACGACTGTTCGGGCCGACCGCAGCCAATTCAGTCGCTCCATTTGATGCAGGATCGGGTAAAGCGTGCCGGGGCCAAGCCGGTATCCGTGCCGGCCCAGCTCATCCATGATCCACTGCCCGTAAATCGGCCCGTCGCCGGCGTGGTGCAGGATATGCAGCCGGATCAAACCGGCGTACAGATGTTGGTCCCCGCTGCGAGGCATTGAAACGATCCTCCCTTTATCATATCGTATCCCGATATCGGAATTCGATAATTCTGGAACTTCATATGCCGGCCGTCAACGATCAACCCGATGCCGGTCCTGAACGCATGGCCGCACGACTGCGCGAACTCGCCGCGCTCTTTCTCAAGCTTGGCGCCACCTCCTTCGGCGGCCCGGCCGCTCACATCGCGATGCTGGAACAGGAAGTCGTCCACCGCCGTAAATGGATGACGCACGCCGAGTTTCTCGATCTCCTCGGCGCCACCAACCTCATCCCCGGCCCCAACTCAACTGAAATGGCTATTCACATCGGCCTGCGCCGCGGCGGCTGGCGTGGGCTGCTTATCGCCGGAGCCTGTTTCATTCTGCCGGCCTTTTTCATCACATTCGCCTGCGCGTGGTTTTACACCCGCTATGCCGAGCTACCGCGAATTCACGGAGCGTTGCACGCCGTTAAGCCTGTCGTGCTCGTCATCGTGTTGCAGGCGCTCTGGCGCTTGGCGCCATCGGCCTTGCGAACGCGCCGGCTCGCGGCCGTCGCACTGGTTGCCTTTGCCCTGTCACTCATTGGCTTTCACGAGTTGCTTCTGCTCGCGCTGGCAGGCATGGCCGTACCTTTGCTGAATCGTTTACTGCGCCCCGGCGATTCGCTTTGCTGCGTTACTGCCCCGTTGGCGGCAATTCCCGTCTGGCCCCTTATCAGTCCGGTGTTCTCCACGACCACGGGCAGCGCGACCCTCTGGAAACTCTTTTTATTCTTCGCCAAGATCGGCTCGGTGCTGTACGGCAGCGGCTACGTCCTGCTTGCGTTCCTCCGCGCCGGTCTCGTCGAACGCTGGCAATGGCTGACCGAATCGCAACTCCTCGACGCCATCGCCATCGGGCAATTCACGCCCGGCCCCGTCTTCACGTCCGCGACCTTCATCGGCTACGTCATCGCCGGACCGGCCGGTGCCTGCACCGCAACGGCCGGAATCTTCCTTCCTGCGTTCGTCTTCGTGGCGATAAGCGCGCCCCTCATTCCACGACTTCGCCGGTCGCCTCTCGCGGCGTCCATTCTTGACGGCGTCAACGTCGCTTCGCTCGCCCTCATGGCGGCCGTCACCTGCCAGCTTGCCCGCTCCGCATTGACGGATTGGTCGACCGTGCTCATCGGAATCACCGGCGTGATCTTCCTCTTGTTCACGCGATTGAACCCCGCGTGGCTGATTCTCGCCGCGGCACTGGTCGGGCTTGCCGCGATGGACTGAATCCCGGTGAACGATTCACTCCGCAACCGACAGGGCTGCTTATCGACGCTAACCAGTTAAGGTGCACCCAGCGTGGTACAATCCACGCATGGCCCAGCCCCCGCAAGCTGATTTACCCCGCCGCTCTGACTCACCCGACGACGGTGCGACCGGCGGCATCATCCACACGTATCTCGGGTACGACCCGCAGCGCTTTCCCATGCCCGCGCGCGAGCCGCCGGACCTCGTCTCGCCCGCGTTTGAACACATGCTCGCTTACGGCAGCATGCGCCGCTTCACCGACGAAGAACTCGCAAGCGCGATTGAACTGGACCCCTCACAGATTCGCGGGCTGGGGCCGAGCCTGGATTCACTGCTGGCGATGCTCGAAGAACGCAAGCGAAAGATTCTCGAGACCTACGAGACCGCCGGCGCGAAGCACGATGCGCAGCGAGCCTACGAATCCGCCGCTCGAAATGCCCATCCGCCCAAGGCGAAGCAAGCGGCATTCGATCGCGCGGTGCGCGCGGCCCAGATGCGCGACCTGGAGAAACTCTGGTACGGTGAATCGCAACGAAGTGAATTCGCCCGCGTGCTCGTCACGCTCATGGACCGGCTCGGAGACCGGTTTCAAGTCGAGCAGCTCGCCGCGAAGTACGCATTCACCGGCCGCACGCCGATGACCGCGGCCAAGGCGATCGAGATCAAGGACGAGCTGGAAACCATCGACCGCCTCATTGAGCAACTCAAGGAGGCCGCCCGCAACGCGAAGCTCTACCGCATCAACATGGACGAGCTGGCCCGCTTCGCCAATGAGGAGCAAATCGGCGAATTGGAGGCGCTGCGGCGACAGGTCGAGGAGATGGTCCGTCACCTCGCCGAGGAGCAGGGCCTGCAGCGCGACGGCAAGCAGTTCGCGCTCACGCCCAAGGCCTTCCGCGTCTTCCAATCGAAATTGCTGGACCGCATCTTCGCCGACCTTCAGGCAGCGCGGAGCGGCCGACACGTGGACGACATCAGCGGCGAGGGCGCGGTCGAATTGCCTCGCACCAAGCCCTACGAATTCGGCGATTCGCTCGCGAACATGGACGTCGCCGGCTCGCTCGTCAATGCGCTGGTCCGCCAGTCGCAGGAATCAGCACCAAGCAGCGCCCCTGCCGGTTCCGACCCGGGCGAATCGCCGGTTTCGCCGAAGCGAATCCGCCTCAATCCGGCCGACATCGAAATCCATCGCACGCGCAACACACCCAAGTGCGCCACGGTCGTCGTCATGGACATGAGCGGCTCGATGCGCCACGGCGGGCAGTACATCAATGTCAAACGCATGGCACTGGCGCTCCACGGCCTGATCCGCAGCGAGTACCCCGGCGATTTCGTGGACTTTGTTGAGGTGTACACGGTCGCCAAACGGCGGCACGTCTCGGAAGTCCCCAGTCTGCTGCCCAAGCCCGTCACGATCTACGACCCGGTCGTGCGACTTCGCGCGGACTTGGGCGACGAGCGCATCACCGAGCGCGATCTGCCGCCCCACTTCACCAATCTCCAACAGGGCCTGCGCCTCGCGCGCACCCTGCTCCAGGTGCAGGACACCCCCAATCGCCAGATCATCCTCATCACCGACGGCCTGCCCACGGCCCACTATGAAGACAATCAGCTTTATATGCTGTACCCGCCCGACCACCGCACCGAGCATTTCACGCTGCGCGAAGGCGCCGCGTGCAAGGACCAGGGCATCACCATCAACGTCTTCCTCCTGTCGAACTGGGGCCAGACCGAGGAAGACGTGCAATTCGCCAACACCCTCGCCGAACGCACCGCCGGGCGCGTGTTCTTCGTCGGCGGGCGCGAACTGGTGCGGTACGTCGTCTGGGACTATCTCAAACAGCGGCGATACCGCATCGGCTGACCGGCCCGCGAATCGGGTCCATTCCGGGGCGATTTCCCGCCCGGCACCGTTGTTTTTTCGCCGGCCTGACGCGGAATTCTGTTCACTCGAAAAGCGGCTTCTGTTATCATTAACATGGCTGGTTGGATCGCCGATCAAGGTTGATTCGGCGACGTGTGGTCAGGGTCTCGCCGGGGAGGCGGGCAGCGGGCCGCGTGGCGCTGCGACGATCCTTTGTGCGGGCTTCATGTCAAACCAGGTGTGGAGATTGGGAATGACGACGCAAACTTATCGCCGTGTCGTGCCGGTACTCGCATTCATCGCTGCTTCAATCACAACGTCGGCTCGCGCTGCTGACCTGGTCGCACCCGGAGAGTCTGTCGATTACACCCTTACGCTCGGTGAGGTGAGCTTCGATCCGCTTGTCGCGCAGCCCGCCCTGCCACAGGAATGGGCCACTCCGCGCTCGGCCGGCCCCAATCTTCGCCTCGTCCAATTCGTCGGTTCGACCAGGCAGGAATGGCTCGACGATCTCCGCGCAAACGGCCTGGAAGTCATCCAGTACATTCATCCATATACATATGTCGTCTACGGCGACCAGGAAGCCGTCGCGGCGACTCGCGCGGCGCCGGCGATTCGCTGGACCGGTGACTTTCTGCCGGCATTCAAAGTTCTGCCGCGCTGGCGCACGCTGCCTGCCGAGAGCATTGCATCAACCGTACTGGTCTATAAGGGCGCCGACGTCGGCCGAACGGTGGAAGCGATCACGGCGTTGGGCGGGAAGATCGACAGCATCACCGACACCGATCCAGCCTTCGCGTATGTCACCTTCATGCTTCCCGGCGATAAGTTCCAGGCGATCGCCGAATTGGAAGGCGTTTACAGCATCCAGCCCGAAGCCACCGACGGCGGTCTTCGCGGCGAGATGAGCAATCAGGTCAACGCCAACAACGTCAACGGCTCGAACCAGGCCTTCCCCGGTTACCTCGCCTGGCTGTCCAGCGTCGGCGTCAACGGCGCGGGCGTCATCATCGCCAACGTCGACGGCGGCGTGCAGGACACGCACCCGAACCTCGTCAATCGCTTCCTTCCTTGCGTCGGTGTTTCTTGCGGAACGACTTCGAGTTCACACGGCACCCACACTGCCGGCATCATGGCGGCCGACGGCACGAGCGGCGTGCTTGATGCGTTTGGCTTTCAGCGCGGCCTCGGCGTCGCACCCGGCGCGAATCTCATTGAGCAGAATTACAGCCCGACTTATACCGGCGCCGGCGGCATGCTGCTGCTCATGACCACGTCGTACAACAACGGGTCATCGCTCTCCGGCAACAGTTGGGGGCCTTCGGGAACACCCCTCGGCTACGACGAGAAAACGCGCCAAGTGGATGTCGGCGTGCGCGATGCCGATCCCAATGCGGCGGGCAACCAACCGTTGACGTTTGTCCTTTCCTTCATGAACGGCAACGGCGGCACGAGCACCCAAGGCACGCCCGACGAAGGCAAGAACATGTTCACGATCGGCTCCACCAAAATGCAGAACAGCGGAACCGGCTCACAGATTCTCCAGATTGACGACCTGTCTTCCAATACCGCGCACGGCCCCGCACTCGACGGCCGAAAGATCCCGCACATGGTCGCGCCCGGCTGTTACGTCGATTCGACCATTCCGACCAACAGCTACGGCCTGAACTGCGGCACCAGCATGGCCTCTCCGCATGTCTCCGGCGCCGTTGCCCTGTTCATTCAGTACTACCGCAGTCTGCCGGGTTACACGGTTGATCCCAGTCCCGCGCTCGTGAAGGCTGCTTTCATCGCCGAGGCGCGCAACCTCGTCGGCAAGCTCGACGCCGACGGCGGAATCCTCGGCCCTCCGTTCGACAGCAAGCAGGGCTGGGGCCGCATGGAATTGCAGAAAGTGGTCGATCCGCAGTTGTCGGTGCTTTACTTCGACAATCCGGCTGTCTTCGACAACACCGGCGAGCAGTGGACCCGCGCCGTCTCGGCCGAGGACCCCACCAAGCCGATTAAGATCATGCTTGTCTGGACCGATGCCCCCGGTCACGGCTTGGGCGGCAGCACACCGGCGTGGAACAACAACCTCGATCTCACCGTTGAGGAAGGCGCGAACATCTACAAGGGCAACATCTTCAACAGCGTCGGCTGGTCGGTCACCGGCGGCGCGGCGGATGATCGCAACAATACGGAAGGCGTTTTCATCGGCCCGACCGCGCCGGGCGGCTACCTGATTCGCGTGAACGCCACGAACATCAACTCCGACGGCATCCCGAACAGCGGCGACGCCACCGATCAGGACTTCGCCGTCGTCTGCTACAACTGTGCGCAGGATCCGAGCTTCACGCTCGGCGTCTCGCCCTCGCCGCAGGACATCTGCGCCCCGGCCGACGCGGTCTACACCGTCGATGTCGGCTCGATCATGGGCTACACCGACCCGGTCACGTTGAGCGTCAGCGGCAATCCGGCCGGCACGACGGTCAACATCAGCCCGAATCCGGTCACGCCGCCGAGCATGGCGACGTTGACGGTCTCAAACACCGGCGCGGCTTCCGCCGGCAGCTACAACATTCAGATCGACGGCGTCTCGGGCGCGATCAATCGCTCGGTGGTCGCGGGGTTGAACCTCTACACCGCCGCGCCCGCCGCACCGACGTTGACCGCACCGGGCAACGGTGTCACGAATCAGGCACTTCGGCCGAATTTCACCTGGAGCGTCCCGGCCCAGGGCGTGAGCTACACGATTGAAGTAGCGTCCGACGCCGCTTTCACGAGCATCGTGCAGAGCGCGACCGGCCTGCTCAACCCGACCTGGACGCCCGGCGCCGACCTCTCGAGCGACACGACCTATTACTGGCGCGTGCGTTCGACCAATCCGTGCGGCACCGGCGCGAACTCCGCCGAGTGGAGCTTCACGACGCGATCCTTCCCGCAGATTCTCCTCGTCGATGACGACGACAACGGCCCGGATGTCCGCGCGACGTACACCACCGCGCTCGACGCTCTCGGCCGAAGTTACGATGTCTGGAATACCAACAACACCGACAACGAGCCGACCGCGGCCCAGCTTGGCCCCTACAAGATCGTCATCTGGTTCACCGGCGACGAGTTCGGCGGGTTCTGCGGCCCCGGCCCGGCTGGTGAGGCAGCGCTGGCGACGTGGCTCGATTCGGGCAAGCGCCTCTGGATCGTCAGTCAGGATTACCTGTACGATCGAGACAGCCCGACCGGCGTGCCGACGGCCTTCATGCAGAATTACCTCGGCATGGCCAGCCCCGGCACCAATGACGTGAACCAGACGACCGTCACCGGGCAGAACGCCCTGTTCGCCGGTTACGGCCCGTACACGTTGAGCTATCCGTTTTCCAACTTCAGCGATCGGATCAGCCCGAACGGCACGGCCTTGCTGGCCTTCAGCGGCAACACCGGCACCCCGCCGGAAGCGGCGATTTACAAGGAGACGCCGGTCTATAAGACCGTTTTCTTCGGATTCCCATGGGAGGCGATCAGCACGCCGGCCAATCGCCAGGCCGTCATGCAGCGCGTGCTCGACTGGTTCGCGCCGCAATGCAGCCTGAAGGGCGATCTGAACGGTGACACGTTCCGCGACGGGCTTGACGTGCAGCAGTTCGTCAACTGCACGATCGGCAACGACGCCTTTGCACCGGGCTGCGGCTGCGCCGACATGGACGCCAGCGGCGACTTGAGCGGCAACGACCGCATCCTGTTCGTCGATTGCCTGCTCGGCAACGGTTGCCCGTAGGCGGCTGCGCGAGAGGCTGGAAGCGAAACCTCCAGACGTCGCACGATAAGGCGGCCGGCAAGCTTGCCGGCCGCTTTTCTATCCAGATTCATGGTGCGTCGAGGACGCACCCTGCGGCATCGCGCTCGAACGGGATGCACGATTTCGCCATGCGCTATTCACAATTTGCTATTTGTCTCATCGCTTCCGCGATCGGCCGACCCGGCGGGTGATTGAACAGCGATTCGTACCGCGCACACGACAGGCTCAAATCCCCCGGGCGAGGTTCCGGCCCGCCTGCTTCGGCGCGCGAGATGGCTGACAAGTTCGGCCGCTCGATGCCCAGTGCCCGCGCCGCGATCTCGATCATCTCGAATCGGCTCAATCGCTGAGGCCCGGCGATGTGAAGAAGGCCCGTCGCGCTGGAAGAAGCCGCCTCGGTCACCGCACGGGCCGCGTCGCCCAGCTCGATCGGCGTGCGAAACTCATCGGTGAAAAGCCGCAATTCGCGCCCCTCCCGCAGCGCCGCGAGCTGACCGACAAACGTCGTCGGCCGATCCACCGCCGGCAGCCCGTACATCAGAGGCAATCGCACGATCAGCGCCTCGCCGCCGATCGCGCGCACGACCTCCTCCGCATCGGCCTTGGTCCGCCCGTACCGCGACACCGGGCACGTCGCGGCCATCTCGTCGTACGGCGCGGCCGACCCGTCGAACACCATGTCGGTGGAGATGTAAATGAACCGTGCGCCGCGGCGCGCCGCCCACTCCGCTAGGCGCTTCGTGGCATCGACGTTCGTTCGCCGGGCCGCGTCGGGATCGTCGTGCGCCGCCTGCACACTCGTTACCGCCGCGGCGTGCACGATCACACGCGGTTGTGTCGTGTCCAGCAGCGCCGTCACGCGCGCGCCGTCGCACAGATCAACTCGTTCGCACAGGCACACACGCGGCGTCGGCCCGCGCGGCGAGACCCAGCCGCCCGCGTCGTGCCCCGTGCCCATGAGGTGCGCGAGCAGTACGCTGCCGAACTGCCCGCCCGCGCCGGTGATCAGCCAATCGGTCGCCATCGACATTGCGACTCCCAAGTCCGTCTTGACTCATTCTCATTCCTCGGCTTGCACGATACAATAGAAGGCACTTCTCTCGCGGCGATTCGCCGGGTGCATCGAACCTGTGTGGGCGGGTTTTGTGGCGCGAAAACAAATCCAATTGAAGCGATCCGCAGTTGCGTATCGGAAGCGGCGTTCGCCCGCTCGATCGCGGTCCCGACCTTGCCGGACCGCGCGTGCCGCCTTCACGCTGCTGGAGCTGCTCGTCGCCATCGCCATCATCGCCACCTTGCTCGCCCTGCTGCTGCCGGCGCTGGGATCGGCGCGGTCGGAGGGAACCAAGGTAAAGTGTCTGGCGAACATGCGCGAGCTGGGCATCGCCTTTTCAACCTATAGCACGGACGACCCACAGGGATTCACGAGTCCCATTCACCCTCGAGCCGAGATCAGCTGGTGGTACGACGGCGAGTTCGAATACGGCGGCGCGACCGGCATGCTGGTCTATGGCAGTCCGGATTTCATTGCCGAAAACCGCCTCCTGAACAAGTACTTGTTTCAGGATGGCCGGAATACGAAATGGAATCCCTTTCAGTGCCTGGGAGATTCGGGGATTCCCGAGGCGCCGGTTAATTTTGATGACTGGTTCCTTGGCGCGCAAGTGCGCAATCGCGCTACGTACATCACGACTGGAAGCAGCTATCGATTGAACAATCACATTAATTTCACGGACAATACACCGAATTTCAAAAAGCACTTCTATGGGCCTTACATGCGGCCTGCGACGCAAGTTCCGGATCCCTCAACGACGGTGATCCTCGAAGAAGCCATTACAGAAGTCGCGAAATGGAACGCACCGACCTACCGCACCATGGGCTGGCATCGAAAAGCGAACATCTTTAACGTGCTCTTCGTGGATGGACACGCCGGCGCGATCCGACTGGCCGGACAACAGGACCTTTCCAGCCAATATGGTGGTTATTGGGTTCTGCGCGGCGAGAATTGGCGCATGGATTGCTATCCACGGCCGCCGGTCTGTGATCTTCCTCGTGACGACGCGCAATGCGCGATCAGCATTGGCGGCGGCAATGGTGATTAGGCGACCGCGTTCAGGCGCGTTGCCCGAATAAGACATCCTGCATATCGTACAACTTCGGCGTGCGGCCGGCGATCCACTTCGCCGCGCGCAGCGCGCCCAGCGCAAACGTATCGCGCGCGTGCGCGCTGTGCGCCAGCGTGATCGTCTCGCCGAGATTGCCGAACTGCACGCTGTGCTCGCCGATTGTATCCCCGATGCGAAGGCTGTGGACGCCGATCTCGCCGGGCGCGCGGGCGGTCCGAGCCGCCGCCGGCCCCGCGGGGTTTGACGGCGCGCCTCCGGGCCATGACTGGCCCGGCTCATATTGACTCGCCGCGCGCGACGCGTTCACCTCGCCCGCCGCGCGCATCGCATTGACATCCCCCAGGGGGCGGCCCGCGTCTGCTCGACCGCGCTGGATCGCCTCAATCAGCGCCAAGGCCGTGCCACTGGGCGCGTCCAATTTGAAGCGATGGTGGGATTCGACTACTTCCACGTCGTACGACTCGTCCAGCAGCGCGCCGACCTCGCGCGCCAACCGCAGCAACACGTTCACCCCCACGCTCATGTTCGCCGATTTCAGCACCGCGATGGACTGCGCCGCCGCGCGAATGCGTGCCAGCGCCGCTTCATCGTGCCCTGTTGTACCGATCACGATCGGCCGCCTGGTTTTCATGCAGCAGTCGATCCAGCCGACGGTCGCAGCCGCCGCGGAGAAGTCGACCAACACGTCGAATAGCTCGCCGGCCGGCGCCGCCGCCGAATCGCGTGGTCCTTCCGCGGTCACGCGAACACCGATCGTGCCGACGCCCGCGAGTTCGCCCGCGTCACGGCCGAGGTCGGCGCAGACCGGTCTTTCCAGGGCCGCAACGACCTTCAACTCCGCGTCGGCCGACGCCAGCGCGATGAGCCGCCGCCCCATGCGGCCGGCCGCGCCGGCGATTGCAAGTTTGATTGGCATTCGAATCGTTCCTTTCGTTTCGATTGCGCGTGTTTCAATTCGTGTGGGCTTGTAAACCTGCGACGCCGACGGATTGCAATCCGCCGGCTTCCGCGACGTGCTGCTACAATCCATTGCGACGACGCATTTCACCGCCGCGGAGCAATCATCTCACAATTCACCGCGCGAATTCGATCGCGCGGCAGATCGCATCGAGATCATTCGCCACACGGATCGGTTGATTCGAAAGCTGACCGCGCCCGGCGCCGCTCTTGTCCCCGGCGTGGTACGTCACTGTCGCGTCGGGGTCCTTCAGCGCATGCCCCGTCAGGACGCAGACGACGCGGGCGTCGCGCTCGATAACGCCGCGCCCGATCAAGTGCCGCAGGCCCGCCACGCTGGCGGCGCTGGCCGGCTCGCAGCCGAGTCCGTGCCGCCCGATTCGCGCCTTCTCGTCGAGAATCTCCTCGTCGCTCACGTCGCACACGATGCCGTTCATCGCGTCCAGCGAACGCAGCGCCTTCGACAGGTTCACCGGGAGCGCAATCTCAATCGCCGTCGCGAGCGTCTTCGCGCGGCGTCCGGCGGCCGCCTGTTCGGCGAAGTACGCCTGCGCGACCGCCGCATCCCACTCCCCGTTGCTCCAGCGCAGCCCGCGTGCGTTCACCAGTTCGCACAACGTGTTCGCGCCGCGCGCGTTGACGATCGCCAGTCTCGGTACGCGCGAAATCAACCCCAATTCACGCAACTCGATAAACGCCTTGCCGAACGCGCTGCTGTTGCCGAGGTTGCCGCCCGGCACGACGATCCAATCGGGCGGCTCCCAGCCCAGCCCCTCCAGCACGCGATACATGATCGTCTTCTGCCCTTCGAGCCGGAACGGGTTTACCGAATTCATCAGGTAAAGACCCAGCCGACCGGACGCCTCGCGCACGCGCGCCATGCAAGCGTCGAAATCGCCGGCGATCTGAAGCGTGATCGCGCCGTGGTCCAGCGCCTGCGAGAGCTTTCCAAACGCGATCTTGCCTTCGCCGATGAACACAACCGACTTCATTGCGCGGCCGTCGCGCAGCCGCGCGTTCGCCGCGTACATCGCCAGGCTCGCGCTGGTGTTGCCCGTCGACGCGCACCCGACCAGCGGCCGCCCCAGCCGCCGCGCCATGGTGAACGCCGCCGCCATGCCGTTGTCCTTGAAACTGCCCGACGGGTTCATGCCCTCGTACTGCAGGTGCAGTCGGCCCGTGCGCAGCGGCAGGTCCAACGTGGCCGGGTCCGGGGCTTGCAGCAGCGTTTGACCCTCACCGAGCGTGACGAGGTCATTCACGTCCGCAAACGGCAGCAGCTCTCGAAACCGCCATACACCCGAAAAGTCGAGCGGCGCGACGCGGCGGCCCCAGCGCGACTCAAAGAACGATAAAGTCGCCGGCGGCTGCAATCGGGACCAGTCGTATGCGACGTCCAACAACCCGCCGCAGCGACCGCATTCGTAGCGTTCGTCTGCAAGGTCGTACGTCGCGTCGCAGACGGGTCGGATGCAGCGAAGGAAGGCGGCGCTCATGCAAGTGATGTTATCCGCTGGGCTTAGGTCCGCCAACGCACCGAGCGACGGCGGGGAAATGCCTTGATCCGATTCGCACCTTTACGGTAAAATGATCGGTTGTGGATTGGGGAATCGATCGACCAGGGTGCCCAGCCCCGCACCAACCCCGCCGTCGATCGGACCGTCATCGTCCCTTTCGGGAGCCGGCGCTCCCGCGAATCGGAGCATCTCATGCGCTTGGCTTTGTTTGGCGTTCTGTGCCTTTCGGCGTTCTTGTTTTTCTCATCATCCGCAGTCGCGCAAGTTGACGAGCCGGTCATTGTCGACGGCGAACTGGTTTTTCCGCCCGATGCGGTCGTCCCGCGATACCTGACCGATACCGAGCGGCGCTGGCTTGATGAGAACCCTGGCGGCCCGGCTGTCCCGCGCGTCGCGACGGCCGCGCCGACCGGTCCCCTGCACTGTGTCGCCGAATATGAGCCGATGGACGGCATTCTGCTCAACTGGCGGTCGTACACGACCATTATCGCCGAGATGGCGCGGCTGATCACGACGACTGGCAACGCGAACGCCTACATTGTCGTCGCCAATTCCGCGACGCAGTCGTCAGCCACGACCACGCTCTCGGGCAACGGCACGAACATGAGCCGAGTGAAGTTTTTGATCGCCGCGTCGGACACCGTTTGGATTCGCGACTACGGCCCGCGCTATGTGTACCAGGGCGATTGCCGCGCGATTGTCGACCACCGGTACAACCGGCCCCGGCCCAATGACGATGTGATCCCAACCGCCTTCGCCAATTACAAGAAGCACGGCTATTACGAGATGCAGACGCTGTACTCGCCGAATGAATTGATTCACGGCGGGGGGAACTTTCACTTGAGCGCCAACACGCAGTCGTTCGCCACGAGACTGACCGTCAATGAGAACCCGTCGCTAACGGAGGCGCAGATCACGAACATCTGGAATACGTACCAGGGGTTGAATCACATGTTCTTCAACCCGTTCCCGACGACGGTCGACGCGACGCAGCACATCGACATGTGGATGCAGGTCTGCGGCGACCAGAAGGTCATGATCAGCGACTGGCCCAACAACCCCGGCTCGACGCAGGATGTCATCTGCGACAACGCCGCGGTGACGATGACCGGAATGGGTTACACGGTCACGCGCATCCCCGCGTTCAGCGTGAGCGGCGTGCATTATACTTATACCAACGTCGTGATCTGCAACAACCTGATCCTCGTCCCCTCGTACACCAACGCCACCGTGCAGCCGTTCAACGCCGCCGCCGTCACGGCGTGGCAGACGGCCATGCCGGGCTACACCGTTTCAACGATCAACTGTCAGGCGATGATCACCGCCGCCGGCGTCATGCACTGCATCGCCATGCACGTTCCACAACATCGGGGCGGCGCGAACCCGACCGTCTACCTCAAGACCCCGCGCACGGCCCAGACCCTGCCCGCGCCCGGCAACAGCGTCGCCATCAACTGGATCACCGACGACGACAACGCCGTCTCGAACGTGGACATCCTTCTCTCGACGACCGGCGGCAACTCTTACGACACCGTTATTGCTTCGGCCATCGCCGACACCGGCTCGTACAACTGGGTCGTGCCGAATCTCTGCACCAGCACCGCACGCATCCGAGTCGTCGCGCGCGACGCCAATGGCAACACGGGTTTCGACAGCAGCATCGGAAACCTCGTCATCACTGGTTCGGTCGGCCCGGTCGGCGATCTCAACTGCGATTGCGCGCGCGATCTCGGCGACGTGTCGCCGTTTGTGCTCGCCCTGCTCGATTCGACGACCTACGCCGCGACGTACCCCGGATGCCCGATCAACAACGCCGACATCAACGGCGACGGCCAGCGCGACGGACGCGACATCGCGCGACTTGTCGACGGCTTGTTGCCCTGAAACACTCGAACAAGGAAGGAAGCAGCCATGATGACCGACTCGATTAACGGACGCCTGCAACTGTTAACGTTCACGCTCGCGGTTGTTGCCGTGCCACTCGCGGGACCTTCGCACGCGCGCGCTCAATCCAGCACGCCCGCGCTTTTCGTTTCCAACAACGGGAACCTCGAAGGAAGCGTTTCCGCCTTTCGCGTTGACGCCAACGGCGAACTGGAATTCGTCAACAAAGTCATTACAGGTTCGCGCACCTCAACCAGCGACCCCTGCCCCGGTTGCAACGCCTATGAAATCTCGCTCACGCCCGACGGGCGACATCTCGTCACGATTCACCCGGCCGGCGACTTCGACGGCATCAGTTTCTTCCGCGTCAATACCGACGCCAGCGTCACGTTGCTGCACCAGGTGACGCTCCCGGTCCTTCAGGACGGCCCGCTCGATGTCGTCTGGCTCGACAACGAGTACTTCGCCGCCGCCATCACCGGCACCAATCCAGATTCCGTCTGGGTCTGGCGATTTGATCCGAATGTGCCGTCGATGACCTTCGCATTCGCAGTCACGGCCGTGTCAAACAGCCTCGGCTATCTCGCCGTGCATCCTTCGGGCGACTACCTCTACGCGAATGACTCATCGGCGAACCGCGTCGTCCGCGCCTGGACCATCGGCGCCGGCGGCTCGCTCACCGTCCTCGACGCCGAGTCGACCGGCGCCCCGTTTGCACTCGAACTCGCCGTCAGTCACGACGGCACAAAGCTCTATGGCGCCGGCGGCATCAGCGACGGCGGCAACAAAGTCGTCGGCATGACCATCAACCCCGACGGCACGCTCACCGGCATGGCCGGCACGCCGTTCATCTCCCCCGGCGCGTCGCCCTCCAACGTCTTTCTCACCGGCGACGATTCCGTGCTGATCGTCGGACACGGCACGGATGCCACCGTTCGCACGTTGCTTGTCAATCCCGTCACCGGCGCGCTGACGGCTTCGCCCTTCATGTTTGACGTCGGCCTTCAGGGCACGCTCGGCGATGTGCGTACCATGGGCGACTTCATGTTCGTCACCGACAATTCGACCGCGACCGACGGCATCCAGGGCGTCTATTCTTTCAAGATCGCCCCCGACGGCTCGCTCAATATGAACGGCCCCGGCGCGTACACCACCAACGGCATCGCGCCGCGCTCGCTGGCCACCTGGGTGCCGGAGCCTTCGCTGGGCGATATGAACTGCGATCTGACGGTCGATCTCGACGACGTTGAGCCGTTTGTCGAAGCGCTGCTCGATCCCGTCGGGTTCGGCGGCTGCGATGTCAACCTGGCCGACGTGAATCAGGACACCTTCATTGACGGCCTGGACGCCGGGCCGTTCATTGACCTGCTCGTGCCCTGATCCCACGCGCCGGCACCCGGACCGACCCCCTTGTGCCGATATACTGCAATGCGAGCCACGCATCGCGCGACCGGACCCGTCGCGCGCAGACCGAGGAGCCTTTTTCCCATGTTCGCCGCTTTCCCGCTTGTCTTCTCGCTTTTTCTCTCAACCAGCACAGACGCCCCCGCCGCGACGACCAAGCGTGCAGCGACCCAGCCCGCCGAAAAGGCCGAGCTGACCGCTGATACCGCTGCCGGGCTGAAGTTCCGCTGCGTCGGTCCCGCGCTCTCGTCCGGGCGCGTCGGGGACTTCGCCGTGCATCCCGACAATCGCTCGACCTACTACGTCGCCGTCGCATCCGGCGGCGTCTGGAAGACGACCAACAGCGGCACGACGTGGAAGTCGGTCTTCGATGGTGAAGGTTCGTATTCCATCGGTTGCATCACGCTCGATCCGTCCAACCCCAACGTCGTCTGGGTCGGCACGGGAGAAAACAACAGCCAGCGCAGCGTTTCCTTCGGCGACGGCGTCTATCGCTCGCGCGACGGCGGGCAAAGCTGGCAGAACATGGGCCTGAAAGAATCCGAGCACATCGGCCGCATCGTCGTCCACCCGAAGGACTCGAACACGGTCTGGGTCGCGGCACAGGGGCCGCTTTGGAGCGCCGGCGGTGATCGCGGCGTGTTCAAGACGACCGACGGCGGCGCGTCGTGGCAGCGCGTGTTGTTCGCGAACGCCGAGGCCGGCGCGGTCGACCTGTGCCTCGCGCCCGGCGACCCGGACACGCTGTACGCGACGACGTGG
>CAZQCF010000012.1:87178-93572 GCA_964592235.1 uncultured Planctomycetaceae bacterium
CCGACGGCGGCGCGACCTGGAAGCGCGTGCTCTTCATCAGCCACGACACCGGCGCGAACGAAGTTCATATCGACCCGCGTGATCCCAACACGCTCTACGCCACGGCCTACCAGCGCCGACGACACGTCTGGACGCTTGTCGACGGCGGGCCCGAATCGGCCATCTACAAGTCCACCGACGGCGGCGAAACGTGGCGCAAGATCAACAAGGGCCTGCCCGACGTCGACCTGGGCCGCATCGGCCTCGCCATCTCACCCGCCAATCCGGACATCGTCTACGCGATCGTGGAGGCCGCCGAGGACAAGAGCGGCGTTTTCCGATCCACCGACCGCGGCGAGACGTGGGAGAAACGCAGCGATTACATCGCGACGTCGCCCATGTACTACAACGAGATCGTCGCTGATCCAAAGAACGCCGACGTCGTCTATTCGCTCGACACGTTCATGCACCGTACCGAGGATGGCGGCAAGTCGTTTAAGCGCGTGCCCAACACCGACCGCCACGTCGATGACCACGCCCTGTGGATCGACCCGAACGACACCAACTACCTGCTCGTCGGCTGCGACGGCGGCGTCTACGAGAGCTTCGACCGCGGCGACACCTGGCATTACAAGCACAACCTGCCCGTCACGCAGTTTTATCGCGTCGCCGTCGATAACTCGACGCCTTTCTATTACATTTACGGCGGCACGCAGGACAACAACACCATGGGCGGCCCCTCGCGCACCTTCGAGCGCGCCGGCATCACCAACGACCACTGGTTCGTCACGGTCGGCGGCGACGGCTTCGTCACCCGCGTTGACACCGAGGACCCCAACATCGTCTACAGCCTCTGGCAATACGGCGGACTTGTGCGCCACGACCGCAAGAGCGGCCAGACCATCGACATCCGCCCGCGCGAAGCCCCCGGCCAGCCGCCGCTGCGCTTCAACTGGGACTCGCCGCTGATCATCAGCGCGTTCGATCACAAGCGGCTGTACTTCGCGGCGAACATCCTGTTCCGCTCCGATGACCAGGGCAACGCGTGGAAGGCGATCAGCCCCGACCTGACACGGCAGATCGACCGTAACAAGCTAAAGGTCATGGGCCGAATCCAGTCCGCCGACGCCGTCGCCAAGCACGCTTCGACCTCCTTCTATGGCAACATCGTTTCGCTCTGCGAATCACCGAAAGATGAGAAGATGCTTTACGTCGGCACCGACGACGGCCTCGTGCAGGTCACGCAGGACGGCGGCGACACCTGGCAGAAAATCGAGCGCTTCCCCGGCGTGCCGGAGATGTCTTACGTGAGCTGCCTGGTCGCATCGATGCACGAAACCAGCACGGTGTACGCCGCGTTCGACAATCACAAGAACGGCGATTTCAAGCCGTACCTGCTGCGCAGCCCGGATCGCGGCAAGAACTGGGTCAACGTCGCGGGCGACTTGCCCGAGCGCAACATCGTCTACAGCGTCGCCGAGGATCACGAGAACCCGCAGATGCTCTTCGCCGGGACCGAGTTCGGCGTGTATGTGACACTCGACGGCGGCACGAAGTGGCTCAAGCTCAAGGGCGACCTGCCCACCATCGCCATTCGCGACATCGCCGTGCAGCGCCGCGAGAACGACCTCGCCCTCGCCAGCTTCGGTCGCGGCCTCTTCATCCTCGACGACTACTCACCGCTGCGAAGCTGCACGCCCGAGACCCTCGGCAAGGACGCGCACATCTTCCCCGTCAAACCCGCATTGCGTTACATCCCTTCCAGTCGGCTCGGCGGGTTGAAGGGCCGCGGCTGGATGGGCGCGTCGTACTTCGCTGCACCCAATCCGCCCTTCGGCGCGGTCTTCACGTACTACCTCAAGGAGAAGATCACGTCGCGCAAGGAGAAGCGCAAGGAAGCCGAGAAGAAGGCCCTCAAGGACGGCAAGGACGTTCCCCTGCCGACGATCGACGACCTCCACGCCGAGGATCAGGAGAAAGAGCCGCAGGTCTTCATGGTCATTCAGGACAGCGCCGGCAAAACCCTCCGCCGCATCCCCTGCAAGCGTGAAAAGGGCATCCAGCGCGCCGCCTGGGACCTGCGCTACCCCTCGGCACGACCGGTCAGTCTCTCGGGCGGCCCCGACCTCGACCCGTGGGATGTCATCCCCGCCGGGCCGCTCGCCCTGCCCGGGCAATACACCGCGACGCTCGTGAAGGAAGTGGACGGCGCGGTCTCGACGCTGGCCGGACCGCAGTCGTTCACCGTCGTCGCGCTGGACAACGCGACATTCGTCGATCCGAATCAGCCCGAGCTGATCGCCTTTAAGCGGAAGTTCTCCCGCCTGCAGCGCGCCGTGCAGGGCGCCTCCCGCGCTGCCTCCGAGGCCGACACGCGCCTTCAACACCTCCGCAAGGCGGTCGCCGAAACGCCCGACGCCGACCAGGCCTTGCTCGCCGATCTCCGCGCGATGGACCAGCGGCTGAAAGGACTCGTGACGAAACTCCGCGGCGATTCCACGCTCGGCCGGCGAAATGAGCCGACGCCAACGTCGATCAGCGAGCGCGTTGAGGACGCCGTGAACAGCCTCTGGTACGCCACCAGCCCGCCGACGCAGACGCAGCGCGACGCCTACCGCTTCGCCGGCGAGGAGTTCACCCCGCTGCTGGCCGACCTGACCAAGCTCATCGAGACCGACCTCCCCGCGCTGGAGGCAAAGCTCGAAGCCGCCGGTGCCCCGTGGACCCCGGGCCGTGTACCGAAGTGGGAGATGGAGGAATAAGGCGCGATGGAGGAGTGAGAGTCGCTGGTAACTAGTCCCGCGAGCGGCCGCGCGATCGCTTTCGCGGTGCGGCATTGAGCGGCGCGGTCAGTTGCTCGTACAAGGCGAAGAGGAACTCTAGCCGCTGCCGCTCCGACGTGAACGGCTGCGCGCGGTAGCAGCGATCCACGGCCCGGTCGAGGGCGTCGTGGGCGCGGCGGAGTTCGGCGGGCATGGCGTTGGGGTCGTAAAGATCAGCGAGGGTCGCATCGGGGAACCGGGCGCGAGCATCCAGCACCCCTTGCGCGGCCTGCTCGACTCTCTGCTTTTGGGCATCCGTGGGGTTCTGCGGCCAGGGGTAGTTGTTGTAGACGAGCTTGGCGGAATAGCGGTAGTCCGACTTGAGGCGACCGCAGACTTGGCGGACCCAGGCCATGTGCATGGCAGAGGTCAGAATTCCGAAATGGAACAAAGATGCATCGGTGATTATCAGACAGCTATCCCCCGCCATTTCAATCGGGTCAACGTATCCGATCGGAATGTACGCACGTCGTTCGGACGTGTGCCGGGGAATCAGCAAGTACCGATTGGCTGGATCATTTTCAACATGCCACCTCGTTGGCGTTGCGGCCAATGCGCGAGTCGGGGCGCTCCGACTTGCGAGTCGAAATCTTTTTACGGCCTCGACTCTTTCAAGCACTCGGGGCATGTTGCGCAATTGTTGAGGAGGGCAGTCTCGAAGCCAGAGGCACCAGCGCGGGCGGTTATAGAGGAAGTCGTCAGCACCCCAGAATTTGCGAATAAATCCGTTGGCGCGACGCTCGCTTTGAATAAAAGCGTCGCGTTCTTCACTCGTAAATAGGTAGTTTCCATCGTCGATTGGTTTACTGCCGATGCCAATCTCTGGCGATGGACAGAGTGTACGAGAGCGATTCTGGATTGCTACCCGGCTCCCTTCAACCAAATACGGTCCGATGTTCCCTACGTCTGCAATCGTCGGCGTTTCCGGGTCGGTCTCATAGTCGAAAAGACGTTTGTTTGGCCGATCTTCAAGGCCCCAGCCCACGATGACAACATGGACATGCGCGCTACCGCGTGCTTCGCTCATCCAAGAAAACGTGCGATGCGCGAAGTGGATAATCACACCCGATTGAAACAACGCATTCCACAAGACTCCAACCTGTTCGCCCTGACAGATGGAGTTGGTAGAGACGAATGCAATACGAATTGACGGATTGCCTCGAGCGAATTCAAGCGCGACGAAGTACCAGCCAGCAACGTAGTCAAGCACACCCACATTCTGGACTCCGCTAATGGCATGCTGGACGTCCGATCGCTGTTCCCCCGTTAGGTGCTTTGCCCCCACAAACGGCGGATTGCCGAACACATAGGTGCACTCCTCCGCCGGAAGCACCTCGTTCCAGTCGATGCGCAGGGCGTTGGCCTGCACGATGTGCGGCGAGCGGGTGAGCGGCGTCGTCGCCTTGACCTGGCCGAAACGCTCGAACAACTCCGCGTTCATCTGGTGGTCCATGAGCCACATGGCCACCTCGGCGATGCGGACGGGCCACTCCTCGATCTCGATGCCGTGGAACTGGCCCACATGGAGGCGGGCGCTGGCCCGGATGTCGGCCTCGGCGGGATTGTCGCCATATCGCGCCTGGATGATGTCCAGCTCCAGCCGGCGCAGCTCGCGATAGGCGATGACCAGAAAGTTGCCGCAGCCGCAGGCGGGATCGAGGAAGCGCATCTCGCCCAGTTCGCGGTGCAGGGTTTCGAGCCGGCGGCGGTCGCGCCGGGCCGCCTCGAATCGCTCGCGCAGCTCGTCGAGAAAGAGCGAGCGAATGAGTTTGAGGATGTCCCGCTCGGAAGTGTAATGTGCGCCGATCTGCCGCCGCTCGGGCTTTTCCATGATGTTCTGGAAGAGTGATCCGAAGATCGCGGGGCTGATTTTCTCCCACTTGAAGTTGCAGCAGTGCAGCAGCGCCGTGCGCATCGGTCGGTTGAAATCGGCGAAGTTCAGCCGCTCGGCGAAGAGTTCGCCGTTGACGTAGGGCAAGGCGGCGAGGTCTTCGTCCAGATTGCGCTGGCGGCTCTCGGCAGGTGTGTTGAGCACTTCGAACAGGCGACTTAGCTGCGCGCCGGTATCGCCGCCGTCGTCCCGGGTGCGATGCCTGACGAAGTTCGTAAACGCGGCCGGCTCGAAGATGCCGGTGTCCTCGGCGAAAAGGCAGAAGAGAATTCGCACCATGAACCGCTGCAAGTCGTGACCGGTGTATCCGCCATCCTCGAGCCGGTCGTGCAGGTTGGCGAGGCGCTCCGTGGCCTCGAGATTGGCGGGGTCTTCTGCGTCAATCCGGCGGGTCTCATAGCCCGCGATGAAGGCGAAGTGGCGGATGTTCTGCGGAAACTCGTTGAGCGCGAATTCGAGGGTGGCGGGCTGCCCCTCATCCGGCTCCAGATCGTGCAGGGCGATGCGGGCGAAATCAGAGACGATGACGTAGCGCGGGCACTCGTCTCCGCGCCCCTCGGACTGCAAACTCTGGATGTAGCCCATCGCCTGCGTCTGCGCACGCGAAAGGTCGCGACCCAGTGACTTGTGCTCGGCGATGAGCCGGCCGGGCCAGAAGAGATCAATGAAGTCGTACGCCCCGCCGAGATTTCGCACCGGCTCTTCGAATGCGGCGACCGTGCGGCGGCGAATGCCGAAGACGTTGAAGAACTCATTCCAGAAGGTCTGCGCCTCGGAGCGCTCGCGCGAGACGCCGGACCATTCCCGAGCGAAGGTAATCGCCCGATTCCTAATCTCGTTCCACGATAGCGGCAAGGATCATCTCCGCTCGGCAGGTGCGACACTGGACCCTTGACCCCGGGCCCAGGTCAAAGCGAGAAAATGCGGCCCGATTGCTCTGAAATCGGAGAGGGGGGGATTCGAACCCCCGGTACGGTTTGACCCGTACACATGCTTTCCAAGCATGCACCTTCAGCCACTCGGACACCTCTCCAGGTGGTTGCTGCCGCCCTATTGTCCGGTGCGGCCGGGGGGCGTCAAGCTGCGGCGCGGCCACGCACCCGCGCGGCTTGCCGTTTGGCGGGGTCGCGGCGAATCTCGTACAATCCCGCCCTGTGAACGCGCGACCGATACGAAATCGCGCGAGCGCATCTCACGCGGCGACACCCTCGACCCGCGGGCAATCGGAGGCGACATGGTCACCATCGGCATGAACTACAAAGTCATCCCCGGCAAGGAAGGCGTCTTCGAGACAGCCTTTCGCAACGTCATCAAGGCCATGGCCGGCATCGCGGGCCACACCGCCACGCGCATGTGCCGCGATATCGACGATCCGCAGTCGTACGTGATCCTCTCCGACTGGAGCGACCGCGCGGCGTTCGAGGGCTTCATCGGGTCCGACGCGTTCCGCGCTGTCGCCAACTGGGGCAAGGAGCAGATTCTCGCCGGTCGCCCGTCGCACAACTACTACGAGCATTGACACCGCCCTGACGTAGCCGCCGGCCGGCGCGGCAGAAGCGTCGCGCGGCCGCTTGCGCAAGCCATGCCATCGCCCGCACCCACCGCCGCCGCCGAACGCGCCGGGCCAACCCTACGCACACGCCGGCCCTAGCTGCGCACGCCGCTGCGCATTTACCTCATCGACCTGCTGCCGATCTGCGCC
>CAZQCF010000013.1:0-91791 GCA_964592235.1 uncultured Planctomycetaceae bacterium
GAACTTATAGACGCTCGACTAACTTAATGCCATTCAGCTGCGTCCCCTTTTCTTACCCTGTCAGGCCATACTCATACAAACTTAGGCTTCTTGTTCGTTCTGAGTCTTAGCCTATTGTTTACGGGCTGCAGACAGTCATCATCGCACAATGTTACTCAGCCTCAACTGACTACTGAGGGCAAGAACGCAATACAACGAGATGTGAAGTCACCAAATGATATGCCCGTTTTTTTTGTCTGGTCTGAACCAGGTAATCGAGTAGGAAGAAGAAGTGCATTGGAACTTGCTATTTGGCCAGATGGATTTGTGCTGAAGCATAACTTGTTTTCTAATCACTTAGTTGGTACTGGCAGAGTAAGCCCCAAAGTGATTGCAAGCATGTTGGACGTATTGAAGTCATCGGATTTCTTTGGCATTCCACAAGCTCGATGTGGTCCACCTTTTGATGCATCGTATATGATTGTTGCAGCGAGACGTGGAAACGAGTCCAATTATGTAACATTCTGGCTGGACGAAATGAAGAACCCAAGCAAAGGACACAGTGTCCGAGGCGATTCAATGGCTTGTTTCAAAGTTTGGGAACAAGTCGAGCAAATCATCCACGAAACCACAATTGAGGATGTCTCACCGGTGGACGGAAGCAAGACTGGGTCCATCCGAGGCTACGATTTGGATAACTTGAACGACACACGCTGGAAAGACCACAAACTATGGGTTCTTCCATGATTGACTTGACGCGGTGCGCCGGTTTCGCCAGAGCCGGTCCAAGTTGTCGGTAGGTTCCGTTCTCGATTTCGGAGAAGGGCTCGCGGGGCCCCGCGCGGGTCCGCCAGAGCGGGTCCAGAATGTTGAAGTGCCTCCCTATCAGCTTCGGAGGAGGCGCGCGGGTCCGCCAGCGCGGGTCCAAAATGTCGGAGGGCTTCCCTTTCAGCGTCGGAAGGAGATTTTGATCGGTGATAATGCGAGCGATTCGGCGCGGCTGCGAGCGAAACCAAGGCGATTTGCCTTTTGCGCGCAGAAGTATTCTACCCGATCTGGCTCGGGATCAAATGGACGACCGCTTTCAGTTCAAGTCAACTGCTCGGTCACGCCGCACGGAAGTAATGGCGAAGCAATCCGCCAAGGAATCGACGGCAGTGGATGTCGCTCGGCTCGAACGAATCGGCGTCTTTCGAGGAGGGATTCGGAGCAGCCGGCCCCGCGACTTTCACAGGCGAGCCGGTCGAATCGAGTGTGCAGGTTGGCGAACCAGTTGCTGCCCCCGGAACGGTGAGATTCCCCAGCCCCTGGTGCGGCCGATGGGTATTGTGGAAGTCAGCGTACTCACGTTTGATATGGTCGAGATGGCCGAGGCCAAAACACAGGAAGTGATTCAGGCACTCCCGCTTGAACGAACCGATCCACGACTCGACGAAGGCGTTGGCGTTCGGCGCGAGCAGCGGCGTTCGGATGGGTACGATGCCGGCGCTTCAAAGCAATTTGTCGAACGCAAACGAAAACTTCGTGTCTCGGTCGTGAAGGATGAACTCGGCCCCGAGCTGCTGCTCATCCAGCCACATCATCACGTTGCGTCCCTGCTGCTTGACCCAGCATTCGTTCGGGTGATACGTCGCCGGCGAGACGAACACTTTCCGCGAGCCCAGGTGAATGAACGCCAGGCTGAAGGCAAGGCGTGGCCCGATCGGCGTGAGGATCGACTTTGTGAAGAAGTCACACTTTTGAAATCCAAGTTTTTTTGAGGCGGCGCGCGGCCCCCACGGTGCGCGGCCCCCACGGTGCGCGGCCCCCACGGTGCGCGGCCCCCACAGTGGGCAACCGAACGGTGCCCAACCGCTCGCGCTCGGGGCTCGGATCGGCCGACGCGAATTGAGGCCCAACGAAGCGTTTTGCAGCTCAACGGAGCATTTTGAGGCTCCACGGAGCGTGAAAAAGTCACACGCCACGAGCGTGTTCATGGGCGATCGGGATACAATCGTTGCCGGAGCCAATAGGCCGACGGTTCGCCCCGGCCCGAACCGCCGACCCCTGCTTTCGCTCCCAAAAACCCGCCCCGAACAGGCCCTAACTTTTTCCGAAAATACCCCTTGCCAACCGCCGGAAGCGCGCCCATGATACCTCCGTCGCGCGATGCTTCGGCCATGGATGCAGGGCCGCGCGGCGAATGGACGAATCAGACCCCGCGGCCCGTGCCGCATCGACCCACGACCGGAGAACCGACCGATGATCCCCTCCACCACCGACGGCAAGCGACAACAGGCCCTGGACCGGGCGCTTCAGCAGATCGAGAAGGCCTACGGCAAGGGCGCCATCATGCAGATGGACAGCGATTTGAGCGCGGCGCGGGACGGCGTCAGCACCGGGGCGCTGTCGCTGGACCTGTGTCTGGGCGGGTTCGGCCTGCCGCGCGGGCGGATCGTGGAGATCTTCGGGCCGGAGTCCAGCGGCAAGACGACGCTGGCGCTAAATGTCATCGCTTCGGCACAGCGGGCCGGCGGCGTGGCGGCCTGCGTCGATGCCGAGCACGCGCTGGATCCGTCGTGGATGAAGCGCTGCGGCGTCAACCCGGAGACGCTGCTGGTGAGCCAGCCCGATAGCGGCGAGCAGGCCCTGGAGATCACCGACATGCTGGTGCGGTCCAACGCGGTCGACGTGATCGTCGTGGATTCGGTGGCGGCGCTGATCCCCAAGAGCGAACTGGAAGGCGAGATGGGGCAGTCCAGCGTCGGCGTGCAGGCCCGGCTGATGAGCCAGGCGATGCGGAAGCTGACCGGGGCCATCGCCAAGAGCCGGGCGATCGTAATCTTCATCAATCAGATACGCGAGAAGATCGGCGTCATGTTCGGCAACCCGGAGACGACGCCGGGCGGGCGGGCGCTGAAGTTTTATTCGTCCATTCGAATCGACATTCGTCGCATTGCGTCCATCAAGGAGGGCGACAAAGTCACCGGCAACCAGGTCAAGGCCCGCGTCGTGAAGAACAAGGTCGCCCCGCCCTTCCGCGAGACGACGTTCGACATCATGTTCGACAGCGGCATCAGTCGCTCGTCCGACCTGATCGACCTCGGCACGAAGCTCAACATCGTCGAGAAGCAGGGTGCGTGGCTGCGGTACGGCGACGTCCAGCTCGGCCAGGGCCGCGAGAACGCCAAGGTTTTCCTCGATGACAACAAGGAGCTGTTCGAGGAGATTCGCAAGAAGATCCTCGAGGCCAGCGGTGTGCTGGCGGCGGGCAAGTCGGCCGGCAAGGACGCAGCGGAGAAGGCGAGCGCCTCGGAGAAGGCCGCCGCCCGGGACAAGGCCGACGACGACTCGGCGGAAAAGGCCAAGGCCGCGCCGGTGAGCAAGTCGGCCCCGCTGGTGAAGGGTCGGCCGGCGGCTGCGGCGGGCAGCGCGGCGGCACGCAAGCCGGCGACGGCGCGATAAGCGGATCGGCCCGCTTAAATTTCGCCTACAATGGCCGCATGGCTACACAATCTTTGATTCGCCCGTTTGGGTTCCGATCGCTGTTGGCTTGCGCGATGGTCGCGGCGGCTTGCGCCCCGGCGCTTCGCGCGGACGACTCCGCGACGAAGGCGGCCAATCGCGACGGAGTCGAAGTCACCGGCAAGCTGGAGTCGATCGACGGCGCACGCGTGCTGACCGTCTGGGGCAAGCCGCACGAGCGCGGCTTCGCGCACGGCTATCTGCTCGCGCCCGACATCGTCGCCCTATTGGACGGTTATCTGCGCGAGACGGTGACCGACCCGGCGGAGTTTGAGCAGCGCGCGCAGGCGTTCCTGCGGATGATGAGCCTTCTGCCGCGGTATCAGGACGAAGTTCGCGGGATGCTGGAGGGCATCCAGAAGCGCCTGGGGGACGCGGCCCGCATTTCGTCCCTCGATCGCGCGATCACCTACGACGACTTATTCACCGTCGCGTGCATTCCCGAACTGTCCCGGCTCGCGTGCTCTTCGTTCGCCGCGTGGGGCAGCCTCACGGGCAACGGCGGCACGATCTGCGGGCGGAATCTCGACTGGCACAGCATCAAGGCGCTGCACGGCACCGAACTCATCATCGCGCACCTGCCGGACGATTCCACGCGCTCGCGCGGCTGGGTCTCGGTGACGTGGCCGGGCTTTGCCGGGGCGATCACGGCGATGAACGACGACGGCGTCTGCGGCAGCCTGCACGATGTGCCGGCGCTGCGGCCGACCATGCCCTTCGGCTTCACGCCGCGGGCGATGGCACTGCGCGAGGCGCTGGAGGCGGCGGGCGGAGACACGGCGGTTGAGAAGTTTACAGCCATCTTTAAGAAGCGCATCGTCCTGGTCGGGAACAACATCCCCGTGGCCTGGCCATACAAGCCCGACAGCGGCAAGCCCTTTGCCGTGATCGAGTACGACGGCAATCTCGCGATGGACCGCGGCGTCACCGTCCGGCAGGATGAGTATCCACCGGCCGACGGCGAGGCGAACCGCCTCACCATGAAGCGCCATTCGCGCAAGGTTCTGATCGACCCGCCGCCTCCGTACTCCGACAAACCGGCGCAACGAACGGAGACGTATTCGAAGCAGGAGTTCCTCATCTGCACCAACCACTATTGCCTGCGGGCCGCGCCGCAAACCTGTGATCGGTATGAGAAGCTCCAGGATCAGCTGGTCACCTGTTCCCAGCGGGGCATCCCGGTGGACTCGTCGCGCGCGTGGGAGTTGCTTCGCAGCGTCGCCTGCGACGGGTCGCGCCTGGAGACGCATCACAGCGTCGTCTTCGAGCCGAACCGCCGCCGCTTGCACGTCGCCTTCGCGAAAGACGGCAAGCCCGCCCCGGACTGCAAGCCCGTTTCGTTCGATGTGGCCGCGCTGACCGCCCGCGGACTGGCCAAGCCCGCCGCTTCCCCCTAACTTGCCCGAATGCTTCGACACCGGTTGTTCTTTGGTGCCCTGCTCATCGCGGCCCTGGTCGGCCTCTTCATCGCCGACGCCCGATTGAGCGCGTCGGCCGCCCTGCCGCGCGCCGACGGCCTGATCGTCACGCTCATCGTCGCCGCGATCGTGATCGTCGGCGGCATCGAACTGACCGCGCTGCTCCGCGGCGCCGGCCTGGATCCCCGTCGAACGTGGCCGATTGCCATGTGTGTGGCACTCGCGCTCGCGCCGCTCGCCTCGCACAACCGCTGGCTGAACCTGGAAAGCCCACCCGCGACCATCGATTATCAACTCACGGTCGGACTGCTTGTGGCGGCCTTTGCCGGCGCGTTCCTCTTCATCGGCCACCGCCGCCGCACCGAGCGAGCCGCGGCCGATCTCGCCGCGACGATGTTCGTCGTGTTGTACCTCGGTCTCTTCCCTGCATTCCTTGTGCGGCTGCGCGTTGAGTCGCCTGACAATTCGGTCTGGCCGCTCGTCTTCTTCGTTGCGACGGCCAAGGCCTGCGACATCGGCGCGTACTTCACCGGACTGGCGATCGGACGCACGAAGCTCATCCCCTGGCTTAGCCCGAAGAAGACCTACGAAGGTTTGATCGGCGGCATTGGGTTCTCGATCGGCATGGCGTTTCTGATCGCCCATTTCGTGCGCGAATCGCTCGGGCCGTTTGTCGTGGCTGACGATGGCTCCCTCCAGACCGGTCCGATCATCGCGTTCGGCGCGATCATGGCCCTGCTGGGCCAGGCCGGCGACCTGCTTGAATCGCTCATCAAGCGCGACGCGCAGGCGAAGGATTCGGCGGCGGCGATTCCCGCGTTCGGCGGCGTGCTGGACCTGATCGATTCGCTGATTCTGTCGGCTCCCGCGGCCTGCTGGATGCTGTTAAGATAATTCGCACAGGAGGAGTCGCCCCCCGCGTGGAACTGGTCATCACACTCGATGCCGCCGTCGATCAAAGCGAGCTGTTCGGCCCGGCGGATGCGAATCTCCGTTCGGTGCGCGATGCGTTCGGTGTGAAGCTCGTCGCGCGCGACAGCGTGCTGAAGATCACCGGCGAGTCCGAGTCCGTCTCGAAGGCCGCGTCGGTGATTGAGGTCCTGCAATCCCGCCTTCGTCAGCACGGCCACCTCGACAAGGAAACCGCCGCCGATGTCATCGCCGAATTGGCGATCGCTGAAAAGCACCGCGATCGTCCCCACAGCCTGATGACGCATGCGCGGTTCCTGCGGCCCAAGACGGCCGGGCAGGAGGCGTACATTCGAGCGGTGGAGGAAAACGACCTTTGTCTTTGTGTCGGCCCCGCCGGCACGGGCAAGACCTACCTCGCCGTCGCCATGGCTTTGGCCCTGCTGAAGGCCAATCGCATCAAGCGGATCGTCCTCGCGCGACCGGCCGTCGAGGCCGGCGAGAAGCTCGGCTTTCTCCCCGGCGACATGCAGGCGAAGGTGAATCCGTACCTGCGGCCGCTGTTCGACGCCATGCACGACATGATGGATTTTGAACAGATCCGCCGGTTCATGGTGAACGACGTGATCGAGGTGATCCCGCTGGCGTTCATGCGCGGGCGGACGCTGAACAACGCGGCGATCATTCTCGACGAAGCGCAAAATGCCACGCCGCAGCAGATGCTGATGTTTCTGACGCGCATGGGAAACCACAGCAAGATGATTGTCACGGGCGACGACAGCCAGTCGGACCTTGAAGAGGGTTACGACAGCGGGCTGGTGGATGCGATTCGCCGGCTGGAAGGCAAGGAAGGCATCGGCGTGGTTCACCTGACGAACGAAGACATCGTGCGGCACAAGCTGGTGACGCGCATCGTGCAGGCGTATAACGACCTGCCAACCGGCGCGGCTCGCAAGAGGCGATAGCGTCCAGGAAGCAGGAACGCGCTTAGAGCCGGCGCGTGATGCGGCCGCGAGTGAGATCGTAGGGGCTAAGCTCAAGGCGAACGTTGTCGCCTGGCAGGATTCGAATGAAATTCTTTCGGAGCCGGCCCGCGATGTGGGTCAACACTGTGTGCTTCTTGCCGCCCAGCTCAAACTCGCAGCGGAACATGGTGTTCGGCAGCGCCTGAACGACCTGGGCCTCGACTTCGATCACTTCCGACTTGGACATAGGCTCCTTTGGCATCCATAACGAGCGTCGGATCGCCGGTGTGTTCTCGATCCGCAGGAAAAGATGCTAACCGCCCCGCACAGCGCCGACAAGTCGAACGGCTTTGACAAGCACCGGCGCGGGGACTAGCTTGATGGCGTGCGGCGGATGGTCCGCCGGGCGGTTTTTTTCATGCGAGGATCCTGAAATGTCGAGTTCACGAATCATCAAGGGATGGATGAAGGGTGCGATGCCGGTGCTGGGGCTCCTCGTGCTCGCCTGCGGTTGCAGCCAGGCGATCGTCGGAACCTGGAAAACCGATCCCGAGCCGAAGGACGAAGCGTTCTACATCACCAATGCCCAGTTCAAGGACGACGGCAGCTACACGGCTGTCGCCAAACAAGGTGATGAAAACGTGCGTCTCGCCGGGACGTACCAGTTCGATGGCATGAACCTGAAACTCATCACGCCCGGCAAGCCGGAGCGAAAATACGGCGCGACCTACATGATGATGGGGCCGACGCTTGAGCTGCGCCAGGACGGCAAGAAGATCACCATGAAGAAGCAGTAAGGCACGATCGGCCGTACGGCGCGGCCCGGGTCGACCGGCGTCAGTCAATATCTTCCTCGACTTCAGACTCGTCGACCGCCTTCACGCGCCGTTCGGACTCGCCTGCGCAGGTCAGGCAGCGCCGCGCGAACGGAAGCACTTCAAGCCTCTTTCGCGGGATCGCCTTGCCGCAATCGACGCACAGCCCGTAGCTGCCGTCGTCGATGCGCTGGATTGCTGCTTCGATGTCATCGAGCTTGGCGGCTTCAATCGCGATCAACCCGACAGCCAGTTCATCTTCGAAGCCTTCCGATGCACGATCGCTCACATCGGGCAGGTCGCCGGCCTTCTCCGCCATCTGCGCCTGCGTGGACGATACGACCGACAGCAACTCGTGCCGCTGCTGAACCATGGCGTCGCGGATCGTTGCCATCCATTCGGCATCGACGGCGGGCTTTTGCGGTTTGGCCGGCGACTCGTCAACGGCGACATCTGTCGCAATTGAGGCCCGAGCCAGGGTACGCAGGTCCTCCGGTCCATACTGCGCGGCGGCGATGCGGCGCGGCGGCTCCGACTTGCGGGGCGCCTTCGGCGCGGCCGCCTGCTTTTCGACCGCGACCACCTTCGTGGGAGTCGCGGGTTTCGGCTCGGCGCGCGGTTCGGGCTTCGGCTTGCTCGCCTGCTTCGAGGGCTTCGAGACCTTTGCGGGTTTGGCCCTCGCAGCCGATTTCGTATCAGCCGACTTGGCGCGCGCCGCCGGCTTGGCAGACTTCGAAGCCGGCGCTTTCCTGGTAGTAGACTTCTTCGTTGCCATGCTAACGCTCGATTCCGCCATCCTGGCCCCCGTCGGCGGGCGGAAGACGACTGCTCACGCGAACCCCCATCCAAACAACTCTCGTGCCCGCACTCCCCCTCGCACCGCGATGTTGCCCGCGCTGGGCCTGCCGCGCCGAGGGGTCCGAGAGTGTAGTCGCCCGAAAACGGGACGCAAAAGAATCCTATCCACGCCCTTCCAAGTCAAGTACTTATTTTGACCCCAGTTATGACGCCGTCCCGGAGCTTGTTCCGATCGAGCCCCCGCCCAGTCAGAATATCTGCTTCCAGGAGCCGGACCCTTCCACCGTCGCGCCATCCATGAGGGTGTTTCATTGGGCCGCACAAGCCGATATTCGTGCCCACAAAACCTTGCCGGCGCAAGCGACAACTCATAGAATTGAAGCGGGTTATGAGCGGGAAGAAGCGCTGTTGGTCTCGCGGGCAAGTCCGCAACCAGGCTGCGTAAAATTCAGCCGTATTGCGTCGAAGTGCCTTCTCCCCCGGGTCGATTTGAATACCTGTCGGCCGGGTCACCGGACCTGTGGCCCGCTGTGAATTCTGCAAAGACGGTCAGGGAGGGTCGTCGCGGCTCGTCGAAGGGGTGAGGCAGGCGGCATGATCGCGCACAACGATGACATCGGGAAGGGTTCCAGGGCCGCGGCGCGTCCGAGCCTCGTGTCCCGGCTTAGTCCGATTCGCCTCGTGCAGCGCCTTGCCCGGCGCGGCTCGTACATCCATCAGATAATCGGCGGCGCCCTGCGCCGCAGTGGCTGGTTCGTCGAACAGCTCACGTTCCGCCGCTTCATGAACATGGCGACCACGGGCGTGCAGTTCTTCCTGAAGAGCGAGCGCATGCGCGCCATGCCCGTGATCGTGAAGATCGACATCTCGCCGATGTGCAATTTGAGCTGCACCACGTGCGTCCACGCCGACCCGCACGGCGACCCGCAACTGGAGAAGCAGGAGTTCAAGCCGCAGCATCGCATGAGCGTCGAGCAGTTCCGGCGGATCATCGACGAGATCCGTGGCAAGGCATCGGCCGTCTCGCTGTACTACGTCGGCGATCCGCTCGTCCACCCTGACATGGACGAGATGTGCTCGATCGCGCGCGATGCGAAGCTGAACGTACACGTCAGCACCAATTTCAGCTTCTCGCTGACCGATGCCCGAATCAAACGCATGATCGACAGCGGCCTGACGCACCTGACGGTCTGCGTGGACGGCCTGTCGCAGAAGAAGTACGAGATGACGCGCGTCGGCGGGCGGATCGAGCGCGTCCTGAATAATCTCGACCGCATGTGCAAGTTCCGGCGCGAGCTGGGCCGTACCTATCCGAAGATCGAAGTGCAATACATCAAATTCCAGCACAACGTCGATGAGCTGGAGCCGGCTCGCGATTTGCTGCTCGGCTGGGGAATCGACCAGTTCACGGATTTCTGGGGCGATTTGGGCAATTACGTCGATCGCGACCCGGGCACGTTTCGCGTGATCAAACCGCGCGAAAACAAGCGCGTCCCGCAGTGCTACTGGCCGCACGGGAACATCGTGATCAAGTACAACGGCGATGTGATCCCCTGTTGTACCTATCGGATCGGCCAGCAATACACGGCGAGCGACGACGCGCGGGTGCTGGGCAACGTCTTTCAAACCAGCGTGCGCGAAGTATGGAACAACGAGAAGTATCGCCAGGCCCGACGGATGGTCTCCAATCCGCAATCGGTGTTGCACGATCCGGCGTTGAAGGATCACTTCTGCTACGGCTGCCCGGCTATTTTTGAAACGACCTCGGACACGCCGTTCAAGATGGCCAACCACCTGAAGTGGGAGGATCACTATGAACTGGGCGCTGACGGGCGACCCATTCCCAGGAATCCGCACTTCCGGCCCGTCTCGGTCACGCAGGTGGGTCTGCCCAACGGCGACATGGCGTCGGTCTAGGTCGTGTCAGTATCGCGGCACTTTCGGATCAATCTCCAGCGACCACGCATCGATGCCGCCGGCCATGCTCTTGACCGGCCCCAGTCCCGCTTCGCGCAGCAGCGCGGCGGCCTTGAGGCTGCGCCCGCCGTGATGGCAGTGTGCGACGACGGTTTTTCCCGACGCCAGTTCGCGCAACTCGTCAAGCCGATTCGCCAGGTCCGGCAGCGGGAACAGCAACGCTCCTTCGATCCGGCACGTCGAATGCTCATCCGGGTTGCGTACGTCGAGCAATACGAATCCGTCGCGATCATCCAGCATTTGCCGCGTGTGCTGAACGCTCACTTCCCACTCCGGGTTGATTTCGCGCATTCAATCCTCTCCATTCATCGCACGCGAGCTTGTCGCGGCGTGAGTCAATAACCTAAATGCTATGCGCCGCAAAATCGCAGCACTTCGTTCACGGTCTTGCGAATCCCCTCGAACACTTCGGCCGGGCCTTTGCCGAGCATGTAGGCGGGCGTGCTGACGATCTTGTGACGTTCATCCACGACCATGTCCCGCGCGGCGCAATTCACGTGTTCGCAGCCCATTTCGCCGATGGCAGCGGCCGTGCCGGTATCGGAGCCGATCGTCAGCTTCGCGTGAATGTCCTTGCCGCCGAGGATGCGCGCCAGCATGGCAGGGGCGATGCAAATCGCGCCGATGGGCTTCTTCGCCGCGATCATTTCACTGATGAGGCGCTCGACTTCGGGGTGGACGCGGCATTTCGGCCCATCGACGGCAAAGGTGCAGAGATTCTTCGCCGCGCCAAAGCCGCCGGGGAAAATCAGCGCGTCGATGTCCGCAGCCCGAACCTCCTTCAGATCTCGGATCTCTCCGCGGGCGATTCGCGCCGATTCGACCAGAACGTTGCGCGACCCTTCGCCCGGCTTGTTCGTCAGGTGATTCACGACGCCGGCCTGCGGCGCGTCCGGCGCGCAGCAGACCGCCTTCGCGCCGGCCTGGTCGATGGCCAGCAGCGTCAACACGGACTCGTGAATCTCGGCGCCGTCAAAGACGCCGCAGCCGCTTAGACATACAGCGAGTTTTTTCATGATGCCACTCCGGATGCGTCGCAGGGTGCGTTCGGGACGCCCCCCCACGTTCCATGGGTGGGCCGTGCCCGCCCTACTTTTCGTGCAATTCTACCACGTTCTTGTCCGTCAGCACGTGCGTGGCCGTGACGAGCTGGCCGTCGTGGACGGTTCCGCCCCAGATGCGCGCGCCGCTCAATTTCTCCGCGAGGTCCTTGTGAATGTGTACGGCCATATCGTGTATCGTCGCGCCGACCGGCAGGATGAAGGGCGACGACTTGTCGACCGGCTTGCCCGGCTTCTTCGCGTAGACGCGAATCACGTAGAGAAGCTCGAATACGGCCGCCATCATCTGCGGCAGACCCTCGCCGCCCGCAGCCGAGACCGGCACGATCTTCAGCGGGCATCCCGTGAGTTCTCGAAATCCGTCGAGATTGTCCCCTGCCCCCGGCGTGTCCGACTTGTTCGCCACAAGGATCGCCCGTTTCGGCACCGCCGCCGATTCGTCCTCGTCGAACTCCAGGATCGCCTGCGACACCGGCCGCACGCCGTGTTCCGACAACAGCGCCATGCATTGCTCGTATTGATCGAGCAACTCAATCGCCGACAGATCGACCACGATCAGCAACACGTCCGCGGCGCGGAACGCACCCATCATCCCCGGCTGTACGTGCCCCGCCATGATCGGCGGCATGTCCACCAATTGGATCGGCACATCTTCATGCAGCGCCATGCCCGGCACGGCCGCGTGCGTCGAGAACGGATACTCGGCGATTTCCACCTTGGCGCTGGTCAGCGCCCCGACAATCGAACTCTTGCCGACGTTGGCCGCCCCCATCAGCACAGCTTGCCCGGCCCCCTGCTTCGGCACGCTGAATGCATCGTGATGGCCCCCGGAGGATTTCTGCTTGTGAGCCGCGGCCGTCGCCGCCTCGCGCGCCGCGGAGAGTTTCTGCTTCAGCGCTGACTGAAGCTTCTCGCTGGCCTTGTGCTTCGGCACGAGGCGCAGCATCTCTTCCAGCGCGGCGACTTTCTCCGCCGGTGAGGATGCGTTGCGATACCGCTCCTCGGCCTTGTTGTACATCGGCGATTGGTTGACGGCCATGCTTCCATCCTAACTCGCGCGGCGTGCGTGCAAAAGTGCGGCCGCTCGCGGTAAGATAGCAGACGATGCGACGGGCTAGTTGCCTCACTCACGGGGGACCCCTACCACGATGATCCTAGGGATTCTTTCCGACAGCCACGGTGACGCCGAAGCGACCTCGCGCGCGGTGGAGCTGTTGCGCGGGCGCGGCGCGGAGCTGTTCATCCACTGCGGCGACCTGTGCGGCACGGCCGTGCTCGATGTGCTGGCCGGGCTGAATTGTCGATTCGTCTGGGGGAATTGCGACCATCCCGACGCCGCGATGAAGAAATACGTCCGCGATATCGGCCTGCCCATGCCGGAAGGCGATCTCACGTTCGAGCTCGATGGAAAATCCATCGCCGTGTTTCACGGGCACGAAGACAGCTTCCCCTCGGCAGTCGAATCCGGCCGATTCGATTACGTCTTGCACGGCCACACGCACCGCTACGCGGACACACGGGTCGGTCGTACGCGCGTGATCAATCCCGGCGCGCTCTACCGCGCCCGGCCGCATACGGTGGCGACGCTGAATGTCGCCGCGGATACCGTTTGCTTTCTCCGATTGGACACAGGCATGCGGGTGTGAGGCCCTCCCTCATTCGCCCGTCCCCACCCGGGATTGACGCGTCAGCTTGAAACCGACGGATAGCCATCCGCCGGCTTTGTACGCCTTCCCTTGACGGCAACGATGCCACGCTCGCATTTCAAATCGGCGGCGGTAACATTCCCCCAAACGACGCACGCGGGGAATCGGTTCTCCGCGTGCAATCGACTCCAACGGAGGAAATCCATGTCCGCCACGACTCCTGTACGCACCACCGGTGTCGCGCTGTGCAGCCTGGTCTGCGGCGCGTTTCTCTGGGCACTTGTTTCGCCCGCGTTCTTGAGCGCGCAGCAGAAAGACGAACACGCCGGGCACGATCACGGCAGCCAGAAGGACGCTCACGATCACGGCGCGTCGGCCCGAAACGCCGAGAACTGGGCGCCGGTCAACAAAATGCACCTGTACCTCTGCGCGTTTCACGTCGCCAAGGAGAAGCCCCGCTTCCAGGTCGAGGCGCACCATTACTGCTCGCCGCAGTCCAAGAGCGGCGACCTGCATCAGTGCGTGATCTACGACACGCGCGGCCCAAACCCCAAGCTGCTCGGCACCGAGTACATCATCACCGACGAGGCGTATCAGAAGCTGCCCGCCGAGGAGAAGCGCTTCTGGCACCCGCACGCGTATGAGATTCTCTCCGGCCAGCTTGTCGCGCCCGACATGCCCAAGATGGGCGACGATATTTTCCCCGGCCTCATCAACACCTGGGGCAAGACGTGGCACACCTGGCCCGACCCGACGACCGACTACCCCACCGGCGAGCCGCTGCTGATGTGGTCGGCCAACGGCGACGGGCAAATCGACAATAAGCTGATTGCCAAGCGCGACGCGCAGTTCAACATCAAGACGGATGACATTCGCGCGCGGCGCAAGTTCATGGGCTTCGAGGTGCCGCAGATTCCGCCGCCCAAGTCGATGAGCGACCTGGGCCGCCGCTGGACCGCGAGCGGTAAGGACGAGCCGACGAAGCTGAAAGGCGCGGGGGGATGATGCCGCGTCGCCCGCATTGAGTGGCGTCGCATGCAGTGATAGACGATAACGATCGGGGCAGGGCAGAGATCGAATCTGTCCTGCCCCGAATGTGCCAAACAATTGCAAAGCCGCACCAAATCTCGATTCGAACCCCCTAATGACGCATTGGCTTCCGTCCAATGAAGGCAAGACCGCTTTGTGATCTCTAGCCACCTGTCACGGCCAGCCAACGCCCAGTTGTTCGATGGAATTCACCCGTGAGACTATCCCAGTAACATCGAGCGATAGGACAATTGGGAAGCGTTGGCGCGGAACCATACCGAGGGTTCTCCCAAAGCTCCATTTTTTCCTGCCCGGGATTATGCGGCAAACATCCTTCGCAGATGAGTATAGAACGAGTGTCGTCCCGAATTGACCCATTCTTCATGGGGGACCAAAGCCCATTGGGCTCGCGATATTGCTTGGTAATATTGGATCGAGGACAGACTACCGTATGATGCTGTCCGATCAACGCATTGAGGATGTCATCCTCATCGGGCGTCGAACTGAAATCGATCCAATGGATAGCGATGAGCAACGGGATACACAAATTGCTATGCTGGCAACGTTTGTTGTCAAGTATTTTTTCTAGCCGCAGGTGGCTTTCCGGCCATCCAGAACTCGTTCGCATAACACAAACGTTTTTCGGGTGCTTATCCTCATTTAGCGGCACCAAACACATTCGAATGCGCCAGCCCGATCTAAAGTCCTCATATTCAAACTCATCATCGTCTGTCAGTTGCGGATGGGCTCGCTGTATATGATCTTGAAACTTTTTGTCTAAGAACTTTGCAAGATGAGCTGCCGATGGACTCTGCGAGGTCGAGGAGTACGATCGAACATCCACACCAAATCCGGGCACTGTCACCTTTTGGCTTGCCATCATAAACAATTCATCTATCAACTTTTCATCTCGCTGTGATGAGTTATCTCCGTTGTAGATAGTTGCCTCTACTGCACACAGCGGCTTACCTGCCGACTGTAACAAGAAATCAGGCTTGCTCACTCCAGGAAGCTGGGTAGGGATTGAGGGATTCAGTCCAAGACGAGTAAAGAAGCTGTAAAGATGCAACTCAAATGCCGCGCCATAGTATTGAGACGCATCCCTGCTCTTCAGCCGTGCGAGAACATCATTCACATGTTGCGGGGGATATGCTCTCACCCAGTCATCAATACTCGTTCGCGCTACATCCCCTTGAGGGCGAGAGGAGCGTGATACATGGTCGAATTTGGATTGGCCCGGCTGTATTCGGCCGGCCTGGGTGTTGACAGTCTTCGGGTCAAATATTGACATCTCTAAGACTTATCCGCAAAGCCAAACCAATGACCGTAAAGTGATAGCTAGAAGCACCAAACTATTATGGGTTTACCAAACCGTTTCGACAATCCGGCTATCCACGATGGCTTGGTCGCGTGTCAGCATGCGAACCGACTCATTCAGCAAATCGCAGGGAATAGTCGGGAATCGTCGGTTCTCGGTCAATATGGCCAAATTCCCATTCCAAAATCGCCATTGGACTTTCCCCCGCACCCCTCTTACAGTACCTGCGGTTGGTTCGACGACCGAGCATTTCAGGCTACGTGACAAGTCTTTCGACTTCTTCGCTCCTGCATCCTCCTTCGCATTCCCGCCTTTCTGGTCCGAAACGCTGGACCCTTTCACTGTGTCCCTGAAAGTTCAAACGGGATGCAAAAGGCTATTTCGCAGGAGTTTGCACATGGCCAAGAAACTGTATGTTGGAAACCTGGGATTTGACGTCACCGACGCCGATCTCCAAACCTTGTTCGCACCGCACGGCAGCGTGCTTAGCGCGCAGGTCATCATGGATCGCGACACCGGTCGAAGCAAAGGCTTCGGCTTTGTCGAGATCGGTTCAGACGGCGAGGCCACGACGGCCATCGCCGCGCTGGACGGCAAGGAGCACGGCGGTCGCACGCTGAAGGTCAACGAAGCCAAGCCGAAGGAGAATCGCTCCGGTGGCGGTGGTTACGGTGGCGGCGGCGGCGGTCGACGCCGATACTAGACCAGCCGGTTTCCCAGCTTGGATTTCACGGGCTTGGTGCGGGCAATTCGCCGGTGCCAAGCCCGTTTTTTGTGCCGACTGACTATGACGCCGATGCCAGGGGAGCGGGCGTGCCTTCGACGGAAGCGCGGAGGCATTTTGCGGAATCAGTCTCGTGCCCATTTTGGCGGGCGCTTCTCCATGAAGGCCCGCAGGCCCTCGCGGCCCTCCTCGCCGAGAAACGCCTCGCCGAACGCCTCGGCCTCGCACGAGAGCCCCTTCTCCAGCCAGGCCGACTCCTCGGAGCAGACGACGCGCTTGAGCAGCCGCACGGCGCAGGGGCCGTTCGCAAGGATTTGCTTCGCCAGATTCTCGACGGTTGTCATCAACTCGCTCGGCGCGACGGATTCGCTGACCAGCCCCGCCGACACCGCTTCCGGCCCGTGCAATGCCTGACCCGTGAATAGCAGCCGCCGCGCCATCGCCCCGCCGACCAATGCAAACGTTCGCTGCGTGCCGCCCCAGCCGGGAATCAATCCGAGTTTCACTTCGGGGAAACCAATCGTCGCCTCGTTTGACATGATGCGCAGATCGCACGCCAGCGCCACCTCGCACCCGCCGCCCAGGGCCGGTCCGTTGATCGCCGCGATCGTAACCGCCTGCTCGAACCGCGACAGCCGTGCCATGCACCGCTGACCGCGCTGGCTGAACGCCCGCCCCGCGTCGCCCGGCGCGGTGTTCATCTCCGCGATGTCGGCCCCGGCCATGAACGTCCGTCCCTCGCCGGTGAGGATCAGCACGCGCACATGCGGATTGCACGCCACCTCGTCCAGCCGCGCCTCCAGCGCCGCCATCGTCGGCATGGAGAGCAGATTAATCCCCCCACCGCCCGTGGTGAACGTAATCCGCCCGATCGGGCCTTCCTGCTGATACAGCACTTCGGTGCTCATGGTTGCTTCTCCTCACGAGCGGGCCGCAGTTTGCGGCGCTCCCTCACGGTCGCGGCTCGGATGGCGCGCGATCAGCTTTGGTAATCGTGGAACCCCCGGCCGGATTTGCGGCCCATTCGCCCGGCGTCGACCATTTTTCGCAGCAACGGGCAGGGGCGGAACTTCGGATCGCCCAGGTCTCGGTGCAGCACGTCGAGAATATTAAGACATACGTCAACACCTATGAAATCCGCCAGCGTCAACGGGCCCATCGGGAAGTTGCACCCCTGCTTCATGATCTCGTCGATCGTCTTCGCGTCGGCCACGCCCTCCATCAACGCGAACGCCGCCTCGTTGATCAGCGGCATCAGCACGCGATTGCTCACAAAACCCGGCATGTCGTTGCAACGCAGCGGGTTCTTGCCCATACGCTTGGCCAGCGCCTCGACCGTCTCCACCGTCCCGTCGTCGGTTGCCAGTCCGCGGATCACCTCGACCAGGCTCATCAGCGGCACCGGGTTGAAGAAGTGCATGCCGATGAACTTCGCCGGGCGATCCGTCGCGGCCGCCAGCTTGGTGATGCTGATGCTGCTGGTATTACTTGCAAGAATCGCGTCGGCCTTCAGGTTCGGTTGAATCTGCTTGTACAGCGCGACCTTGGCGTCGAACTGCTCAAAGATCGCCTCGATGACGATGCCGACCTTCGTCCATTCGATCTCGCCGAGCGCGGCGCACGTCTTGAGATTGGCTTTGGCCGCCGCGGCCGTGTCCGCCGGAAGCTTGCCCTTTTCTACGAGCTTGCCGAGGCTCTTTTCGATTTCGGCCTTCGCCGCCTCGACCTGCTTCGCGTTCGCGTCATAGACCCATGTCTTCAGGCCAGCGGTCGCACAAACCTGCGCGATGCCGCGACCCATCGTCCCCGAACCGATCACCACCGCCGATTCAATCGCCATGACCCATCCTGTCCAGATTGAAGTTTCTCAAGAAGCCGCTGTTCGTCACGATGCCCGTCTACGACACAAGATGCTTCGTGCCCGCCAGCAAGAAAACCGCGGACACGAGGCCGCCCGATCGCGAGCGGAACCGCTCGCAACCGAGACCGACATTCTAACGAAACAGGAAGGGCGACGCCAAACGCCGGATTAGTGCGTGACCGGCACGACGTCGATGATGCGCGAGCCGCGGACGCGGTAGCTGGTTTTCCCCCAGCGGACGTGGCCCAGGCCGCAGATGACGGCCAATGCCCAGAATACGATGCCCATGCAGACCACGGCCCCGCGCAGAAACGACCAGAACGACGGCTGCTGCTCAAGCGTGATGGCGAAGAGCCGCCCGGTGACCTGCTGCATGGCCATGAGTTGGACGGTGCATACGGCTGCGTGGAGCCAGCCGACGGTCAGTTCCTGCGTGACACCGAGATAAACGCCGAGCGGGATGAACAGGAGCGGTGAGCAGATACCGCCCATGAGAAGCTGCGTGCTGACGGCGATGCGCCAGGGGCGCACCAGGCTGCCGATCAAGACGCGCGTCAACGAATTGCACATCGCGCCGAAGGAATTGTCGCGCGAGGTGACGTAGAGGCCCTTGCCCAGCCCGGCCCAGCGGCGAATCCCCATCGCCGCGACCTTCTTCGCAAGGATGATGTCCTCGGCCAGCTCGGACCGCACGCCTGCGTGGCCGCCGACGCGCTCGTAGGCGGCGCGCGAAAACAGCATGAACTGGCCGTTGCCCAGCTCGACCTGCGAATTGCTCGACCCGCGCGCCGAGAGCCAGAGTCCCCACAACCCCAGCAGCCAGCTTGCGGAAGGGGAGACCGATTGCTCCCATGGGCTTACCAGGTCCAATCGCGGCCACAATGACACGAATTCCAGCCGCTCGCGCGTGACTTTCTGCATCACCGCCACCAGCGCCCCGGGCACAAATCGACAATCGCAATCGGTGAAGAGCAGAAACTCGCCGTCGGTCTCCCGGACACCGCGCGCAAGGGCGTGCGTCTTGCCCGTCCAACCCGCAGGCAATTCGGTGATATCAACCAGGCTGACGCGCGGGTCCTGGGCCATGACGCCCAGCACGCGCTCACGCGTTCGATCATCGCTGCGATCGTTGACTACCGTAATGCGCAGATTGCTATAATTCTGGGCGAGCAGCCGGCGCAAGCACGGCTCGATCCGCTCCTGCTCGTTGTGCGCCGCAATGACAACCGTCAGCCGCGGAACCGCTTCATCGGTCTCGCCCGGAAGTGGCGCGAGCGTCATCTCCGAGTCGTCGCGCAGACGGCGGACCCATCCAAGCCCCCATCCCCACATGAAGACAATCACGATCTGGATGGCTAACAACGTCCAGAGTGTGAATTCCAAGCTACGTCTCCTTTGCGAAGCGCCGCGAAGACCCCATTCGCGACCCCCTGTTTCCTGATTATCGGCCATTCGACCGCAATGTCGCAAATGGCCCCGATTCTCGCCGTAACCGCTCAACCCTTGCCGAACGCCGACACCTCCCGAATACTGCCGCGAGGCACCGGTCGTGACATGGCGGCATTCGAGAGCAAATCAACCCGGGTTGGGACTTGATTTGCCGCGTTACCTTCTGGCCACCCTATGACAACGCGACAAATTCGGCTCAATCCGTGTGACTATCTCTATTTTGTCCACCACCGGCATATTCGCCGCACGCGAACCGGCGGCGCCGTCGGGTTCCTCGTCCTCGAATGCACCGGCCATGCACCGCCCGGGCAGGTTCAGGCCGCCTTGGCCGAGGCGCTGGCAGCACATCCGTCAGCCCTTGCCCAGGCTCGTGTCGGCATGGTCCTGGGCAGGCCCTTCTGGCAACTGCCGGATCCCTCCAGGCTCACGCAACTTGCGTGCCGCGCGGCACAGGATTGCTACGTCCATGACGATCTGCGCGATGCTCCCGATGCAGACCGGGCGCTTCACGACTTGCTGGAACTGCGATTCCAACCGGATTGGGACCTCTCATCGGGGCAACTTGTTCGACTCGAACAGTACACGCTGCCGGAGGATCGCACCTGTTTCTGTCTCCGGTTTCCGCATGCGCTCATGGACGCAGGCGGCGGGCAGTGGTTTCTCGCAGAACTTGGGCGATATTCGCCACCGTCGGCCGCCGAAACCGGGGAACACGTCAATCGAGACGATTCACGCGAGCCGGCTCCCCGTCCACTGCCAGACGGCCTTGCACCTGACGGCGAGACGCTCCAGCCCTTGCGCGGCGTTTCGATGCTCGAGCGCGTTCGGCTGTTCCTCCGCGGATTCAAACTTGGCGCCGAGTTTCGCCATCTTCGCTTTACGCCGCTGGCGCAGCGGCCCGCGCCGCCGGTGCAGTCGCAGGGAATCATCCGTCGAACATGGCCTGCGACGATGGTGCGCCAGATGCGTGCCAATGCGGATCGCTTCGCTCCGCCGGGGCCGGCCAGCCACGCACGCTACCTCGCGGCTTGTGTCATTCGCGCGTTGCATGTGCTGTACACCGAGCGCGGATTGAGCGCCGACGCCTATCCCGTCTCGCTGCCGTTAAGCCTTCTGGACGATGACGAGGCGAAATCATCGGCGGTGGCGGCGGGCGAATCGGCTGGTGAGTCTTCCGACCCGCCGGAGCGCGCCGGGCCGCGCCATCGCCCGATACCGGGCAATTACCTCGTCGCGCCGACGCTTTACGGTCGACGGGAAATCGTCGGCGATCGCGCCGCGCTGGGGCAGGACCTGCTGGCGCAGCTCCAGCACTATCTGGCGCAGCGGGGAGACCTCGCCCAATGGACGATGATCTACTTCGCATCGTGGCTGCGCGTCGGAATGTATGACTATGTCTTCAAGAAGGGCATCGGGCAGGGCGCGCTGGCGTCGGGTTTTTCTTACTATGGGCAGATTCCTCGGCCGGTTCGGCGCATCGGCGGGGCAAAAGTGATTAATCTCTGGGGCACGGCCCCGCTCGGCACTCCGCCGGGATTGAACCCGATTTTTAACAAGTATCAGGGCAAGCTGAACCTCGGACTGGCGTTCAATCGCCCTGCCATCAGCGACGAACTCGCCCGGCACTTCGTCGACCTCATCGAGCAGGAAATCTTCAGCGAGACGGAATCACGCCCTTGACGCGCGCGGCGTCAACAATCACCTGCGCCAGGCCGTCGGCCGTCCAGCGCTCCCGGTTGAGCACGAGATCGTATCGATCGGGATCATCGGGCGAGACATGAAAGTGCCGCCGGATCAGTGCGGCCCGCTCGGCCTCCATTTGCGTAATCCGTGACTTGGCCTCGTTCTCGGTGACCTGATTCGCTTTCGCGAAACGCTCGATACGCCATTTCAGCGGCGCGATGACCCGCACCCGCAGACCCAGCGCTCCCGGCAGGATCAGATCGGCCGCGCGGCCCAGGAAGATGCCGTGACTCTTACGCGCCAGCGCCAGCACCACTTCGATCAGCCGGTGGAAATAATCCATTCGCGCCGGGCCTTCCGGGCCCATCATGCGCACCATCTCCTCCAGCCAGTTCACATCGCGCTCGTCCAGCGCTTCGTAAAGCCGGTGGCGCAGATCGTCCTCGCCTGCCATCAGTTCCAGAATCTGACGGTCGAACACCGGCCAGCCCATCAGCTCGCCGACGCGCTGCGCGACTTCGTGCCCGCCCGCGCCGAACTGTCGCGATATCGCTACAAAAGTCTCGACTTCGGATGCCCGTTCGTCCGCTGCCGGCGGCGGCTTCTGCAGCCGGGTCAGCTCCCAATTCCGCATTTGCCGTTCGGCCAGCTTCCAGGCGGCCGACTGTGATGTGGATAGTTTGATGGCCATGGTCAGCCTCCCGCCGGGAAACCTGACACGAAGGAGTGGCAAACCCGTACCCGCCCCGACCGGTGCAGGCCCCACTCCTCGTCCAGCAATCGGCGCGCCCGATCCGCGCCCGACGCATCCAGCGGGTTCGCCCCGCCAGGAACGGAACAGACTGCCGAAACGATCGGCGGACGTTGTGGAATTCTGCCGATGGGCTAGCGCGAGAACGCGCGAATCGTCACGGGCTAATCGCTTGTCGTCCGATCGCGAACGATCACCCACGCTCCATCAACCTGCCGCAGCGTGAGATAGAAATGCCCGGAGGATCGGCCGTCGGCCGCGCGAACCTCCCACCGGCCCGACGCTTCGGCGGCATCCGGCCCGGTGCGGGAGATGACCAGATCGCGGAATCGCAGCGTGCCCATCTGCTCGCGCGTAGCGTAGCGCTTGCGATAGCGCTCGAGCACGGCCTGCCAGCCCTTTGTCACGCCGTTGATCGTCTCAAACGTCAGATCGTCGCTCTTCCAGTAACCCGCCATGAATCCGTCGAGGTCGCCGCGGTTCCAGGCCGCGACCTGGTCGTCGAGCACGACGGCGATTTCCGGATGGGCCTGCCGTGCATTGCACGCGCCGGCGAGGGCGACGGCGATCAGCGTCGCTGCGCGGACAAATCGGTAACCGTAGGATGGAGTCGCGATCATGGTCCGGCCCGATGGGGCATCACTCGTATCGCAGGGCCTCGATCGGGTCGAGCCGGCTGGCGCGCCAGGCGGGGTAAAACCCGAAAAAGACGCCCGTAGCAAACGCGAACCCCAGGGCGATCCCCGCGATCCAGTACGACACGTACGTCTCGTAGCCCTTCCATGACGTGAGCAAGAGCGAAAAGCCCCAGCCGGCGAACATGCCGATCACCCCGCCCATCGCGCAAAGCACGATCGCCTCGATGAGAAACTGCGACATGATCTCGCCGTTGGACGCGCCGATGGCCATGCGCAGGCCGATCTCGCGCGTCCGCTCGGTCACGCTCACCAGCATGATGTTCATGATGCCGATGCCGCCGACCACCAGCGACACCGACGCGATCATGCCCAGCAGCCACCCGAACGACTCGCTCGATTCTTCCTTCACCGCGGCCGATTCGCTTGTAGCAAAAATGCGAAAATCATCCGGCTCGCTGTCGCGAATGTTGTGCCGCTGGCGAAGCAGCCTGCGAATCTGATCCTCCGCCACGGCCGGATTGGCGTCGCGCGCCGCCGCCGCGAGGATCGTGCCCGAGATCTCCTCGCCGGCGATTTTGCTCGTGAACGTCGAGAACGGAAAGATGATGATGTCGTCGTTGTCGCGCTGGTCGCTCTTGCCCTTGAAGTCCAGCACGCCCACCACGCGGAAGCGCCCGTTCTTGACGGTGATCTCCTCGCCGACCGGATTGATCGAGCCGAATAGCTCGCGCCACGCCGTCTGACCGATCAAGCAGATCGGGCGCTTCATCAGCTCGTCGGCGTCTTCCATCGAGCGGCCGGCGATGACACCCCATCGACGGATGTCGTGATAATTCGGATAGACGCCGATGACGTTGGTCTGATAGTTGCTGTAGCTGCTGCGGACCTGGAGCGTGATGCGGTTCGACGGCGTCGCCGCGCGCACAGCCGGGCATTCGCGCAAGATCGCATCGGCGTCGTCCTTCGTCTGGAACTTCTTCTTCTCGACGTCGCCCTTGCGGACGCCGCTGCGCGGCATGCCCCAGTTGCCGATGAACATCCAGTCGTCGCCCATGCGCGCGATCTCCTCCTCCACGCGCATCTTCGTCGCCTGGGCCATCGCCACCAGCGTGATCACCGCCCCCACGCCGATGATGATCCCCAGCATCGACAGGGCCGTTCGCACTTTGTTCTTGCCGAGGCTCAACACCGCCTCGGACACGAGCGTGAGGGGATTCATGTAACGCCTTCCATTCCGTTATCGGCCGCCGTCTCGACGGACCGTCATTATAGAGCTACTAAGTGGACCCGAACAAACCTTCATTTGTGTGGCACAGGCTAATAGCCTGTGTCGGACCGGCTATTAGCCGGTCCCACACTTGTTGATCCTCTTGCATCCTACGAAACTTCCTGCGGTTCTACTTGGTTCGCCAAATCATCCGCGAAGGCCCATCAGTTCATGCCCGCGCGCTGGCCTGCACTGCGAATCTGGCGTATCTTGGGTGGTTTCGGCGGTGCGAGCTGCGTCGCCTATTCGTGAGGTAGAGACCGCATGTCATCCAAGAAAAAGCCCCATCCTGCGGAATACGCACCCGCTGCTCGATTCGCGGTCGCCATGCCCCTGTGGCTGGCCGGGTTTGTCGCGCTGGACCTGGCGATCGTGCTGACCGCCCTGCTCACGGCCGAAAGCCTGATCGGCCTGGGTCTGCCGGGCTGCGGGATCAACAGCGCGTGCGCGGCCGCGGCGGCGAGCGTGTATGGAAAAGTGCCGGGCCTTCAGATGCCGGTATCGTATGTCGGGCTGGCGTACTTTCTCTCGATGCTGCTGGGCTGGTTGCTGGCGGCGCAGCACGGCGTGACGAAGGGCTATCGCAACGCGGCGCGGCTGGGCGTCGCGGCGTCGATCTTTTTCGTGGCGATGCTCATCCGCGAGGGGCATTTGTGCTGGTATTGCGTGCTGTCCCATGCGGCGAACTTTGTCTTCTGGCTGATGGTGGAGATCGCATCGGCGTCGAAGGTTTCCGCGCGCGGGGTCATGAGCAAGGTCGCGGTCGCGTTCATCGTTCTGGCCGCCGGTCTGCAAGGCGCGCACCTCACCGTCAAGAAACAGGAAGACCAGAAGCAGGAAGACAAGCTCGCCGAGTCCACCGCCGCCATCGCCGCGGCCAGCAAGGAGAAGGCCGCGCAGATCGCGCCTGCGCCGACCCAGCCGCCGGCATCGACGAACGGCAATGCGGCGATGAACTCCCCGAACGGCGCGACGACCACACCGCCGAAGCAGCCGTCCGCAACGCCCTCGACGAACGCCCAATCGTCCAGCGCGCCGCCTGCCGACCCAGCCACGGCGCAACCGAAGGCAGCCGGAAATATACAGACCGCGACTTTCGAGCCGGGCGAAACCGGCGCCGACCGCCCGTGGACCGGCGGGTTCACCGGGCGCTGGCGGCGCGGCCCGGAGAAGGCGGCGATCCGCATCGTGATGCTGTTTGACTACCAGTGCATCGACTGCCAGCGAATCGAGACGACGCAGGTGAAGCAGCTCATGCAGCAGCGCAGCGACGTGTCGCTCTCGGTGAAACACTTCCCGATGTGCGCCGACTGCAACCCCGGCTTCGCGACGCGCAATCTGCACCCGAACGCCTGCTGGGCGGCGCGGGCGGCGGAGGCGGCGGGCATCCTCTACGGCGAGGAAGGCTTCTGGAAGATGCACGACTGGCTCTTCGAGCGCAAGGGGGCCTTTACCGATCACGACTTGAGCGAGGGGCTGGCGGCGCTGGGCTTTGAGCGCCCGAAGTTCATCGAGGTGATGAAGAGTGATGAAACGCTGCAGCGCGTCACGTCGGACATCAACGAGGGCATGTGGCTGGGCCTGTTCTACACGCCGATGATTTTCATCAACGGCGTGGAGCTGAACGGCGTCTTCGCGCACAACGCGGTGACGCGCGCGGTGGAGAGCCTCGCGATGCAGAACCTGCCGCCGATGACGTGCGATCAGGATCAGCCGCCGCCGGCCATGGTGAAGGTCGTCTCGGATTGGCGCGAGGGACCGCCGCGCATGCTGCCTCCCGATCCGCAAAGTTGGCCGCAGGGCGATCCGTCGGCGCCGCTGCGCGTGGTCCTCTGGGGTGATTATCAGGAGCCGTACACGGCGAAGGCCGACGCGATGATCCGCAAGTTCCTCGCGACGCAGCCGAAGACTTACTACGAATTTCGACATTACCCGGTGAACCAGTTGTGCAACCCGGCCGGGAGCACGACCAAGCACCCGCTGGCGTGTCGCGCGGCGGCGGCGGCGGAAGCCGCGGGTATGCTCGGCGGCGCCGAGGCGTACTGGCACATGCACGACTGGCTGATGACGAGTCAGCAGACGTTCAACGACGCGGCGCTGCGCGACGCGGCGATGGGCATGGGGCTGGACCCCGACGCGCTCTTTACCCAAATGGAATCGCAGGAGGTGAAGAACGCCATCGCCGACGACGCGAAGACGGCCCGTGCGCTGGGGCTGCAAAGCATTCCGTTCATCTTTGTGAACGATCGGCACGTTCAGCGATGGGCCATCGGCGAGAAGCTCGCGCTGGAGCTGATCCTGAACGAGGCCGTCGGGCGAAAGTAATTCTCGCCTACAGCGCGAGCGCCCGGGCCAGCGCCTGATAGGCCGGCGCGGGATCGGCATATTTGTTCTTCGGCGGCAGCTTCCACTTTTCGAACAGCTTGGCGTTGTCGGCGTCGATGACTGCCAGATCGGCCAGCTTGCGGTCGTCGTGCAGCTCGTCGTGATGGATCAGCGCCGCGCGGCAGCCCAGCACGCGCAGGCCCGCCTCGCGCTGCACCTTGAGTGACAAATCGGGGTCCCACGCGCAGAAGCGATACCGCTCATCGAGGAACCCGAGCCGCCCCATCAACCCCGTCGAGAGCATCCCGAAGTTCGCGTACGGCCAGCCGCGCACGTTGTAGATGCTGTACGCGGCCCCATCGTGCACGATCGTGTCGAGTTTATTCCAGGGGCGGCGCTCGTTGTGATAGAACGCGACCATTCCCAGGTCGAACAGATCAGCGCGACCGAACATCGCCAGCGCCGCATCGATCGCGCCGGGCAGCGGCCGCGCGTCGTCGTTGAGCCACATCACGAACGGGGCCGTCGCGGCGCGGAAGCCCTTGTTGTACGCGCGCGTGGCGCCTTCGCGGCGCTCCTCACGAATAAGATGAATGTCGCGTTGGGCGAGGCACCAGTTCGACGTGCCGTCGGGCGAGTCGCCATCGACGACGAGGAGTCGATACGGCGCGGCGACCGTCGCGCGGACGGCCTCGATCGCGCGCTGAAGGTGCGAGAGTCGGTTGTAGGAGGCGATCACGATGTCGAGAAGCGGAGCGTGCGTGTTCATATGTGAGATTTATCGACGCAATCATCAGGTTCCGGCGGCGATCGGCGGCCAGGTCGGTCGATAAACAATCGGGCGACCCGCGTACGAGCGCAGAATTTGCGCGAATGGATCCCTGGAGCCGCACAGGTGACCTCTTCTGCTCACACTGCATCCACCGTTCGAAGCCAGGAGTACGTTCTGCTGAACGAATCACTGGCGGCGCTGCCGGCGCAACCGGATGCGGTGAATCAGGCAGTGCTATCGTTCGCTCGGCTCGGACTTTATGGCCCGGCCCGCGACCTCGTGACCGATGCGCGATGGGGTCTGTTGCAGCGTGAAGAGTACCGCGCTCTTTTGAAGCAAACCGAGCATGCACCGTCCGGGCGGGTCGAGTGGAGCGCGCTCGCCCACCGCTTCGAACGGAACTGCCGACAGCTTCTCGCGGCGCGGCCGCAGCTTGGGGAATTCGAGCCGGCGTGGCGCGCGCTGCCGGATCGCGCAGCGTTGTATCGCTCGCTCGATGGCAATCACCATCTGCTGGTGCGTGGAGAAGACGGCGTCCCGCGCGGCCTCTCACTGCTTGTTGATGCGCGCGGCATCCTTCTCGGCCTGACGCTGCCGCACGGGCCGCACGCGCACACCTGCCCGCCGTACGCGTTGTGCGATGATCGTTTCGGTCTGCTGCTCTCGCGTGTCTTTGACCTGACGCGCCGGATGCTGCACGGCTTCGCGCCGCGCCTGTATGTCCTCGAGCGCGATGCGGACGCGGTGGGCGCCGCGCTGTATCTCCTCGATGAGATCGAGCCGCTCTGTCACGAGCGCGTCGAGTTGCTGATGGGGCCGGACTGTGTCGAACGCTTCAAGGCCCTGCTCGACCGCGCCCCGCAGCGCGATCTGCCCAGGCATGTCCTGGGGTTCCCCGCGGCGGGCGACTTGCAGGCACGCGCCCTCGCCGCGCTGGGCGATACCGCCTCGCATCGCGCCACGGCCGCCATGTCATACGTAGCAGGCGCGCGACAATGGTATGACAAGCGAACGAAATCCGACTGGGCCGAGCGCTTCGCTCCGGCCCGCCGCGAGCCGCTTCGCGTACTGGGCCTGACCAGCCGGTTCACGACCGTCCTGCAATACGTCATGCGCGACCTCCGCACGGCCTTCGAGCGCCGGGGCCATCGGTTTCATACGCTCATCGAGCCGACCGATCACGACCTGCTGACCCCGCTCGAGATCACTCGAACGGTCAATGAATTCAGGCCTGATCTCGTCATTGCCATCGATCACACCCGCGCGGGGCAGAACGGCCTGATCCCTGACCGCGTGCCCTTCGTCTGCTGGGCGCAGGACGCGCTGCCGCACCTGATGACGCCGCGGGCCGGCGAGTCGATGAATGATCTGGAGTTCTTCATCGCACCCGAGCTGCATCAGTTTGTACAAACGTATCACTATCCGGCGGATCGCGGGCTGGCGTGGACGCTGGCGACCGAATCGACCCTTTATTCGGCCGATCCGATGCCTGAAGCCGAGCTCGCCCCGCACCGCTGCGACGTGTCGTATGTATCGAATCAATCGCAGACGCCGGAGGCCTTCGTGGCCGAGTACCTCGCGCGCTCCATGAATCATGAAAAGGGGCGCGTATTGTGCGAATGGTTGTGGCGGCGCATCGAGTCGCTGGTGCGAGGCGGCGCGTCTCCGCCGTCGGCAACGCTCCTGCTGCCCGAGGCGCGCGAGGCGACGGGCATCGCGCCAAGCGATCCGGCCGCGGCGGACCTGCTGGCGCGAACATTCATTCATCCGTTGAGTGAACTCATCTTCCGGCAGTCGACGCTTGAATGGGTCGCCGAGTATTGCGAGCGCACGGGGCGTACGCTTCGCCTTTACGGGCTAGGTTGGGAGTCACACCCGCGTCTGGGTCGATTCGCCTGCGGCATCGCGAAGAACGGCGCCATGTTGCGGGCCGTCTACCAGGCATCGCGCGTGAACCTGCAAGTGATCGGCTCCGGCGCGGTTCACCAGCGGCTGCTCGACGGCCTGGCCGCCGGCGGGTTCTTTCTGATTCGCGCGTGCCCGCTGGACCGCCTGCACGAACCGGTGACGACCGTACTGCACGAAGTGGATCGCCTGCGCCTCACATCTGATATCGAGTTTGAACGTTCGAACTTCTCCCGATTGGCAGCAGCTCTGACGGAGGCGCGGTATTTGCGCGGCCTGGCCCGCGTTCCTTCGGCTGGCGACTCGACATCAGCCGGCGCGATGCGAATCACGTCGGAAGAGTTGGCCCACTATCGCGACTTGGCGTCGTCAGGCTTCCGCCGGGTGGCGGGCGCAGTTTTTGCGGATTACGCAGCGGTGTGTTTCACGAGTCGAGAGGAGCTATTCGCGCGGCTCGATTGCTATCTGGAAGACGCTCAAGCCCGCGCACCGGTCACGGCGCGCATGCGCGAGGCGGTGTTGCAGCGCTTCACCTACGACAGTCTGGTTGAGGCGCTGTTGGGCAAACTCGCGCGGCACTTTGGTGCGATCTGATCCTCCCGAAACGCAGTGGACGGCACATCAAGTCACCCATTCTTTCTCCCGATAACTACAGTGAATTAAACAAGTTACAGGGGCCGGGGCGCCATGCCCCGGCGTGAGGTCGAGATGATGATGGGAAAAGTACTGGGGTTGATCACGGCGCGGGGCGGATCGAAGGGCATTCCCGACAAGAACATTCGGCCGCTGGCGGGCAAGCCGCTGATTGCGTGGACGCTTGAGGCGGCACAGGAGACGACGGGGAGCGGCTCGGGCTGCCTGGATCGCGTCGTCGTCTCGACCGACAGCGAGCGGATCGCAGATATTTGTCGTCATTACGGGGCGGAGACGCCCTTCTGCCGTCCGGCGGACCTGTCGCGCGACGAATCCCCGCACATCGATGTCGTGCTGCATGCGCTCGAGTGGCTGCGCCGGCACGAGAGTTACGTTCCGGAATGGGTCATGCTGCTCCAGCCGACCTCGCCGTTTCGAACGGTTGCGGACATTCGCGAGGCGATTGAACTGGCGAACTCGAGCGGCGCGCCGGCCGTCGTCAGCGTGTGCGAGACGCACGCGCATCCGTACCTCGCGCGGTCCCTCGGCGCCGATGGAACCCTGGCGGCGTTCATGCAATGCCCGATCGGCTACGCGCGGAGGCAGGACCTGCCGGCGGCTTATTCGCTCAACGGCGCGATTTACTTGGTGCGCCGCGAGATTCTTTGCAGCAAGAAGACGTTTGAGCCGCAGGGCGCGATCGGCTACGTGATGCCGCCGGAACGGTCGCATCAGATCGACACGCCGTGGGATCTGCGCCTGGCGGAGTTCATCGCGCGCGACCAGATCGGTGACGACGAAGAGGCATACGTTGGTGCGGCGAGCGGCGTGGTCGAGCCGCCGCGGAGAATCTCCGAGAAGTAACGGCCTGTCGTCGCGCGGCGCGCGGTCCGAGCAACGTCGAGACGGGGAACACGGAATGTCCTTGAACGATCTTCACGCTGTGCGCGAGTTGCGACGCAAGCAGTCGCATTTGTTCGACGCAACGCCGCCCGCGATTCCGAACGCGCGCCGCGTGCTGCTCTACTCGATGGACCCGTGGCAGATCGGCGTCTTTGAGCAATTCCTGCACCTCGCGCTGCAACGCCGCGGCCACCAGCCCGTCAGCGTCTACTACGACGGGCTTCTGCCGCTTTGCGCCTGGGAGAACGCACAGGTCGCGGCCCCCTCCTCCGAGGTCATCGCCCGCCGATTCGAATTCATGTTTGACTGCTTCGGCATCGCCGCGCGCGGCATCAGCGGTTATCTCGACGGCGCCGCGGCCCGGCGCCGCGCCGAGTCGATCGTCGCCGCGACCCCGGACTGCGATCTCACGAGCCTGGTGCACGAGGGCATTGCGGTGGGACGGATCGCCCGGCGCGATCTGACGCAATACACGCTCGGCCTGTTCGATCCGCAGACCTGGGACGACTGGTCTCTGCTGCGCCGCCACCTGGTTCACGCCATCATGAGCGTGGACCTCGCGCGGGCCGTGCTGGCCGCCGAGAGGCCCGACCTCGTCGTGCTGGTGAACGGCAAGAGCGTGATGTATTCGTACATGTTCGAGGTGGGTCGCGCAGCCGGCGTGCAGGTGACGACGTGGGAGGAAGGCGTCTATTTCAACACAGGCATCATTCTTGCGAACAACGCGCGGGCGATTGATTTCCCCGTGGACGACGCCGTCTGGCAGGCGGCGCGGCAGAGGCCGCTTTCGTCAGCCGAATCGGCTGCGGTGGATGATTACTTCGCGCGGTGGCGCGGGCAGGCAGCCACGACCTACACCTACTACGACGCCGAGGAGCGCGACATCGCCCGCATTCGCGCCGCGCTGGATCTCTCGCCGTCCGCCGTCGTCACGTCCATCTTCACGAACATCGTCTGGGACACCAACGCCCTCGACAAGGACGACGCCTTCGAGAACATGATGGATTGGGTTTTCGCGACGATCGATCTCATCGCACAACAGCCCAACGGCGTGCTCCTCGTCCGGGCGCACCCCGGCGAGACACGGCTGCCGTTTCAGACGCGCACGACGGTCCGCGCGCTGATTGAACAGCGATACGGCGGCATTCCCTCGCACGTGCGCGTCATTGACGGCGCGTCGCAGTTGAGTTCCTACGAGATCGCGCGGCACAGCCGCCGGTGTGCCGTCTACACGTCCACCCTCGGCATCGAATTCGCCCTGATGGGGCTGCAGCCGCTCGTTTGCGGCCTGCCGTATTACTCGCGCAAGGGCTTCACCAACGACGTAACCAGCCGCGAGCAATACGCCCACTGGCTGTTGACCGACTCTGCGCCGCAGGGCAGCGACCCGGTCCTGCTGCGCCGCTTCATGCACCTGGTGCTGTTCAGACTTGTAAAGCGGCCGGAGTTCTTCGACGGCATTCACCGTTCGCCGCAGCAGCCGCGCATTCGTATTGATTCGTTCGAAGGGTGGCCGGAGTCCATGCCGGTCTTTAACCGCATCGTGGACGACATCCTCGCGGGCGGCAGCTTCATTCATCTGGACGAGGCCGCAACCGCAGCCGCCCATGCAGTGCCGCATCGCCCGAAGAAGCATCGGGCCCCCGCGCCGAATCGCGCAGCTCACTCGATCGCCGAAGGAAGCGTGTTGACGAAGTGACGACCTACCAGACGATGATTCGCGATGGCGGACTGGGCCTGGCCGTGCAGCCCACGATCCTGATCTACGCGCTGTGGCGCTCGGGCACGCACTGGTTGAGCGAGATGGTGTCCGATCTGACCGGGCTGCCGAGCTATTATCACACGGAAGAAAGCGCTCCGTACGCGGATGAGACGCTCGCGCAGATCAACCAGCATCGCGAGAACACGGTGCTGATTCGCCATCTGTGCGCCTCGCCGGATCGGCTGCTGCGGCACACCGAAGCGCTGAACATCCCGGTCATTCTGCTCTTTCGCGATCCTCGTGACGTGATTGCGTCGCAGGTCAACATGCGAAAGCACCGCGAGGGCTATCGGCCGGGGCTGCCACCCTTTCCCGACATGTCGCTTGACGCGATCCTGGACTGGGAATTGTCGAATCACGGCGATGTGTATCATCGCCTGCTGCCGCGCTGGGCCGGCGCCGCCCACCCGATGCTGCTGACCGTTCGCTATGAGGACCTCTTGGACGACGTGCAGCGCGAGCTTAGGCGGGTCGCGGGGTTCCTGAACCTGGATGTTTCGTTGAGCGAGATTCGCCGCGTCGCCGCACGGCACGTCCTGCCGGGCCTGATGCCGGCTGTGAGCGATTGTCGCCCCGGCGAATCGGCACGCCGCGGCGCGATCGGCGACTTTCGCCATCAATTCACGCTCGCGCAGCAGGGCCGGCTGACGGATGCACTCCGCGAGACGCTGATCAAACTGGGTTACGAACGCGACGCGGTGACGCCGCATCAGGATTGACTCATGTCGTTTTCGAACGTGGCCGCGGAGCTGAATCGGATTCGCCGGGCGAGCGCCCCGCCGCCCGAGCGCGTGTGCGATCGCACGGCGCGGTTTGACACGCCGCTCATCCCCGCGACGCCGGATTCCGAATCGAGCAGCCGCAACGACGCGGCGCACGTACTCAAATACGACGGATTGACGATCCACTACGCCGACCGCCCCTCGCTCGACACGCAGTTGAAGGACATCCTGGGGCAACGGATCTACGACTTCACGCCGCGCCGGCCCGACCCGCTCATCATCGACGGTGGTGCGTCAATCGGCGTGGCGGCCCTCGCATGGAAACGCGAGATTCCGGCGGCGCGCATTCTCTGCTTCGAGCCGGATCACACGGCGCTGCGGTTGCTGCGACGCAACCTCGCGGCGAACGGCCACACCGATATCACCATCGTGGAAGCCGGGCTGTCCGACCGCGACGGCGCGGCCGCGTTTCGATCCGACGGGGCGGATGGCGGACGTATGACGGCACATGCGCCGTCGAACAGTGCGGCGAGTCGCCATGCGGTCCCGACGACCCGATTGAGCCGCTTCATTGACGGGCCGGTCGCTCTGATCAAGCTGAACATCGAGGGCCAGGAGCTGCCCGTGCTGCGCGAGCTGGAGGCCGCGTCGAAATTGCAGCACGTCGAGCGCGTCATTCTTGAGTACCACGGCTGGCCGGACGCGCCGCAGGGGCTGGGGCAGATTCTCGACGTGCTGGCGCGGCACGGCTTTCGCTATCTCCTTCACGACTTTGACCGGGCGACCAATCCCGCAACGAAGCCGCCGTTTCGTCTTCGCGCTGCGCCGTGGTTCTGTCTCGTGTATGCCGAGCGGAAGGGCGAGCCGTCTCGACGCGGGGCCGTACAGTTCGGCGACCTGCGCCGGGTGACGCCGGTCAGCCGCGTCTTCGGGCTGGATCGCGGCGCGCCGGTCGATCGCTACTACATTGAGCGATTCCTCGCGACCCATTCGGGGGACATCCGAGGCACCGTGCTGGAAGTCGCCGACGATGCGTACACGCGGCGCTTCGGCGGCGAGCGCGTCACGCAGCGCGAAATCCTGTTCGCCCCGCCCGGCCATCGCCGCGCGACGTACATCGCCGATCTCGGCGCGCCGCGGGCATTGCCGGCCGATGCGTTCGACTGCATGATCCTGACGCAGACGCTGCACTGCATCTACGATATTCAGACCGCCGTCAAGAACTGTTTCCGTGCCATGCGGCCCGGTGGTGTCCTGCTTGCCACGCTGCCCGGCATCAGCCAGATCAGCCGGTACGACATGGACCGCTGGGGCGACTTCTGGCGGCTCACGACCGCCTCGGCCCGACGGCTCTTCGGGGATGTCTTCGGCGCGGCACGCATGCAGGTCGCCGCGCACGGCAACGCCCTCGCCGCGACGGCCTTCCTCCACGGGCTTTGCACCGAAGAACTCGACCCGTTTGAACTCGATCACGTCGATCCCGACTACGAACTGCTTATCACCGTTCGCGCGGAGAAGGGCGCCTGATGGCCATCGTACTGCTTTATCACCGCGTGGCGGAGCTCGCGACCGATCCGCAACTGCTCGCCGTTACGCCGCAGCGATTTGACGAGCATCTGCATGCTCTGCGACGCATCGCGCGAATCGTTCCGCTGGGCCAACTGGTTCGCGGCGTTCGAGAGGGAATCGTTCCCGATCGGGCCGTGGCCATCACGTTTGACGACGGGTATACCGACAACCTGACACACGCCGCGCCGCTGTTGCGAAGGCACGGCGCCCCCGCGACCGTCTTTGTGACCGCGCGCGGCGAGCGCGTGCGTCACGAGTTCTGGTGGGACGATCTCGAGCGCCTGTTACTTCACGATGCGCCGCTGCCCACCGAGCTGTCGCTTCACGTTGACGGACACGATCATGACTGGTCGCTGCCTGACATCAACCAGTCGCCGCGGTTCGAACCGAAATGGAATGTACTCTCCGACCGCTCGCCACGACCGCGCGAGGCGCTCTATCTCTTCTTATCGAAATTGCTTCGCCCCCTTTGCGAAGTTCGTCGCCGTGCGGTGCTGGATTCGCTGGCGGCGTGGGCAGGACTCCCCGTCGGGGGGCGGCCGACTCATGCTACGATGACCGATGCACAGCTCAATCAACTGTCGGCCGACGGCCTCGTTGAAATCGGCGCGCACACCGTGACGCATCCGGTACTCGCGGACCGGTCGCGCGACGAGCAGCGATTTGAACTGGCAGAGAGCCGCCGGCGGCTGGAGGATGTTCTCAACAGGCCCGTGCGATCGTTCGCGTACCCATTCGGCTGCCGGGCGGATTTCAACGACGTAACAATTGAAATGGCCCGCGAGGCCGGGTTCGCGAGCGCGTGCGCGAACACCGGGCGCGAACCCTCCTCCAGCGCGATCGTTACGGCGTCAAGCGATCTGTATCGCCTGCCGCGTGCGGTCGTGAGAAACGTCAGCGGTGATGAACTCGCGCGGCAGTTGACCCATGTTTGGGAACAGTTTCCAGCCGACCCGGCGCGCAGCAACGCTCGTTCCGAGGCGCGACCGGGTGCCCTGCACGGTGCGAAGCCCGCGCGAACTGAACCGTCCTGCGCTGCGTCATGAGCCGTCCGCAGCCAGCACGGACCCCGCACACATGAATCAATCGTCGCTCGACATCCTTCAGATCAGCACGGCCGACCGACTCGGCGGGGCGGAGCGCGTCGCGCTCAATCTGCATCGCGGCTATCGCGCGGCGGGAGCCGGCGCCACGCTGGCCGTGGGGCGACGTTACACGCATGAACCCGGCGTCGTGGAGATGCGACACGATGTTGCCGGTTCGATGTGGCGCCGCTCGATGTGGCGGGTCCATCACGCGATGCAACCGTACTATGGGCGATCCTCCATCGCGCGGCGACTGGCGCGCGCGTCGCACCAACTGGCCGCGCCGCAGGGAAAGCGCGACGAGGCCGCAGGGCTGGAGAACTTCGACTACCCGGGAATCTGGAATCTCCTGAATCGCCTGCCCGTGCTGCCGGATGTCATTCAACTGCACAACCTGCACGGGGGTTATTTCGATCTTCGCGCGCTGCCAATGCTTTCGTCGCGCGCGCCGCTCGTGCTGACGCTTCACGACGCGTGGCTGCTCACCGGGCACTGCGCGCATTCGCTCGGTTGCGAGCGATGGCGTACCGGCTGCGGGGCGTGCCCCGATCTGACGATCTACCCCGCGATTCGCCGCGACGGCTCGGCCGAAAACTGGCGACGAAAGCGCGACATCTACTCGCAGTGCAAGCTCCACGTTTCGACGCCTTCGCAGTGGCTGATGCGGCAGGTCGAGCAGTCGATGTTGTGGCCGGCGATCGCCGAAGCGCGGGTCATCCCCAACGGCATCGATACCGAGGTGTTTGCACCCGGTGACCGCGCCGCCGCGCGCGCGGCGCTGGGTCTGCCGCACGATGCGCACATCCTTCTTTTTGCCGGGCTGGGCGCGACGACTAACCGATTCAAGGATGTCGCAACGCTTCGGGCGGCGGCTGAAAGACTACCGGCGTTGCTTGCGCCGCCCGGGACGGGGGGAGCCGCCGCATCGTCGCCGCGGCCGATCCGTCTCATCGTTCTGGGCGAGCGAAACGCCCTCGACCCGATCACCGGCGCGACGATTCAATGTGTTCCGCCGGAGCATGATCCCTATCGCGTAGTACTCTGGTATCGCGCGGCCGACTTATACGTTCATGCGGCTAACGCCGACACGTTCCCCAACACGGTGCTGGAGGCGCAGGCCTGCGGGACGCCGGCCGTTGCAACCGCCGTCGGGGGCATTATTGAGCAAATCGAGTCGCTGACGGTTCTGCCGGGGATCGTGGGCAGTCCGGTGGAGCGCGCAACGGGACTGCTGATGCCACCCGGCGACGCCGAAGCGTTGGCGCGAGGCATAAGAAAACTGCTAACCGACGACGCGCTTCGCCGCCGGTTAGCAGTCAATGGTGTGAAACAAGTTGCCTCGCGTTACCGGCTGGTCGATCAGGTCCAACACTACCTGGACTGGTTCGGTGCGCTGGGAGCGGGGCCAAGGCACGACGCAAAACGCCCGCTTGGAGCGATCGCGCGCAGGCATCAGGCGAGATCCCCTGCCTGATCGCCGAACCCGCTTAGCGGGCGGCGCTGCGGACCGTGCTGATCATCGCGTTGACGTTGCCGTTGAAGACGCGGGTCAGCATGTCCTTGACGAGCTTCTTGTGGACGACCTCGGGCTTGTCCTTGGTCTTGTAGATGAAGGCCTTGCCGACGGGGCCTTTCTCGCGCGTGACGTAGTTCTTGTGCTCGAGGCGCGTCAGGAGCGTCACGACCGAGCCGTGCGCCATCGGGCGATACTTGAGCATCATCTGGCGAATCTGACGCGCCGTCGTCGGGCCCAGCTTCCAGATGCAGGCCAGCACGTCGAGTTCGGCCGGCGGCAGCGTTCCCTTTGCGTTCGATGATTTCTTCCTAGCCATGTGTTTACTACCCTCTCTGGTTGGTGTGGAATGGTAACTTGGGATCGGATTCTCCGGATCCCCGACCGCGCCTTTTTGACGCACGTCGCTCGAAAGTCCACGTTTTTCTCTTTCGAGCAGGGGAGCATAAGGGAACAAACCAGACAAGGGAAGCGCTGTGGGAGAAAAATTTTTGTGCCAGGTCACAATTCAGTAAAACTAAGTAAAATCACAACCCACCCCCGCGCCGGGCAGCACGCGTCCGCCGGGGTAGAATTACCCACTATTGCCTATTCTGTATTTCGTGTAACAATCGATGCAATCGTCCCACATGAAACATAACGCAATCCGACCGATTCATGACACGTTCGCACCGAAACGCGATTCTCACTGCGACCGACGCTCAATTGCTCGCTCAATGCGAGGTCGATACCTATCGCGCCAGCGGTCCGGGTGGACAAAAACGCAATAAGACCAGCTCCGCCGTAAGGCTTCGGCACCTAGAATCCGGCCAGATCGTCATCGCCGAGGAGAGCCGGTCACAACATGAGAATAAAGCTCGTGCCCTGCGAAGGTTACGACTCGCCCTGGCACTCAACCACCGTTGCAAGCCATCGACCGATAACGCGCTGGAGACGATCCGCCAGTTTGTAACAAGCGCGGGGAGAATTGAAATCAGCGCGCGAAACGATCATTTCCCGCTTTTCGTCGCCGATGTCCTCGACCTCGTCGCCGCCACAAACGGTCAAATGCGCGAAACCGCCCAGATTCTGGGAATTTCAACCAGCCAGTTGTCGCGGTTCCTAACCTCTCATGCGAAGATTCTAACTGCGGTGAACGATCTTCGAAAAGCAGCCAATCTGCCGCCGCTTAGACCCTCCACGGACTAACCTCGCAAGGTCCTGGGCGACGGTTCAAAATCCCTCGGGCAGCGCGAAGTCCGCCACAAACACCTGGCTGCGCCCGCTTGGGCCGCGCTGGCTGGTCCACATCATCTTCGAGCCATCGGAATTGAAAACCGGCAATCCATCGAACCGCGCTCGATAGGTCACGCGCTGCTGCCGTCCCGTCTCGATATTGAGCAGATAGACCTCGTAGTTGCGATGCCCATGCAGGCTCGTCGTGAACACGATCGATCGGCCGTTGGGATGCCAGAACGGCGCCCAGTTGACGACGCTGCTATGCGTCGTGAGCTGCCGCTCGTTGCTGCCATCGGCGTTGATCACGAACAGCTGCAGATGGTCATCCTGCAAGCGGTCGGCGCGGAAGATCACGCACTGGCCGTCGGGCGAGAAGAAGGGCCCGCCGTCGTAACCGGGCTTGTTGGTCAGTTGCCGTACGTTCGAGCCGTCGGCGTTCATCACGTACAGATCGGGATTCCCGCCACGATCGGACGTAAAGACGATGTACTTGCCATCGTGGGAAAACGACGCTTCGGCATCGTAGCCGACCGTGGTCGTAAGCTGCCGGGGGTTATCGCCGTTCAGATCTGCCGCGAGGATGTCCATTCCGCCGGGCATGTTCCACGTGTAATTGCTGCCGGTGCGGTGGTAGAAGTTCGGATTCGGCAGCGAGGGGTTGAGATAACTTGATGCGTAGAGGATGCCGCCGCCGTCGGGGCGAAAGTAACCGCAGGTGCAGGCCCCGCCGGGCGGGCTGACGCGCCGAATCGTGTCGCGCTTCGCCGTGAACTGCTCCGTCAGTTCAAGCGTGTACATCTGGTACTCGCTCTCGCCGGGCGGATACGATTGAAAAATGATTCGCCGGCCGTCGGGTGAAAAATACGCCTCGCCCGAGTCGCCGATGTTCATCTGCTCGTCAGTGAGCTGGCGGATATTCGTGAGAATCTTCGCCTCGGCTTCGTCCCATTGCGCCTCCGGCGTCGCATCGACGAGAAGCTCGTAACCAGACGGGCCGCACCCGGCTGCCGCCGCGACGCAAAGAATACAAACAGTCAGGACTCGCATTCGCATCAACCCATCCCCTCTGCCGGTGGGGCAGTATAGCCGGACCGCGATTGAAATCGAACGCCGCGCCGACTAGACTAGCCCCCGCGAAGCAGGCTCATGGCACGCCTCTTGCCTGATTCCGCGGGCAATCATTCCGCGCACAGCGCGGCTAGGAAGTTGGCGGTCGCTTGGAAATCACTCTCTTGTGCATCGGCGACGTGGTCGGCCGACCGGGCCGGTCGGTTGTCTCGCAGGCCATTCCGCGCCTCGTGAAGGAGCGCGGCGTCGATTGCGTCATTGCGAACGTGGAAAATGCCGCAGCCGGGTCGGGCCTGACTGAAGTGCTCTACCACAAGTTCGTGCGCTACGGCGTACACCTGATGACCGTCGGCGATCACATCTACCGCCGCGCGGAGATTCTCCCCGTGCTGGAGCGCAGTGACCGAATCGTGCGGCCGGCGAACTACCCCGCCGAATCGGTCGGGCACGAAGTAGCGATCTTTGATACGGCGAAAGGGCCGCGCGTCGCGGTGTTCTCGCTGATGGGCCGGCTCTTCATGAAACCGCCCTGCGATTGCGCGTTTCACGCGGCCGATCGGGTGCTGGCTCGGATTCCGCCGGACGTGAAGATCACCGTGGTAGACATGCACGCCGAGGCGACAAGCGAGAAGGTCGCGATGGGGTGGCACCTCGCGGGGCGGGCCAGCGTCGTGTTCGGTACGCATACGCACGTGCCGACGGCCGACGAGCGAATTCTAAGCGGCGGCACGGCGTACATCACCGACCTGGGAATGAGCGGGCCGTATGACAGCGTGCTGGGCCGGCGGAAGGATCGCGTGATGCGATCCATGATCACGGGCCTGCCGTGTCCGTTCGACGTGGCGACGGGCGACGCGCGGATGTGCGGCATCCTCGTGAAAGTCGAAGCCGAGACGGGCAAGGCGACGCACATCGAGCGCGTCTGCATTCACGGCCCCGAGGGCGCGCATCTCGAACCGGAAGAAGGCGACGAGCGGGATTGATGGCGTGATTCCGTTCGACCGGAGGCTCTTGTTACATCACAGCTCCCTCTCCCTTCAAGGGAGAGGGCCGGGGTGAGGGTGCACACTCCGCCAATTCCGAATTCTCCCTCTCACCCAACCTCTCCCCCAAGGGGGAGAGGAGCGTTGAAATCCGCGCGTGCGATCATCGCGCGCGTCAACAGCCGCGCCGCTGACACGGCAATCAGCGCCCCCAGCGCGCCCGCCAAGCCCCCGATGCTGTTCATGCACACGTCGCTCACACCGGGAAAGCGGCCCGGCACGAACACCTGCGCCCACTCGATGGCGACGCTCAATAGCGCGCCCAGCGTTGCGGCAAGCGGCAATGCGAAGCCTCGCCGAACGACCAGCGCCGCCGACGCCCAGAGCGCTGCCCCGACTGGCACGAACAGCAGCAAGTTGTTCAACATGTCGCGCGGGTTCGACAAGTGCCAGCTGAAATAACGATATCCGTCTAAGAAAGACGCGACCGGCGGGCGGCGGTGGTAAGGCATGGGCCAGAGCGTGCAGACCAGCACGCCGGCGATGACCAGGGCCGTGAACAGGAAGACCCCCGGGCGCAGCGGCCTCAAATCGAAGGATTTTATTGACACAATCAACTCCCCTCACGAATGCGAACACAGCCGCTCGTCTGCCGGCGGCATCAATTCGCACCTGCCAGACCGCGCGTGCTACCTTGCGCAATACCGGACACTTGCTCAACGTTTCTCGCGGTTCTCCGAGCGCTGACCGCCTCAATTATGGGCTTGGCCCCAACTGCCGCGACCATGCCGACGTTGACGGCTTGTTGAGATACAAGCACATGATAAGCGATCAAACTCCCAAAGCGTTAAGTAGAACCGCAGAAAGTTTCGTTTGTTGCACAGGAATCAGAAAGTGTGGGACCGGCTAATAGCCGGTCCCACACAGGCTATTAGCCTGTGCCACACAACATGAAGGCTTGCTCGTTTCTACTTAGCACGGGCGGAATCATCCCGATTTCGGCGATTGAAAGAACCAGGCGGGATGGCCGCGGCTCCTCGGCGGCCAATTCGCGCGCGAAGTTCAGCAATGCGATCTCCCGTTGACCCGGCGAACTGAATCCGGGCCATGACTGGCCCGGCTCGGAGCCCTCGGCTGATGACATATCCGCTTATCATACCGCCATGTGCGAATTGATTCCCTACGACCGCCGATACGGCGACGGCGTCATTGCCGTCGTGCGGGCAGTGCACGATGAATACGGCTTCTCGTGGGACGAGGCGGGGTATCACCGCGACTTGTACGAAGTCGATCGCGCGTACCTCCGCGCGGGCGGGGCATTCTGGGTGCTGGTCGACGGGCCGCGAGTGATCGGCTGCGTCGGCGTGACGGTACACGATGCCACCAACCCGGCACACGATCCGCAGGGCGACGTGACGGCGGAGTGGCCGGCGGGCTTTCGCTACTGCGAGTTGCATCGGTTGTATCTGGACAGCGCGTACCGCGGCCGAAAGCTGGGGCGGAAGATGCTCGACGCGGCGATGGAGTTCGGCCGGGCGCACGGCTGCACGCGCATGGTCGCGTGGAGCGATGTGAAGTTGCCGCATGCGCACCGGATGTACCTCGACGCGGGCTTCGTGCAATGCGGCTCGCGAATCTGCGATGATCCGGACAAGGCGACGGAGTACGGGTTCTGGAAGGAGCCGTTGTGAGCAGGAAGCAGTGGTTAGTGGGCAGTGATCAGTGGTCAGTAGTCACTGGGCAGTAACGATGAAACGGTGATGGGCCGGTAGCGTCATGAGCAAGTCACGTCGAAAGCCGGGTCGCGAAACGTTTAATCCCCGTCGTGCGCGCGGGGCGGACGCGAGCGAGGATGCCGGGCTGTTCGGCCAGCCGCTCGACGCGCCATCCGGCCAAAGCGCGCCCAACGAAGCCTTGCCTGACCGAGCCCCGAGCGCCAGCGAGCTGGCACCAGGTGCCATCCCGAACAGGCAACCACCCGGTCCGGCGATTCCCGCCGACGGGACGCAGGGTGGCGACGCGCCTGCAAGCGCCCCGCTAACAGTTTCGCAGGTGACGCGGCTCATCAAGGGCGCGATCAACACGGCCTTTGCCGGCACGATCCATGTTGTCGGCGAGTTGTCGAACGTATCGCGCGGCGGCGCGGGCGGCCACTACTACCTCACGCTCAAAGACGCCGCCAGCGAGCTGCGCAGCGTGATGTGGCGTGCGGACGCGTCGCGCGTGAAGTTCAAGCTCGAAGACGGCATGGAAGTGATTGCTTCGGGCACGATCGACGTGTACGAGCCGCGCGGGCAGGTGCAGTTTTACATTCGTCGTCTTGAGCCGCGCGGCGTCGGCGCCCTCGAACTCGCGTTCCGACAACTCAAAGAGCGACTCCAGCGCGAGGGATTGTTTGATCCGGCGCAGAAGAAACCGCTTCCCCGACTGCCGCGCCGCATCGCCGTCGTCACAAGCCTCACCGGCGCAGCCCTGCACGACATTCTCACGACGCTTTCCCGGCGCTTTCCCGCCGTCGACGTCCTCGTCTTCGGCGTGCGCGTACAGGGCGAGGGGGCGGCCGCCGAAATCGCCGATGCCATCGCCCGGCTGAATCGTTCGGCGGCGGACCTGGGCGGCATTGATGTGATGATCGTCGGTCGCGGCGGCGGATCGCTGGAAGACCTCTGGGCGTTCAACGAGGAGCTCGTCGCCCGCGCCATCTTCGCCAGCCGTATTCCCATCGTCAGCGCGGTCGGGCACGAGGTCGATTTCACGATCGCCGATTTCGTCGCCGACGTGCGCGCGCCGACGCCGACGGCCGCGGCGGAACTTGTCGTGCCGGTGCGCGCGGAACTGCTGGCGGGCGTGAGCGACACGGCGGCTCGGCTGGACCGCGCGGTGCTGCAATACCTGGAGCGCTGCCGATCCCGGCTGGCGCTGGCCGAGCGGTGTGAGTGGTTTCGTGATCCGGTCAGCCGCATTCATCAGCGGGCGCAACAGCTCGATGAGGCGATGAGCCGGTTGCATCTGGCGAAGAATCGCTATCTCGACTCGCGTCGATCACAGGTGCATCGCCTGGAAGTGCGGCTGACGCGCGTGCAGCCCGCGGCGCAGCTGGCTGCCCGGCGCGAGGCGCTCGGCGCGACGGCGCATCGCCTGCGCCTGGCCATCGAGCGACTTCATCGAACGCGTGAGCGGCGGATGCGCGACGCGGCGGCGCGCCTGGCTGCGTGCGGTTTGCAACAGGTCGTGGCGCGGGAGCGATCGGTCGCGCGACAGGTGGAGACGCGGCTGTCCGTCGGGCTGATGCAACTGCTCGAACGACGCCGCGATGCGCTGGGCGCGATGGAGAAGCGACTGCTGGCCGCAAGCCACGAGAGCATTCTGCGGCGCGGGTTCTCGCTGACGCGCCGCGCGGCTGACGGATCGCTCATTCGTTCGGCGGGGGATGTGCAACCGGCGGAGATAGTCGAAACCCAGACGGCCGAGGGCACGTTCCGAAGCCGGGTCACCGACGACTAGGCGTGCCCGACTTGGCGCGCCGCGCGAGCTGGGTCAACATGGGGCGGGAGCAAGGCATGGCGGAACCACAATCGACAACACCGAGTTTTGAACAGGCGATGGCCCGCCTGGAGAAAATCGTCGAGGCAATCGAGCAGGGGCGGATCAGCCTGGAAGACGCCATCAAGCAGTACGAAGAAGGCATGGCGCTGATCCGCCAGTGCCGCGATGTGCTCGCAGGAGCGGAGCTGAAGATCCAGCAATTGCAGGCGCAGGGGGCCGATCGCGCGGGACCGGCGGCCGGGTAAGTACGGCCATGCTGGGCGCTGTGTCGCGCAGGCCGGCCCGTGTTCGACGGGGCGCGATCTTCGACTACAATGTTTCATCTATGAGACCCGCCGACTCCGGTGCCCAGGCGACCGACGCCGATTCCGACTCGTCTGGTGTGCTCTCACAACCAGATACCCCGCCTTCGGGCCCGGAAGGCTCGTCGGAATCGACGGACATTCGGCAACAACTGGCCGCGACCGCGAAGGACATCGATCGCGCGATCGGCCTTGTCTTCGACAAATATCTTAATATCCCGGCAGATGACGAGTCGACTCGGTCGGCCGCGCTTCTCAAGGCCATGCGGTACAGCCTCGACGCCGGCGGCAAGCGCCTGCGCCCCGCGCTCGTGCTGTGGAGCTGCGAAGCCTGCGGCGGAGCGCGCTTCGACGCGATGCCCGCGGCCGTGGCCATCGAATTCGTCCATACGTTCAGCCTGATTCACGACGATCTGCCGGCGCTGGACAACGATGACCTGCGACGTGGCCGGCCGACCAATCACCGTGTGTTTGGCGAGGCGACGGCGATCCTCGCAGGCGATGGCCTGCTCGCGCTGGCGTTCGAGACGATCGCGCGCGGCGTAAGTGATGCACGAATCGCGGCGGAGCAGGTCGCCGAATTGGCGAGCGCAACCGGTGCGATCGGCATGATCGGCGGCGAGGCCCTCGACCTGGAAGGTGAGCGGCAACCCCCGAGTGAGCCGCTTTCGACTACAATCTCCCGAATGAAGACCGCGCGGTTGATCGAGTCGGCGAGCCGGCTCGGGGCCATCGCGGCTCGTGCATCAGCCGCGCAGCGCGATGCGTTGGGTCGATACGGCCGAGCCACGGGCATGGCGTTCCAGATCGCGGATGATTTATTGGACGCATCGGGCGACGGCGAGCGGCTGGGCAAGCGTGTGCAGAAAGACGCCGACGCCGGCAAACAAACGCTCGTGCGGGCCGTAGGGATGGAGGCGGCGCGCGAGGCGGCCCGGCGGTTTGCCGGCGAGGCATCGGCGGCGGCCGCGGAGTTGGGAACAGGCGGCGAACGATTGGCCGCGCTGGCTGATTATGTAATCTGTCGCGATTCGTAAGGAGGCGGATCGCGCCCGTGGAGACTCAAGGAACGAATGGACCGAATCCTGTCGAATCTGCATGACCCGTCCCTGCTGCGCGACTTGAATCCGGCGCAGCTCGCCCAACTGGCCGGCGAAATCCGCGAACGCATTATCGAAGTCGTCGGGCGCAACGGCGGCCACCTCGCCAGCAATCTCGGCGTCGTGGAGCTTTCGATCGCCCTGCATCGCGTCTTCGATTTTCGAAGTGATCGGCTGCTCTGGGATGTCGGGCATCAGGCTTATGTCCACAAGCTGCTCACCGGCCGCAACGAACGCTTCGACACGCTCCGCAAGGCCGGCGGCATCAGCGGATTCCCGAACATCGAGGAAAGCGAATACGACCTGTTCAACGTCGGGCACGCGGGTACGGCGATCCCGACGGCCGTCGGTATGGCCCGCGGATCGGCCGCGCTGCAGGACGGGCGCCGCGTCGTCGCGCTGGTCGGCGACGCGAGCATCTTCAACGGCGTGGCGTTCGAGGGGTTGAATCAGGCCGGCACGCTGCGCCGCCAGTTGCTTGTGATTCTGAACGACAACTCGATGGGAATCGCCCCGACGCAGGGGGGCATGGCCGAGTATCTCGCGAAGTTCCGCACAAGCACGATCTACGAAGAATTGAAAAAGAAGGTGAAGCGCTACCTGCCAGGCGTGCCGCTGGTCGGCAAGGCGGCGTTCGACGCGCTCGATCACCTGAAAGAAGGGTTGAAGGCGACGATCTCGCCTCACCAGATTTTCGAGCAGCTCGGCTTCCTGTATGTCGGCCCGACCGACGGGCACGATCTGCCGCACCTGATCGAATTGCTGGAAGGGTTGAAAGACGTCGATCATCCCGTGCTGCTGCACGTGCACACGCAAAAGGGGCGCGGGGCCGAGTGGGCCTGCGCCGATCCGACCACGTTCCACAGCCCCAAGCCGTTTAAGGTCGAGGGTTGCCGCGTGGAGATCCAATCGGGCGGACGCAGCTACACCGCCGCCTTCGCCGATGCCCTGATCAACGTTGCGCGCGATGACCGCCGCGTCTTCGCGTTCACAGCCGCCATGCCCGACGGCACCGGCACGGCGAAGTTTCAGAAGACGTTTCCCGAGCGCTACCTCGACGTGGGCATCGCCGAGAGCGCGACGGTCGACATCGCCGCCGGCATGTGCAAGGCGGGCATGCGTCCGGTCGTCGCCATTTACTCGACGTTCCTCCAGCGCGCGTTCGACCAGGTGTTTCAGGAAGTCGCGCTTCAGCGACTGCCCGTCATCTTCTGCCTCGATCGCGCCGGACTGGTCGGCGGCGACGGCCCGGTCCACCACGGGTTTGCCGACATCGCGTACCTGCGCGTCATGCCGGGCTTCGTACTGATGGCGCCGGGCGATGGCGATGAGATCGAAGCGGCGCTGCGACTGGCGCTGAAACTCGACAAGCCCAGTGCGATTCGCTACCCGCGCGACAGCGTGCCGCAGACGTTGTACGCAACCGGCGCGACGCCGCCGTTCGAATTGGGGCGGTCGATTGTCCTGCGCACCGGCGTGGACGGCACGATCCTCGCGTATGGCGGGCAATGTCGCGCCGCGCTGGAAGCGGCTGACCTGCTCGCAGCAGACGGGTTGAACTTCCAGGTCGTCAATGCCCGATTCGCCAAGCCGGTTGACCGCGACATGATCGCGCAGGCGATCGCGCGCGGCGGCCCCGTACTGACCGTAGAAGATCACTCGGTCGCCGGCGGGTTTGGCTCGGCGGTGATCGAAGCAGCCGTCGAGATGGGTTTGAACACGACAAACATCGTGATGCTCGGCATTCCCGAAAATTCATTCATCGCGCACGGCCCGCGGGCCGGTCAACTCGCGCAGGCGGGTATCGACGCAGAGGGCATCGCAGCGGCTGCACGGCGCGCCCTGCCGGTCCCGCGTGAACGCGCAGCGCCATCGATCGAACCGCGCGTCGCCGCGCCGGTCGCCGTCACGCCGTAGGCGTTCACTCAACCATCACCGAAAATGCGACCTGGCCGCGCGACCGATCCGAGCCGCGACCGTCAGGGAGCGCCGGGCGATGCCCGAAGTTGGGGAATTGCGATGGGAAAGTACAACGCTCGTTCGCAATGTCCTGCCTCACGATTATTCGAGGAGTCCTCTCACGACGCAGCGTCTCCCGGCGCTCCCTGACGGTCGCGGCTCGGACATTCCACGGTCTGCACAATGATTGCGTTAGTATTCCCGCCGCTCGCGCACGGACGGAATGTTGAGCTGCGCGCGGTACTTGGCGACGGTGCGCCGGGCGATCGGCGTGCCGCCTGATTCGGTAAGAAGCTTCACGATTTCATCATCGGACAGGGGGTTCTTCTTGTCTTCCTTGTCGATGATCTCCTTCACTTTCGCCTTGATGCTGTTCCAACTGACGGCCTCGCCGCTTCCGTCGGTCGTGCCGCCGGTGAAGAACATGCGCAGCGGAAAGATGCCTCGCGGCGTCTGAATGTACTTGCCATCCACCGTGCGGCTGATCGTCGACGCGTCGCAGTTCAGCTCCTCGGCGAGGTCGCGCATACGCAGGACTTTGAGAAATTGCGGCCCGAAGTCGAAGAATTCGCGCTGACGATCGAGGATGATCTTCGCGATCTCAAGCAGCCGCTGCCGACGGAACGCGATCGCGTCGATGATGGTGGTGGCCGCTTCCATGCGCCGGCGGATGAACTCGCGGGCTTCCTTGTCAGCATCCCGATCCTGGAGCATCTCGCGGTACTGCGCGTTGATTCGCAGGCGCGGCGTGTTGCCGCGCGCGAGCCGCATGTCATACCCGTCGCCCTCTTCGACGTTGTCAACAATGATGTCCGGCGTGATTCCCTGAACGTCGCCCTGTCGCACCAGATGGCCGGGATGGTGGTTCAACCTGCCGATGACGCGCAGGGCATCCTTGATTTCTTCGATGTCTCGCCCGGTGGCCTTCGCTACGGCGGGAAAATTGTTCTTCGCCAGCTCCACGAGATATTTGCGTACAATCTCTTCGCAGAGCGGATCGACGTTCTCCTGACCGGCAAGCTGAATGAGCAGGCATTCGGTCAGGTCGCGCGCACCGACGCCCGTCGGCTCCAGGGTCTGCACGAGCGACAGCGCCTGTTCCAGCACCGCCACGTCGAGGGGCGGATGCGCGCTCGCGCCGATCTCTTCCAGCAGCCGCCGCGCTTCGTCGGGCGTGCGCTGGATGATGAGCGGCGTCGCCTCCATCTGTTCGTCGCCGTTGCCGCCCTTCGAGTGGTGTTCGGCCTCGCTGCGCAGATAACCGTCGTCATCCATCCAGTCGATCAGCACCTGCCCCGGCCGGCGCAGCGCTTCGGGCATTTCCATGAGCGACCACTGGCGCGACAACTGATCCCGCAAGGCCTCCTCGCGCGAGGCCGTATTGGCCATCGCGTCGAGCTTGGCGTCGCGCTCGCCGCTGGCGACAGCGCTTCCGGTGCGCCCGAAGGGCAGATCCCCCGGGTCCAGCTCCAGCTCGCGCGTCATGCGCTCCAGGCGCTCGAAGCTCTCGGCCTCGGCGAGATTAGTTTCCGTCGCGGGCAGGTCTTCCTTAGGGGATGCGGTGGAGTCCGCGCCGGATTCCGGCTCGAGCAATTCCAGCACCGGATTGGATTCCAGCTCTTCGCGCACCCGCGCTTCCAGCGCCATCAACGGCAGCGTGAGGATCTCCATCGACTGGATCAGTTGCGGCGTGAGCCGCTGTTCCAGCCGCATCTGCTGCGACGGCATCATGGACATGTACTGGGACACGCGTAGTGCTGACCTCTCCTGAAGGGCCTCTTGGGCATTCGGGGCGGGCGAAAGCCAAAGGCCGCCCGATCTGGTTTTCGGCCGTTGGCCCGCCCGACTCCATGTGATTATACATTACGTTTCGATCGCCGCAGCCTCATTTTTCCGGAATTGGCACGGCGATTGCTCAGCGGCAGGACCCGCTGGTTGCGCGCCTTTTCCGCGAATGAGAAATTCCCCGCTATCGGCTGCGTTGATTTCGAGCGGAGGACCAGCCTGCTGCACTGAACTAAGGAGCAAATACATGGCGCGTGACAAGGCATTAGCCCCTATTGATCTCTTGGCCGAATTGGTCGCCGAAGTGTTTGACGGAAAAAGCTGGCACGGCCCCAGCCTGCGCTCGACGGTTCGGCGCGTGACCGCGACGCAGGCCGTGTGGCGACCGGGCCGGGGACGAAAGTGCATCGCCGAGATCGTGCTCCATGCCGCGTACTGGAAATACGCCGCGCGGCGGCGGCTGCGCGGCGATCAGCGCGGGAGCTTCGCGCTGAAAGGCAGCAACTGGTTTGCCGTCCCCGCGAAGCTCACCGACGCGGAATGGAAGGGATACCTGAAACTCCTCGATACCGAGCATGCGCAGTTGCTGGACGCGATTGCCGGACTGAACCCGGCTGACCTGCTGGTCGTCCCAGCCGGCAGCCGCGTGAACAACGCGAAACTGCTGCGCGGCATGGCCAGCCACGACGTCTATCACGCCGGGCAGATTCAAACGATCAAGCGGCTGTGCCCCATTAAGTAAGCGAGCGAACTCACGTTTCCATGTCGCCCGAGGACGCGGCCATCATCGCCGGGCGACGGACTCATACATCGAGACATAGCGCGGGATCAGTCCCCGCCAGTCGTAGCGCTCCGCCGCCAGCGCCCGGCCGCGCTGGCCCATGGCCTTGCGGGCTGCGTCATCAAGCGTGACGAGTTCCTTCAGCGCTGCGGCAATGGCGCGGCGATTCGGCGGGACAATTCTCCCCGCGTCGGCCTGTTTCACGTCCGGCATGTTGCAGGCGTCGGAAATGACCACGGGCAGGCCTGCCGCCAGCGATTCGAGGATCGACATGCTTAGGCCTTCGCTCAAGCTGGGCTGGAGCAGAATGCTGGCCCGGCCCAGCGCGGCGCGGACCTCGTCGCGGGAAAGATGACCGGTAAATGTCACGCGCGATTCCAATCCCTTTCGCCGAATCGCGGACTCCAGCATGCGTTGCAGGCCAAATTCATCGGGCCCCGCGATCACGAGATGCCAATCCTTGCCGGCAGACAGAATATCAAAACACGCCTGCATGCCGGGCACGATCCCCTTCTGGATTGCGACGCGCCCCAGCATCAGCACCCACTTCGCGGAGGCCGCGTTGGGAAACCGCGCATGCAGCGCATCGGGCGAGGGTAGCGCCGCGTACTCCGCAGTATGGAGACCGTTCGGAACCGTCGTCACATGCGAGTTGAATCCCAATGCGCGAATCGCCTCGGCCTCTCCGTCAGCCAGTGCGTGCAACATCGCCGCTCCGCTAAGATTGCGATGCTCAAACATCCAGCCGGCCAGCAGCTTCTTCCACCGGCTGCGCTTCCACGCCCACGGCATCATCATGCTGTGCGGCGTCATGATGTACGGGCGACCGGCTTTTCGCGCGGCGCGGCCGGCGGCCTGATTCTGCCCCGTCCAAAGCCCGTGCAGGTGAACGACATCGCAATCAGCCACGAGTCGGGCGATCTTGCTATTGAATTGCGCGGAGCGGCCCAGGCGCGAACCGCCGGAATCGGAGAACGCGACGACCTCAACGCCGCTTATGTCGGGCGGCGCGCCGAATCGCCCACCCGCCAGCGTCGCGATCCGGCACGAGTGACCGGCGGCGACCAGGCCCGCCGCTAGGTCAGGCACGACGCGCGCGATCCCGCCCCAGGCCGGGTCCAGCGATTGAATGATGTGCAAAATCCGAATCATGGTGCGGGTAGCCTAATCCGAGCGGTTCACGACGCAACGGCGGTCACCTTTTGGTCAGGTGCTTTCGAACGCCGCGTTCCGCCTTGCCGCAACCCGTGCAGCGGTTAGAATCCTCCAAAAGGGCAACCATCCATGCACCCCGGCCCCGCAGCTTCCAAGATTGTCGGCGACGGAATCACCTTCGATGACGTGCTGCTGCTGCCCGCGCGCAGCAGTGTCGTCCCCAAAGACGCCGACGTGCGCACGCATCTGACGCGCAACATCACGATCAACATCCCGCTCGTCTCCGCGCCGATGGACACGGTCACCGAGGCCGGGCTGGCCATCGCTCTCGCGCAAGAAGGCGGCATCGGCATCATTCACAAGAATCTGCAACCCGAGGTGCAGTGCCGCGAGGTGGAGAAGGTCAAGCGTTCCGCCAACGGCGTCATCCTCGATCCCGTCACGCTGCGCCCCACCGACACGGTGGACCGCGCGGCCGAACTGATGCGCCTGCACAACATTTCGGGCGTGCCGATCACCGACGAATCGGGCGTGCTGGTCGGCATCGTTACGCGGCGCGACATGAAATTTCTGTTGCACGCCGACCGGCAGGGTTCAACGGCCGGCGCGATGAAGATCGCGCAGATCATGACGAAGGACGACCTCGTCACCGCCCCACCAGGGACCAGCCTCGATGAGGCCGATCGCATTCTTCAGCAACACAAGGTCGAGAAACTTCTGCTCGTTCACGCCGATCGGCGGCTGGCCGGACTGATCACGATCAAGGACATCGACAAGAATCGACAATTTCCGAACAGTTGCCGCGACGCGCGGGGGCGGTTGCGCGTCGGGGCGGCCGTCGGTGTGCACGAGTACGACCGCGTGGCCGCGCTGATCGAGGCCGAGGTGGACGTGATTGCGGTCGACACGGCACACGGCCACTCGGACAACGTGATCGAGACGGTGCGGCGTATCAAGCGCGAGCACAGCATTGACGTCATCGCCGGGAACATCGCGACGGCCGAGGCGGCGGTTGACCTGCTCGATGCAGGGGCCGACGCGCTGAAGGTCGGCATCGGCCCGGGGTCGATCTGCACGACGCGGATCGTGTCCGGCGTGGGCGTGCCGCAGCTATCGGCGATCATGAATGTCGTCAGCGTCGCGCAGGATCGGCATGTTCCGGTGATTGCCGACGGCGGGGTCCGGTTCAGCGGGGACATCACCAAGGCGATTGCGGCCGGGGCACACAGCGTGATGATCGGGTCGCTGTTTGCCGGGCTGGATGAGTCGCCGGGCAGCATGGTGCTGTGGAAAGGCCGCCGATACAAGGAATATCGCGGGATGGGGTCGCTTGGGGCGATGGTTTCGGGCAGCGCCGACCGATACAAACAAGGCGGCGAAACGCAGCGGGACAAACTCGTGCCCGAGGGCGTCGAAGGGCGCGTGCCCTATCGCGGCCGCCTGGCGGAGCTGACGTACCAGTTGGTCGGCGGGCTTCGGTCGGGCATGGGTTACTGCGGCGCGGCGAACATCGAGGCGTTGCGGCACGACGCACGATTCGTGCGTGTGAGCGGCGCGAGCATGGTCGAGTCGCACCCGCATAATCTGGTCATCACCGAGGAAGCACCAAACTACGCCGTGGAACACATTGTCGAGGTTTGAGATGAGCATGATACGTATGTCTGGTTGGAACGCGGCCGGGATGATGACCCTGGGGATGGTGGTTGCCGCCGGGTGCGCGCACGTGAACAATCCGTATGAGGACTCCGGCGCGACAATCGACTACGAAATGAAGACGACCAGCTCCGAAAGCTATGCGAAGGGTCACTCCGAATTCGGCCGACCCGTCCGGCGTCAGGCGCCCGAATCCGAAGTGCGGTATGAGAACGGCGCCGTGACGCACTGGCCGCTTTGGTTCGAGGATCCGTTTGAAGACAAGGGCAATCGGTTTATCCCCTACGGCAATGCGGACGCCGAGCGCGATCTGCCCGACAACGAGTTCGCCTGGAACTGGGTGGATTACTTCCACATGGCCTACGGCCCCGCGCGGCTGGTCACCAACGCCGTCGGCTGGCCGGCCAGCGCCGTCGTGCAGCACCCCGGCATGCTGATGGAGAGCAACGGGCGCATCGATCGCAACATCCTCGGATACGATCACGACGCCAAGCGCAGCGACAGCGTCACGCGCGAGCCGCCGCACGTCAGCATCATCAACAAGCAGGTGCTGGAGACGGACATCGAACCGGCGCCCGATGCGGCCGAGACGGCGCCATCCGCGAATTAAGGCTTTCGCTGCGACGGTTTCGCACCATTTGGCCATTCGCCCAACGTTTCGTATCATGTTCAGAAGCTCGAAATCCCGGCCGGCTTTCGCCGATGCCGCAGACGCCGATTCGCCTCCTGGCAGAAAAGGATGAACACATGAACGCTCTGCGAACCAAGCTCACCAAGATCGCTTGTCTTGCCTGTTGCGCCGCCGCGCTGCTGGTCGGTTCGGCCTGCTCGCAGAATACCTGCGGCGACTGTTCGTCCGACAAGTGCTGCATGGCCAAGTGCGCGGCCGGCTGCTGCGACGCCAACTGCAAGAGCGAGACGTGTTGCAAAGAGAAGAAGTGCGCCCCGAATTGCGACGCGCCTTGCTGCAAGAAGGCCTGACCCGCACGATAAGAACGCCAATCCAGCATGACCGGGCAGCATGATCCGCCGCCTGGTATAACCCCGTTGCGCGGAGAAACGTCATGGACGCCAAGCACGACAACAAGCCCATCGTCATCGAAGAAACGCCCGGGAAGAAGGCCTACTGCCAGTGCGGCCATTCGGCGAAGCTGCCCTATTGCGACGGCGCGCACGCGCGCCTCGGCACGGGGCTGGCCCCCATTGTGTGTGAGATCAGCGAGGCGGGGAAGAAGGCGGTCTGCCAGTGTCACCGCAGCGGCAACCTGCCCTGGTGCGACGGATCGCATAAGTCAATGGTCAGTGGTTCGTAGACAGTGGTCAGTGGGCAGAGAACTTAAGAAATGCAGAATTGAGAATGGAGAGAGGGTTTGCCTGCCTGTCGCAGAATGTTTCGATCAAAAGCGCCTAACAGAATGGGTGGTACGGGCGTCCCGCCCGTCCAATCACCGTGGACCGGTTTCATTGTGTTAGGTGCTCTTTGACTCGCTTTCTGCACCCTTCGTTCTTAACTCAACGTTCTTCGCAATTCGCTATTCACATTTCGCACTTCTCCGCCACAGCGGATACGCCCCTGCCACGGCTGCGAGCAAGCCCAGCGTGTAGAGCCAATCGTATCCGCCGCGGCGAATCTCCTCGGTCGCGATGAATACGGCAATCAGCAACTGTACGCTCGTAACAAACAGAGCTGTCCACACGCCGCCGGGCACGAGAAAAATGTCGTTCCGCTGCACCCCCACTCGACGATCCCGCCGGCGGAACACGATCAGGCTGACATACGCCATGCCGTATAAGATCGTGCTGGCGACGAAGTAGATCCCCAGAATCTCCGTGAACGATCGCCGCCACACGAACACCGCCGCGATCCCCGCCGCCAGCACCTGCGACCAGACCGGCGATTGCCCCGCGTTCATCCGCGCCAGCGCGCCCGGCGCGAGGCCGTCCCGCGCCAGCGCAAAGGTCACCCGCACGTTCGAAAGGATCGTCGAACTGATCGAGCCAAGGCAAACGAGAATGCCGGCGACCAGTACGAACTCACGAATGCCCGTCAGGCCGACCTGCTCCAGCGCCGCGGCCGCGGCGCTGCCCGATCCGCGCAGGGCCTGCGGCGTCGCCGCGCAGAGCAGGCCGTATTGATACAACACATAGACAGCCGTCAGGCAGATCGTCGTCGACGCCAGCGCGCGGGGCAATCGCCTCTGGGCGTCGCGCATCTCCTCGGCGAGCTTGGCGCTGTCGGTTGCCCCGGCGTAGGACCACATCACGCTGACGAGGCCGAGCAGGAAACCCTTCGCCGTGATGGTTTCAACCGGCGCCAGATCGACCGCCGGCGTCCAGCGCCCGGCTCCCATGCTCGCGACGATTCCAATTCCCACGACTGTGGCGACTTTCAGGATCGTCAGGAAATTCTGGAACACCGCCCCGGCCCGAAGCCCGATGACGTTGGCCGCCGTCACCAAGGCCAGCGCCGCACAACCAAAGACGGATTCCGCCGCCGGGACGCTCCAGCCGGACAGTTGCGAGGCGATGCGCCCCAGCCCCGCAGCGATCACGCCCGTGCCGGCCCCGGTGACGAAGATGGTGAACGACCAGCCGAAAAAGAATGCCGCGAAATCCCCGTACGCCGCTCGAAGATACTGATACTCGGCGCCGGCCTGCGGAAACCGCGTCGCCAGTTCAGCCGTCACCAGTGCCTGAAGGTACGTAATCAGCCCGCCGACGATCCACGCCACGAGCATCCAGCCGGGCGACGGAATCCAGCCCGCCATGTCCCCCGGTGTCGTGAAGATGCCCGAGCCGATGGCGACGCCGAGGCCGACGAATACAATCGTCCATGTCCCGACGAGGCGCTTCAGCACGCCGCCGCTCACGCAGCGCCCCCGTGCGAACCGCCGATGGCCGATGCGTTGAAGCGCCGTTCGGTCAGCCGCTCGTAGGCTTCGATGTACCGAGCGCGAGTCGCCGCGACGACATCGGCCGGCAGCGCCGGCGCCGGCGGCGACTTGTCCCACTCGCCTCGATCGCACAGCGATTGGAGGTGATTACGGACGTACTGTTTGTCGAAGCTCTCCTGGTCGCGGCCGATCTCGTAGGTATCAGCCGGCCAGAACCGGCTGCTGTCGGGCGTGAAAATCTCGTCGATGAGCAGAATCTCGCCGTCGATCATGCCGAACTCAAACTTGGTGTCAGCGAGAATGATCCCGCGGCGTCGTGCGTACTCGGAGCCTTCGGCATACAGCTCCAGCGTCCGCTTGCGCAGATGCTCCATCGTTCCGCGACCGACCAATTCGCAGGCGCGCTCGAACGAAATGTTCTCGTCATGGCCCGATTCCTCCTTGGTCGCGGGGGTGAAAATCGGCTCGGGCAGGGCCTGGCACTGTTTCAGCCCGGCGGGCAGTTCGATCCCGCAGACACACCCCGTTTTGCGGTATTCAGCCCAGCCGCTCCCGGCGAGATACCCCCGGGCCACGCATTCGATCGGGACGACCTTGGTTTTCCGGCAAAGCATGGTCCGGCCCGCCAGCACCTCCTGGAACGGCTCAAACCCTGCCGGGGCGTTCCCGCCGACCACGCCCAGCAGATGGTGCGGTCGCGCGGCGGCCAGCCGTTCGAACCAAAAGGCCGAAAGAGCGGTCAGGACGCGGCCTTTGCCCGGGATCGGGTCGGGCAGGACGCAATCAAAGGCACTAATGCGGTCGGTCGCCACGATCATCAGGCGGTCGCCGAGGTTATAGACGTCACGGACCTTTCCTCGTTTGACTTCCACGCCCGGGATTTGTGTTGTCTTGACGGCTGGCAAAACGGGTGCATTCGGCATGGGTCGCTCCTTCGGTTCAGGGTGACGGCGGCTCGGTCGGGTCCGGGCCGCCAAGCGGCGGATAGTGCAGGAGAAACCGCGACGGGTCAAAACCGCTGATTTTTTTAGGAATCTCGCACAGGACCCCATTGATTTCCCCGATTTTCTTGCTATTTTGTGCAGCCTGAACGGCGGGCGGAGGCTCGCCGGGAGTTGGAAACCGAAACAAGCAGGAACCCCCACACACAAGGAGTCGCCCCATGGCAGCAGGAATGAGCAAGAGCGCACTGATCCGACATCTGGCCGAGAAGAACGAACTGTCCCGCAAGCAGGTCGTGATGTTCCTCGATACCCTTACGACGACGGCTTACAAAGAGGCCAAGAACAGCTTCACGCTGCCCGGCCTGGGCAAGCTCGTGCTGGTCAATCGCAAGGCGCGCATGGGCCGCAACCCGGCGACCGGCGAAGCAATCAAGATTCCGGCGAAGAAGGTCGTGAAGTTTCGCGTCGCCAAGGCGTGCAAGGACGCGATCCTCGGCAAGAAGTAAGCCTCGCGATCGCCCGGCGCGATTCCGGATTAATCCATTTGTCTGGACATCGCCGGAACCCGATTGAGCAAGAGACCCGCGCCACGCTGCGCGGGTCTTTTCATTTAACGGGGATTCGCTTGCAGGCAATCGCGCTGAACCGCCGCGGCATCGGTTCGATCGGCCGCCTCCAGCACGCGCAGGCGCACCCGGCCAAGCGGACCAGGCAGTGGGTCATTCGTTGAGACGGGATTTCCCCACAACATCGACGCCGAGTCGGCAAGCTTTTTCAGATTGGCGTCAGTCTGCGATGGTCCGTTCGCAGCGAAGTCGCATTCAACCCACTCGCTGATCGCGGCGACGCGCGCGGCGAAGAGACCCGCCCCCCCTCGCTCGTACATGTCCACGGCACGACCCACGAGTTCCATCGCGCGCGGCGATTCCCCGCGCAGCCGCGCCAGCATCGCCGCAAGGCGAAGCGTCTCCGGGCTGAAGCGATCACGCCAATCGGCGGCTGCCGACCGACCGGCATCCGCGAGCGCGATGTTCGTCAAATCACCCATGGTCGTCGGCAGGTCCGCGCGCTCGGCAAGTTGACGCACCATCTCTGCCGCCATCGGATCGAAGAACCCGCCCCGCAGCAGCGCGCGCAGCCAGTCAATCCGCTGCCTCGCCGTCGCCGCGGGGCTGACCTGCCACAGCGCCCACACGATCTGCGAGGAAAACGGCTCGTCGGCGTGCTGCCGCTCCAGCGCCTGAATCCAGCGGCGCTGATACTCGGTGGCCGCCGCCCCCTCTCCGCGCCGCTGCGCCGCCCGGCCGAGGTTTAGCGCCAGGTCCGCCTCCAACCGCGAAAGCTGGAGGAACCGCGGCACATCGGCACGCAACTGGCTTAGCCGAATGACCGCCTCGGTCGCCTGGTTGAGCGTCGCGGCGTCCGGCGGGGCGTCGCCGGCATCCAGACGGGCCTGGAACGCCATCGACCGCGCGCGGATCGCGATCAAGCGGGCGAGATTCCGCTGGAATAGATCAAGCGTCCGCGCGGCGGCATAGTCCGCGTGCGAGGCAGCATTGTCGAAATCTCCTTCAGCCATCGCGGCATCAGCCCTTGCCCGGCCGATCGCCGCGTGCCAGTCATCCAGTGCCGCGCGCCCGAGCCAGATCACCGCCGCCAGCAGCGCCACGCCGGACAATCGCACCGCGCCATTCGACAGGCGATGAGATTCCTGCATTTCGAATTGCTCCGTCCGCTCGCGCCGCACCGCGGCCCACGCCAACGCCCACACAGTCAAAAAGACGGCCGGTCCTCCCGGCTCACGGATCGACGGCTCCCCGAAATGATCGACCGCCAGGCCGACCAGCGCCGCGCCCAGCCCGGCGATGACGAAGCGATTCACGCGCGGCGCTCCGTCCCGACGATCGCACGCCCGCGAAGAATAGACCAACGTCAGAATCAGCGCGATCAGATAGGCCCCCGCTCCGACCATCCCGATATCCGCCGCCTGCTCCAGGTACTCGTTGTGCGCGTGGCCGGTCCAGAATTGTTCGTCGAACCGAAGCGTCATCGGGTCTTCCAGCTGGTCCTCCCGCGCGAATTGCCCAGCCAGCATCGAATAGGCCCCGTCGCCATGCCCCAGGACCGGCTTGTCCATCATGAGCCGCATCGCATAGGGCCACTCATAATCGACACGCGTCCGAATCGAATGCGACCGCGTCGCCGTCCCGCCTTCTCGCGCGAGTTGGTTCACGCCGACCGCCGCCCCCGCCCCCCCCACCAATGCCGCCAGCAGCAGAACACGCCGCGCCTTCTTGCCAATCAGCAGGCAGACCATCGCCAGACCTGCCGCCGCCAGGCCCGCAAGCCCCGAACGCGATCGAGTGAGTAGCAAGGCGGCGAGAATCAACACCGCGACGACAATCCAAATCGCGCCGATGGCCCATTGCCGCGCGGGCCTTGGCGAACTCGAAGCCGCGTCTCGACCCAGCGCCAGGCCGATCGCGATCGGCACACCCGGCAGCAAACACGCCGCCAGCCACAGCTCATTGCCGAGCGGATACGACAACCGCGCGCTCCACGGCGACGGCCCGCCGCGCACCGCCTGATAAACCAGCGCCAACGCCGCCGTCGCCGCCAGCGCGCTCGCCAGCCCCGTAGTCAGCATGCGAACGTGTCGCGGTGTGAGCATCGCCGCCAGCGGCCACCACCACGCCACCCATAACAGGTGCGCCATGGCCTGACCCTGACAGATCGCCGGCGCGTGCGAGAAATAGGAGCTCAACCCGCACGACACCATCCACAGCGCCCACCAGAAATAGGGACTGCCCGCGCGGGCGCGATAGTCGAGCAGGTCATCGAGGCTGTATCGGGGACGTCGCCCCGTTGTCAGCAACCGGGCGGCGCAAACAGCAAGGAGCAGCGCCGCGCCGCCGTAGAAGATGAGGTTTCGAATCTCCACGCCGCGGGCCGTGCCGACGCGCCCGCCCAACCCCAGCCCGGTCACGATGGGCTTCAACAGCGTCGGGTCGGCGGCGTGCTTCTCGGAGAAGCGCGACGGTGAGTTTAATAGACAGTTGGCGAATACGAGCACGCCCGCCAGCGTTGCCAGCGCGCCGCTCGCCAGCCGCGCCCCGCGCGAGTCATCCACGACGACTTCAGGCAAGTTGTCGGACGGCATCCGCCAACCTTTCGCAGCGCATCAGGCGCATCGTCTCATGCCTGGTAGACGCCTCCCCCGACCGGCTGGTTCGCGGCAGAATGAACTGCTTGAAGCCCACCCGCGCCGCCTCGGTCACGCGCTGTCGAAGATGCGTCACCGGTCGAAGTTCCGCCCCCAGGCCCAGTTCCCCACAGACGACCGTCCCGGCCTCCAGGGTCCGCTGGGTCATCGCTGAAACGACCGCCAGCGCGATCGCCAGGTCCGCCGCCGGCTCGCTCACGCGAACGCCGCCCACGACATTGACGAAAACGTCCTGATCGCCGAGCACGATCTCCGCGTGCTTCTCGATCACCGCCAGCAGCATCGCCACGCGCCCGGCATCGACCCCCGTCGCTTTGCGCTTTGCCGCCCCAAACACCGACTGGGCGCACAGCGCCTGCACCTCGACCAGCAGCGTGCGCGTACCCTCGCAGGCCGCGAGGATCACGCTGCCCGGTCGCGGCTCGCGGTTCTCCTGAAGAAACAGCTTGGAGGGGTCGTCGACCGGGCGCAGACCCGTGTCGCCGATCTCGAACACGCCCAGTTCGTCCGTCGAACCGTAGCGGTTCTTGACGGCGCGAATCAGCCGGTGCGCGTGAAAACGATCGCCCTCGAAGTAGGCCACGCAATCGACCAGGTGTTCGAGGATCTTCGGCCCTGCGATCGCGCCGTCCTTCGTGACATGCCCCACGAGGAACAGTGAGAACCCCAACTGCTTCGCCAGCCAGATCAGCCGCGCCGCCGCCTCGCGCAACTGCGACAGCGATCCCGGCGGGCTGGCGCCATCGGGCCGATAGACCATCTGGATCGAGTCAATCACGACCACTTCGGGCCGTTCCTTGCTCGCGAGATTGCAGATGACATCGAGATTCGCCGTCGCCGCGACCAGCAGCGCCGAATCACTCGCGCCCAGGCGCTTCGCGCGAAGTTTGATCTGCCCGGCCGATTCCTCGCTGGAGACATACAGCGTCTTGCGATTCGCACGAACCAGTTGGTCGCACACTTGCAACAGCAGCGTCGACTTGCCGATGCCCGGATCACCACCGATCAGAACGGCCGAGCCCGGCACGATGCCGCCGCCCAGCACCCGGTCAAATTCCCCGATCCCAGTGACATATCGAGGGCACGATTCGGCATCCACCTCCGACAGCTTCGCCATGACCGGCTGATCGACCGCGATGATCGGCCGATGCCGGTCCGGCGCGGCGCCGTCGACGACCTGTTCGGTCAGCGAATCCCACTCGCCACAGTCGGGGCATTTGCCGGACCACTGCGACTGAACGCGTCCGCAACTGCTGCACGCGAATTGTGAATGCTTCTTGGCCACCGTTGCCTGCCGTTCCGAACGAGCGTTGACCGGTTCCTGCCGCGTCGCCGGGCATCATACCGCCATCGCGGCTATACAGTGGATCTCGCATGCATAAACATAACTAGTTGTCAAACCAGATGTTATGGCACACCCCGAATGCTTTTCATCCCCGTTGCCACCGATTGGAATTCGGGTATGATACGCGGCTCGGTTTTTCTTCGGAAAGCCGGGTCGTCTTCCCTCCGCACGACGAGTGATTTGCAGTGCGTGCCGCTCGACTACGCGCGTCAGCGTGGCAGACCTTCGGGTCGAAAGAGAGTAACCATGGCAAAAGAGAAGAAGAATCCCTCGGCCGAGGGCGAGGCGGCGCCCGGCGCCCCCGCCGCGGCTGGCGCTGCGCCTGATCAGGCCGGCGCCAAGGCACCCAAGGCAAAGAAAGAGAAAAAGGCAACGGCCGGCGGCGATGCATCAAGCGGCCGGAAGCAGCGCGGCCGGTCGATGCGCGGCCGTAGCAAGCGCCACGAGAAGATGGCGAAGGAAGTCGAAGCCAAGCGGCGCTATCCGTTGGACGACGCCGTGAAGGTACTCAAGAAAATCACGACGGGCACCAAGTTCAATCAGACGATCAACGTCGTCATGCACCTGGGCATCGATCCGAAGAACGCCGATCAGATGATCCGCGGCTCGGTCTCGCTACCCAAGGGTATCGGCTCGACGAAGAAGGTGATCGCGTTCGTCGACGGCAACGAGGCCGACGAGGCCAAGGCCGCCGGCGCGATGGAAGTCGGCGTTGATGACCTGATCAAGAAGGTGAACGACGGCTGGACGGATTTCGACGTGGCGATCGCCCATCCGCGTACGATGGCCAAGGTCGGAAAGCTCGGTCGCGTGCTCGGCCCGGCGGGCAAAATGCCCAGCCCGAAGAACGGCACGGTGACCAACGACATCGCGAATGCGGTGAAGGAATTCGCCGCAGGCAAGATCGAGTTTCGCAACGACGCCGGCGGCAACGTTCACGCGATCGTCGGCAAGGCCAACTTCCCCGAGGGCGACCTGAAAGAGAACATCGACGCGTTCATCAGTCACATCAAGCGAATGAAGCCTCCGACCAGCAAGGGGCTGTTCATTAAGAAGGCGTGCATTTCGGGAACCATGTCGCCGGCCATCGAGTTGGAGGTCGCCCAGTAATACGGGCGGAATAAGCCATGAGTCGATTTACGAAAGAACTGGTCGAAGCCGACCTTCAAAAGAAGTACAAAGACCTCGACAACGCCCTGATCGTGTCGGTTCACGGGTTGACCGGCGTGGAGGTCAACACGGTGCGCGGCGCGCTGCGGAAGAAGCAGATCGAGGTGCACGTCGTCAAGAACCGCGCGATGAAGCGCGTGATCAAAGGGACGCCCCTGGAGCCGCTGGGCAAGGTCCTGACCGGCCCCTGCGCCTTCGTCACCGGCGGCGGCAGCCCGGTCGATACCGCCAAGCACCTGCTCGAGTTGGTGAAGGATTTTCCCAAGCTCGAACTCAAGCATGGCGTGCTCGACGGCGAGACGGCGGCCCTGACGATCGACGAGATTTCCAAGCGACGCAGCAAGGCCGAGATTCAAGGCGAGGTTGTCATGCTGTTCTGTTCGCCGGCCCGGCGGATCGCGGGCTGCCTGAACGTCGGCGGTAAAATCGCCGGCTGCATCAAGGCGATCACGGACAAACTGGAGAAGGGCGAAACCATCGCCAGACTGGCGTCGTAAGCCGGCTCGCACGATTGGAGTTAAGACACGCGTCGTTGACAGCCCCGTTGGCAGGTCGCTCGCGAGCGACCGGGTTAAACGGAGTCATCGGGACTTCGGCTCTCAACACGGTGAAACGAATAGACGCCCCGGCTTGCGTGCCGCGGTCGTCGCAGACAAGTGAAGGATTGTGATTATGGCAGAAGCACCCGCAAAGGAATTCAGCGCAGCCGTCAAGGACATTGGCGACAAGATCGTCAACCTGTCGGTCAAGGACGCCCAGAGCCTGGCCGACTACCTCAAGGCCGAGTACGGCATTGAGCCGGCCGGCGGCGGCGCGGTCATGATGGCGGCCGGTGGTGGAGGCGGCGGCGCGGCAGCCGAGGCCGAAGACGCCCCGACGATGTTCGACGTCGTGCTGGCCGACGGCGGCGCGAACAAGATCAACGTCATCAAGGTCGTCCGCGCGGCGACGAACCTGGGTCTGAAGGAGGCCAAGGACATCGTCGATGGCGCCCCGAAGACCATCAAGGAAGGCTTGAGCAAGGAAGACGCCGACAAGCTCAAGAAGGAGCTGGAAGCGGCCGGCGCCAAGGTCGAGCTGAAGGGCAAGGCGTAAGCCCTCCGGCGAGATTTCTTCAATCGCTTTTGACTTGCAAAGCCCCAGGCAAACGCCTGGGGCTTTCTTTTTTGGTTGAAGACTCGGCTTGTCGCTTTGCCGCGCCCAGAAGTAGTTCGACCATCACGCCCTTACACGGCGATGATCTCGCGCGGCGAGAGGAATACCAGCCAGGCCCGCGTCGCACAGCCGGGGAACGTCGCCTCTAACGCCTCCGCGTAGATCGCCAACTGCCCGCGGTAAAACGCAGCGCGTTCCCGCAGGGCTTCGCCGCTCACCGCGTCGGTCTTGTAATCAACGATTTCCCACCCTTCGCCCGCGTCGAAGCAGCAGTCCATGATGCCGCGTACCAGCATGCGGTCCTCGTCTGCCGAAGCGCCCTCCTTCTCATCCCGTGCAAGTTCCGGATCGAAGCGCCACGCCGGCGCGCTCATCACGAAGGGCCACTCGCGCTTCACCCGCGCATCGCGTCGTCGCATTCGCCGCCCCAGATCGGTCGCGAAGAACCATGCCACGCCGTCAAGATCGATCTGCTTCGCGTCGTCTGCGTTAACCACGCCGGCGTGGATCATTGCGTCCAGTTGGCCGCGCAAGTCCGACGCATCGCACGGTCGCGTCAGATCCAGGCGTTGCAGGAACTCGTGCGTCAGCGTCCCACGGTGCGTCGCGTCGGGCTCGCGCGTCGATTGGGCGAATCGCGGGCGCGGTAAGGCGCGCCCCGCGGCCGATTCCATCGCGCGCCAGGCAGCGGTCGGTTCCTGCGGGTCTTCACGCGTTTCCCATCGCCGCTTGAGCAGGCTCGCCGCCGCGACGGCGGGCACGCGCGTCAGCGGCTCGAATGCATAGGGCGTGGCGAGCCGGCGTCGCACCGAAGCCAATACGTCCTGTGCCATCTGCGCGGCTTCGTCGGCGGCGGTAGCCGCGGGGGCCGGAAGCGCCGCCATGGCAGCCGCCGTTTCAAGCAGCTTCGTCGACGCCGCGTGGATCGGTGCATCGAGCTTCCAATCCCCCATCGCATCGCTCGAATAGGTGACGACCTCAAACAGATTCAGCGGCCCGGCCGCCGATCCCGGCGCGGCGTCGCAGCCGTCTGCCGCAGTCGCCCCAAACCGTACGCGATCTTCCGGTTGCGCGCAGATCGCCGGAAGCACCCAGTCCAGCATCGTGCTCGCGCTGCGCCGCTCAATCAGCGGCAGCGCACCGGGCGCCCCCGCGTAGCGCCGTCGCAGGCCGTCGATCGAGCTGATGTCTCCGCTGCCGACGAGGATCAGCCGCTGCTTGGCACGGGTCATCGCCACGTACAGCACGCGCAGCTCTTCGGCCAGCGCCTCTTCCTTCAGCGATCGCGTCGTTAACTTGTGCGCGATGGTCGGATAGGTGATGTATTCCTCCAGATCGACCGCCTTGAGCGCCAGCCCGAGGCGTCGATCCATCAGCACGGCTTCGCGCGAATCGCTAAAGTTGATCCGCTTACCCAGCTCGCCGACGATCACGACCGGAAACTCCAATCCCTTGCTGCGGTGGATGCTCATCACGTGCACGGCGTCCTCGTCGCCGGCCGATACGCTGCCCCGCGCAAGATCGCGATCGGAATCCTTCATCGCCGCGATGAACTCAAGGAAACGCCGCAGCCCCTGTCGCTGGAACGCGCCGAACTGCCGGGCAAGGTCGTGCAGGCCCACGAGATTCGCGCGACGCTGTGCGCCATCGCGCAGGCCGCTCACATATGCGAAGTACCCCGTCTCATCGAGAAGCCGCCACACGAGATCGGCGGTCGTCGCCTGCCTCGCGCGATCACGCCACGATTGAACGGCTTGCAGGAACTGTGCAACGCGCCCGGCTCTTCCCGGATCGGCACCCTGTTCGGCGTATCGCACGACGCACTCGTGGAATGGCCCATCGCGCGAGGCGGCACGGATCAGCGCCAGGTCATCATCGCTGAACGGCTCGCCCAACAGCGGGCCGCGCATGACGGCCGCCAGCGGGATGTCCTGCTGCGCGTTGTCCAGCAGTGCGAGGAACGCCAGCACGTCGCGAACCTCCAGCGCTTCCAGCAGCCCGCGATCGGACTCGCTGCGCACGGGAATCCCGCGCCGGGCCAGCATGCGCACCAATGCGCCGGCCCGCGGTTGCAGCGAGCGCAGCAGCACCACGATGTCCCCGTAACGCACGCCCTCGGCCGCGAGGCTCGCGATGCGATCCGAGATCGCATACGCCTCGCGCTCGATCTGCAGCCAGTCCTCGGCCTCGCTGCCCGAATGCGATGCATCGGAGTCATCGTCAACGCCGGCGTCGCCTCCGGATTCCACGCCCGCCGGCTCGTCTGATCCCTCGCCGCGACGCAATGCTTCGAGCAGATGCAGCTCGACGGGTGTCACATTTTCGGCACCCGCGCTTTCGACGAGCCCGGGCTTCAGCCGCGCGCGATCGTCGTAATCAATCTCGCCGAGATCCTTCGCCATGATCTTCTCGAACACAGCGTTGATCGCCTCCAGCACCGCCGGCCGGCTGCGGAAGTTCTCGACCAGATCGACGCGCTGGCCACGCCCATCCGCACCCGATCCGTAGGCTTCGGCGCGTCGCATGAATAGCCGCGGCTCGGCGAGGCGAAAGCGATAGATGCTCTGCTTCACATCGCCGACGCAGAAAAGATTGCCCGGTCGCCCCGCGTCGTCCTCGCGGCTGACCAGCCGGATGATCTCCGCCTGCACCGGGTTGATGTCCTGAAACTCATCGACCAGCACATGCTCGAAGCGATCGCGCAGCCGCCGGGCGACGCCGGCCGACTCATCACCCAGCAGCTTGAGCATGTGACGTTCGAGATCGGCGAAGTCGATCGCGGCGAGTTGCCGCTTCGCAGCCGCGTACCCGTCTCGCGCTCGGGCCGCGATCGCAAGTAGCGTCTGAATATGCGGCGCGATCCGCGCGAGGCTCGCTTTCGCCAGCGACCAGTTCAATCCGCCAAAGCCCCGACGCAGCCGCCCGGCGAAACACCGCTCCTTGATCGACAACAACTCGTCGCGCACGGGTTCGAGTTCCGCAACGGCTTCATCCGCGAGGCCCTTGCACCACCGCTTGAAGTCCAGCCGTCCGAATTTGAAACTTGAAATCTCACCGATCAAATCATTCAGCGCCGCCTCTTGCGCGATCGACTCCATCTGCACTGCCGCATTCGCCATCGCCTGACCCGACACCGTGCGCCGCCACGCTTCCAGCGCGCGCTCGTAGGGTTCGATCCACTCCAGCAGCTTGTCCACAACTGCTTCGGCACGGAGTCGCGACGCGCGCAGTCTTGCGACCTGCTCCCTCACAACGGTCGATTGCTCGGCCAGTTCCGCCTGGAGCGCGGCCAGCCATTCCCTCTGCCACGCCGCGCCGTCCGCCTCGTAGCGTGCCAGCGCTTCGGCGCACCAGGCGTCCGGGTCGGGCACCGACGCCAGAAACGCATTCAAACGCTCCACCGCGTCGAGCAGCCGGCGGTCTCCCGCGCTGCCGTACGCGCCGAGGAACTCCAGCACCGCTTCGCCCTGCGTGCCATCGGCAGTCGCCAGCTCGTCCAGCGCCTGTTTGGCTGCCTCGCGCCGAAGCATGGCTGATTCGTTCTCGTCGAGAAGCGGCGCCTGCGGCTCCAGATCGACCGCGGCAAAGTGCCGATTCAACGTGCGCCGGCAGAAACTATGCAGCGTGGAGATGGCCGCCGTGTCCAGCAGGGCCAACTGCCGCGCCAGCCAGCGATTCCCCGGATCGCGCTCCAGCCGTGCGCGCAAGGCCAGGCCGATCCGCTCGCGCATCTCCGCCGCCGCGGCATCCGTGAACGTCACCACTAGGAACCGCTCCACGCCGCACCGCGTCGCATCATCAGCCATCAAGCGCGCGCAACGCTCGGCGAGCACCGCGGTCTTGCCGCTCCCCGCGCCCGCCGAGACGAGCACGTTGGCGCCGACGGTCTCAATGGCCGCGCGTTGCGAGGGGGTCCAGCGAATCTCGCTCATGATTCGCCCCCTTTTACGCGGCGCTTGCGTGCCGGAGCGGGCTTCGCAGTGTCAGGCGCTTCTGCGGAAGGTTCGCCGCGCAGATTGTGCAGCACGTCTTCGCGCCGCATGGGGAGCAGCCGCCGACTCGCCCGCGCGATTTGCTCGATTCGGCAGACGGATCCGAAATCGCAATGCGCGCAGGGCGATTTCGTGCCCAGCAGGCACGGTGACACGGCGATCTCGCCCGCGACCCACGCCTCGCATAGCTCCGTCATTTTGTCTCGAACGAACTCCAGCAGCGGCTCCATCGACCCGCTCGTGACGACATCCGTTGAATTGACGTATCCCGCATCGCCGTCCTTGCTGATATGCACCGAGAAAACGCTGCTGCGGCCGGTGCCAAGCTCGGGGTCCAGTTCGGCGATCCAGTCGAAGTCAATGATGCCGCGCGGACCGAAGCCTCGGAAGGGGTCCTTTCTCGATTCCGCATCGGGTGAATCGACACTCGTCAGCGGCGACAACAGCGGCAGATAAAACGCCCCGCCCGGCACGACGCGCGATCCGGCGATGCGCTCGCCATGATCGCGCAGGACGAGCAGGTACGCCGCCAGTTGCAGCGCCAGCCCGTGCCAGAGTTCGTCCAGCGCCAACTGCTTCGCCTGCGTCGAGCGTTTGTAGTCGTACACGACGCCCACCGTTCCGCGCGGCGACTGCACAAGATCGATCCGATCGATCACGCCGCGCAGCAACACCTTCGCGCCGCCCTTGAGCGTCAGCTCCAGCGCCGGCAGCGGCTCGGGCCGGTTCGCCTCGCCCGCGCGGTTCGACAATCCGAACTTTTGCTCCAGCCGCGCCGGCGAGAGTTTCGTCTGCCCGACCGTCCGCCGCTGACCCTCCACGGCCGCGGGCAGCTCGCGCCGGCCGCGCCACGTCGCCAGCTTCTGCTGCGGGGCTTCCATGCGAATCTGCTCGGCGTAGCGACTGATCGCCTGTTCGCAAAGCGCCGACACGCGCTGCGCGATTTCGCCGGTGTTCAGTTGCCCCAGCGCGCGCCCTTCGCTTCGCAAGCCCTCGACAAACTCCTCCATCACCGTGTGATACACGCGACCCAGATCCAGCGCGCCGATCTCGTGCTCCGCGCGCTTCTCGAGATTCAAGCCGCGAGCCGCGAAATGACGAAACGGACACGCCGCCATCGTCTCCACCGCATAGACATTCGTCTGATACGGCGTACGCCACAGCGCCCCGGCCGCGTCCGAACCGAGCCGAGCGACCGCCACCGGCCGCAGCGCCGAGAGCGCCCGCACCGCGTCGTCGCGCAGCGCCGCGTCGGTTCGCGCCAGCTCATACAATGCCCGCCACGATTCCGAATCGACCGGCGTCAGCCGCTGCTCGCAGAGCGCGCGAACCTGCTCGGCGACCGCGCCCGCCAGTTCCTTCCGCGTTGACAAATCCGCCGCCCCGAATGCCTCGATTGACTCCTCCACCGCCTCGGGCAGCGCCGCGCGAAGCTCCTCCCAGAACGGCGACGGCTGCAGCGTTCGACCCTTCTCATCGCTCCGCGGGCAGCTCACCCACAATCGTTCGCTCGCGCGCGTCAGGGCGATGTACGCCAGCGATCGCTCGTCGAGCGCCCGCCGCTGCGAATTCATCGCCAATTCCAGACCGCACGCAGCCAGCGATGCCCGTTCTTCATCGCCAAGCACGTCGTCTTCACTGATCCGCGCCGGGAAGTCCGCCTCGCTCATCCCCAGCAGAAACACGGCACGGACGGGCGGATGGCGGCTGCGCTCGATCGCGCTCACCAGCACCTGATCGAGCGTCGACGGCGCAAGCGCCAGCGTGAATTCGCTCAAGCCTGCCTCGACGCACTCGCGGAACTGCCGCGCGGTCATCTGGTCATCGCCCAGCGCCTCGTGCAGTTCTTCCAACAGGGCCACGACGCTGGTCCATGCCTGCTCATGCTCGGCAGCCGTGTCATGATCGCCTCGCGCAGCGGCTGCATCGCGCCACGCCGCCAGCCGCGCTCCCACTTCCATTCGCTTCAGCATCGACCACAGCCGCTCCAGCCAGGTCGCCGTCTTTGGGTGCGCCCCCGCCGCGCCGGGCAACCAGTCGCCGACGAGTTCCAACGCCGCCGCGCGCAAGCCATTTAGCCGTGCGAGCGCGTCGGATTCCGCTCGCGACAAACTGTCGCCGTCGCCGCCGCCGCGCGGCGAGAATGCCCACGGCTCCCGCCAACTCGTCGAATCAATCAATCCATACGCGAGGACGTAATTCTCCAGCTCGTCGGACTCGTCGTCCGTGACGCGTGTCAAACCCGACTTGAGAACATCCAGCACAGCCGGACCGAACCCGCGCGGCGCGTGCATCGCCAGCGCCCCGCGCAACAATCGAATCAGCGCATGCGGATGCGTCGGCCGCCGGCGATCCATGAAGTACGGGATGCCGTGCGCCGTCAGCGCCGCCGACAACAAGTCGTGATACGGCTCCAGGTCGCGCACGATGATCGCGATGTCACGGTAACGCAGGCCGCCCGCCGGCAGCCGAACCAGATCAACCATCGCCTTCACCGCCGCCTGCACTTCCGTCCGGCGGTCCGGTGTCAGCACAAGCCGCACGGCCGGATCAGCAGGCCGCGCACTCTCCGGCATCAAAGCGGGTTTGCCTTCCTTCGGCTCGCGCGCCGGGCTGACCGCGAAGAGGCTGCGCTCCAACCGAGCCAGCCACGGCGACTTCGCGAAGCGCGGAAATACACCTGGTGACAGGAGCAGCGGCGGATCAACCGCGACACCGGCATCGATCATCGCGTGCCGAACTCCGTGCCACATCCGCTCCATGCGCGCGAACAGCCCCAACTCGTCCGGCGCGTCGGCCCCGTTCCACAACGATTCGCCCGCCGGGTCCAGCAGCAGGGCCAGCTCCACTTGCGACGCCTGTTGCGCGAGTGACACCAGCATGCGCACTTGTTGGCGCGTCAAGCCGGCGAACCCATCCACCCAGATCATCGCGCCGCTTAACCAGTCCGAGCGCTCAAGACGCAGGCGCGCCAAGTCGAGTACGCCTTCTGGATCGACGCGCGTGCTGCCGAGGTACTCCAGGTAGTCGCGATACAACACGGCCAGGTCGTGCAGGCGCCGCGCCGATGGCTCGCCTTCCGACTCCGCGCGACGAGCGGCTTCGTCCAACTGATCGACCGTCGCCGCTTCCTGAAGCAGCTCCGTCACGCCGCGCGCCACGGCGGCGATGAAACCCGGCCGGTCGGCCACGCGATCGAATTCGCGCCACTGTCCGCGCCGTCGGCCCAGCAATCGCCGCAGCGCTGCCTGCCGGCCGTTTGGCGAGAGCACCACCGGCGTCGGTCCCGCCAACTCGTTCAAAATACGATGTGCCAGGCGACGAAAGCTCAACACCTCGCAGCGGCCCAGCACGGGCGCGCCGGCCATCGCCAGCAACCCACGCTCCATCTGAAGCGCCGCCTGCTCGGGCACGAGCATCACAAGGCGCGGACCGTCGGCGATGCTTTGCGCGAGGTGCTCGCACAGCCGACGCTGACAGGCGTAGGTCTTTCCCGACCCGGCACGGCCGGCGATGAGGCGGATCGACATGGCCGGTTTCCCCGAGAGGTTCGTTCTCCATGCTCCAGTAGAAAGCAGACGGCGATGGTTGGCAACCGTCTGCCGCCATCGTCGCACCTCATCGTCGCCTTCTTGCGATTAGGCGTAACCCCGCACGGGGCGGCGACGGCTTGCTATTCGGGTACAATCCCCGCGCTGTCGCCCGGAGCAACCGAACGTGAATGCCGCGCCGCATCTGCTCGCCGAAGCCGCCGACTGGATGGCCGTCCTGTTGCGCTACAAGACATTTGCCGCGATGTTCGTCGCGGCCACGATCGCGTCGGCCGTCGCCACGCCGCTGTACATCCTGATTGCGGCGCGCCTCGGCTGGGTCGATCGCCCTGCCGGTCGCAAGCAACACGAAAAGGCCACGCCGACCATGGGCGGGCTGGTCATCTTCGCGGTCGTCTTCGCCGGCGCGGCCGCCGCCATGATGCTGACCAACCGCGTCGGCCTGATGCTCGCCGAGAAGCGCTTCTATCTCTATGGCCTGGCCGCTTGCACCGTGTGCATGATCGGCCTGGGAATCATCGACGATCGCCACCCGGTTCGGCCGCGCGTCAAGCTTCTCGTTCAGACAGTCGTCGCCATTGCCGCCGTCGCCCTGGGCTTTCGCATGGAAGCGCTCACCGTGCCCGGGATCGGCTCGCTCCAGTTGCACGCCGCCATCGCCGCGCCCTTGAGCCTGCTCTGGATCGTCGGCATTACGAATGCCGTGAATCTCACCGACGGCCTGGACGGTCTCGCCGCGGGGGTTTGCTTCCTCGCCGCGGCGGTCAATGCGCTTGTGGCGATCTGGCTCGAAAATTATTACATGAGCGTGATGATGCTGCTGCTGGCTGGCGCGCTGCTGGGCTTTCTCCGATGGAACTTCCATCCGGCGCGGGTGTTCCTCGGCGACACCGGCTCGCTGGCCCTGGGCATGTTCCTCGCGCTGGCCTCGCTGCACTCGGCGCAGAAGGCGCACACCGTCGTGCTGATCCTTGTGCCGCTCTTCGCGCTGGGATACCCCATCTTTGACACGCTCCTGGCCATCACGCGGCGCATGGTGCGCGGGCAGCCGCTTTTCGCATCCGACCGCGATCACATTCACCATCGCCTGCTCGATCGCACGCGCAGCCCGTCGGCGGCGGCAATCCAGATTTACGCCGGCTCGGCCGTGCTCGCCCTGCTCTGCATCGCCGCTATGACGACTAATTTCCTCGTCGTCGGCCTTGCCGTAACGGCGGTCCTGGGACTGGCGGTTTTCTGCGCGCGCGTGCTGGGCTACCTTGAATGGGGCGGCTGGGCGGCGAAATGGTCGGGCCGCGGTGAGACGCAACTGCTCCACGCAGCAGCGCAGCACACGCGATTGCGATTCGCCGCAGCGAAGTCGGTGCCGGATGTGCTCGGCGCGTTCGCGCTCGTCGCTCCGGAAACCTCGCTGTGTGAATTGCAGGCGAACCTTCCGGACGCACAGGAGACCGTCAAACTCGCCCACGCCGGCTCCCCCACGGCGGAAATCCGGCTGCAAGTCGCGGCGCACGATGCCACGCTCACGCTCGTGCTGGACGGCTCAAAGCCGCTCGACGCCGAGCGCCGCCTGATCCTGGAAGAATTAGCGCACACGGCTACCGAGCGCCTCGCCGAACTCCGCATGGCTTTTGTCGAAGACCCACCCGACGCCCACCAACCGGCCCCCGCCCCGTGACCGACACACGACACATCCTCTACGTCACGGAGTTCTTCGCGCCCGACCTGTGCGCCACGGCCGTCGTCGCGACCGATCACCTCGCGCAGCTCGCCGCCCTGCGACCGACCTGGCGGTTCACCGTCCTCACCGGCAACCGCGCCTGGCACGATCCGACGATTGTTCATGCGCCGCACGAACGGATCGGCTGTGTGGATGTCATTCGCGTGGCAAGGCCATCGCTGGGCAGCCGCTCGCTGCTGGATCGCGCCCGGGGTTTCGCCGCGTTTTACTCCCGCTCGCTCGCCGCCGCGCGCGACCTGGGACGCGTGGACCTCGTGATCGGCTCGACCGCCCCGCCGATGGGCGGCCGCATCGCGCGGAAGATCGCCGAGCAGAAAGGCTGTCCGTTCATCTATAAGGTGTACGACCTTTATCCGGACACGGCCGTCGCGCTCGGGCGCCTGGGCGCTCGCTCGCTCATCGCACGGGCATGGCTGCGCGACGACACGCGCACGATGCGCGAAGCGGCCGCCGTCGTCTGCATCGCCCGCGGCATTGAGGATCGCCTGCGCCGTACGCGCGGGCTGGATTCGACGAAGTTGCTTACCATTCACGATGGCTACGACCCGACACGCATCAAGCCGCATGAAACGAGCGCAAGAAAAGGTGCATCAAAAAGTGCATCCGTTGCGGCGCCAAGCAACCCGGCGGACCGACCGCTCCTTGTTCAATACGCCGGCAACATGGGGCTGTCCCATCCGTTCAGCACGATCCTCGACGCGGCCAGGCGACTCGCCACGAACTCGCGCATTCGATTCCAGTTCATCGGCGCGGGGCCGGCACGTGAGGAATTGACCGGCAACCTGCCACCCAACGCCGAACTGCTGCCGTTTCAGAACGATGACCGCTTCGCCGGCCTGCTCCACGAATCAGACGTTTGTCTCGTCACGCAGCACACCGACCTGTTCGACCATGCGCTCCCCTACAAGGTGTACGCCATCCTCGCGGCCGCCAAGCCGCTGATCTTCGTCGGCAATCCACGAAGCGAGATCGCCGAATGGCTGCGCGCCGCCGATTGCGGTCTGACCATTCCCCAGGGCGACGGCGCGGCGCTGGCGCAAGGGATCGCATCGCTTCTTGGCGACCCGGGTCGCCGGAGGGAGATGGGCCGCCGGGCTCGCGCGCTGTTCGAAGAGCGATTTCACGTCGCTGCCGCCGCCGACAAGTGGGCCGCCCTGCTCGATGGCGTACTGAACGAGCATCAATCGCCCGGAAAGGCATGATAGAACGCCATAGAGACTCCTGAACAGCCCCATGTTGCGAGGCTTCTTCCGAGCCGCGACCGTCAGGGAGCGCCGAGGTACGTTTCTGATCTGAACCGTACTGCCCATGCGAGCAGTCGTTTCTCGTTGAGCCTCGCGCGGCGCTCCCTCACGGTCGCGGCTCGGCTATTCCGATGCCTCCATTTGGAATTGCAGCAAGCCGCCCCCTAGAATGCTGCCAAGGATGCCCCCGGCCATGCCCCATTTTCAAGATCGCTTCGTGAAGACCGGCTGCCCCGCATTGCTCGCCCTGGTCGTCGCGACGGCATGCAGCTTCGCGGGCGACGGCATCGCGCCGCCGGCAACCCGGCCCGTAGCGTCCGCGCCGTCAACGCAACCAGCCGATGCCGCCACATCCGGCGACCCGGTCGCCGACGAAATTCTCGACCGACTCGACGCGCGGGGCGAAACCATCAAGGGCCTCGCCTGCAAAGTCATTTACCGGTACGTCACCGTCTTCCCCGCCGAAAGTGTGCAGCAGAAGGACGGCACGCTCCTCTTCGCCAAGGCCGACCCCAACGCGCGGTTTCTCATCCACTTCACGAAGCTCTCCGCCGAGGGCATCGAGCGCGAGACGGGTGAGTACTGGGCCTTTGACGGCCGATGGCTGACCGAGCGCAACGACAAGAGCCGCACGATCATCAAGCGCGAGATCGCCGCACCCGGTGAGCGCAAAGACCCGTTCAAGCTTGGCCAGGGGCCGTTCCCTCTGCCGCTGGGGCAGAAGCGGCGGGACATTCTTGAGAATTTCACCGTGCGGCTGGAGAAGTTCACGCTGGGCGATCCTCGCGGCAGCGACCATCTGCACTGCGTCCCGAAACCGGGCACGCTGCTGGCGAAGAAATATACGAGGGTAGATATTTTTGTGGATCGCATGACGGATCTGCCCGTGCGCATCGTCACCGAGCGCATCAGCGACGCCAATCGAATCGAAGTCGATTTCAAGTCCATCGACCCGAACGAGGCCCCCGCCGCCTCACGCTTCATCATCGACGAGCCGAAAGGGTATGACGTGTCGGTCGAACCGCTCGAATCGGCCGACGCCGCCGGGGTGCTGCCATGATGCGACGCAAACTCGCCTGGCTCAAGTTTGCCTGTCTGCCGGCGGTCGCCTTGATAGCCGTGTTGCTGCCCGCATGTGACTACATTCCGCGCGGCTCGACCCAGAAGAATGACCTCGCCGCGCTGCGAACCGTGACCATCACCGTCACCGGCAAGAAATCCTACAACGCCTGGGTCGCCGAGACGCAGGACACGCAAATGCTGGGACTCATGAACGTCACCGACGCCGAGCTCACGGCCGACCGCGCGATGATCTTCGCCTTCGACCGCGACGAGTATCGCTCGTTCTGGATGCGAAATACGATCATCCCGCTCGACATCGCCTACATCCGCTCCGACGGCACGATTGTGAAGACCTACACGATGGAGCCGCTCAACGAGATCGGGTATCACTCGATCGAGCCGGCTCGCTTCGCTCTCGAGGTCCGCGCCGGTCAGTTCGCCGAGCTTGGAATCAAGCCCGGCGACCATGTTGAAATCCCACCCGATCTGCTCGATTAGGCCCGTGTTTCTATCGGGCGTTGCGACGCTCCCGCTTCCTCGCCGATTCACGACTTCTCACAGCGAATGGTGCCGCCTCTCGCGGCCGAAGTAATCTCGCGGCTCGGCCGCCTCGCACCATGATGACCGCCAAAACACCCACGCTCGACGCGCCGGCCACACTCGGCGCACGGTTCGACGCTACCGACCGGTCGCGCCCCTCCGTGGAGCTATTCAATCCAGCCAGAATCGAAATGCCGTCGCTCACGGAACTCGCGCGGGATCCGTCATTCAAACTGTCCGACGCATCGCATCGCGAAGACCAGCCATCGAACGCCGTTCCGCCTGACGCCGGCCGGCCGTCAGGCGAATCACGTACTGCCACCCCCGTCGCGATCATCGTCGATCCGGCGCTGGTCGGCACCGTGAACGAAACCGAACTCAACGAACTGCTCACGGCAGTGGATCAACGTGGTCAACCGGCGCTGATCCTGACGCGACGCCCGACGCGGTTCAATCTCCCAACGATGTGCTGCGTCGCGCTCTCGCCCGATGACTCCACGGAAATCGTCCGCGGAGCGCTGCGCGGACTGGCAGCATCGTGCGGCGCACTCGCCCGGATGCATTCCGACCGACAGCGCATTCAGCATGTCGGCGAAAGCGTGCGCGACTACTTCGCAGCGATGGACTGCGAATTGCGGCTCGCATCACGCTTGCAGCAGGAATTCCTGCCACGCAGCGGTCAGCGATTCGGCCCCGCAGTCTTCAACACACTCTTTCGCCCCGCGAACTGGGTCAGTGGTGATGTGTTCGACATTGTGCGGCTCGATGAAGAGCATGTGGCGTTCTACCTCGCCGACGCCATGGGGCACGGCGTCGCCGCAGGTCTACTTACGATGTACGTGCGGCAGTCGATCCGGCCCAAGCGCATCCTCGTCTCCGGCTATGAGATCATTCCGCCCGGCGAGGTGCTCGGCATGCTCAATGATCGCTTCTGCGATCAAAAGCTGCCCGAGCCGCATTTCATCACGGCCATCTACGCGCTCTTCAACATGGAGACGCTGCAACTGGACTATGCCGTCGCCGGCCACCCGCCCGCGCTCCGCATCCGCCCCGGAGGCGACATCTCCGAGCTGCCGGGCGAAGGCTCGCTCGTCGGCCTCGGCTATGGACAGACATTTGTCGCGCAAAGCGTGCAGCTCCATCGCGGAGACCGCCTCGTCGTCTACAGCGACGGCATCGAGCCGGCGATCATCACCGAGCGGCATCCCGCGCCGCAGCCGCCCAGCTGGACCGCCGCCGCGCCCGAATTGCTCCAGCTCCCGGCGGATCAACTCATCCCGCGTCTTTTCGACGCCGTCGATCGCACGCCCGGCAGTCTCCGCCATGCCGACGACGTGACGGCCATCGTGCTCGATATCGATCCCTGAAACCAGCGGCCAACTCGCCGCTGCGACCCTCCGTGAGATGCTACAATAGGCATCGAGAGGGGTTTCCGTGCGCTTGCCGCTCTACCTGCTACTTGTCGCCGCGATGACCGCGCTGCACGCGGGCTGCGGCCTCGCGCCGGCTGCATCCATCTCGGGCACATTCGAGAACGTCGGCAACGACACCGTACCGCGATTCTTCCACAAGGCCACCCGCCTGCACGACGGCCGCGTCCTCGTTACCGGCGGCATGACGCTGCAACTCTTTCCGCCCTCGCTCATCTCGCTCACTCGCATCGCCACCTACGACCCGATCGCGCAAACGTTCTTCGATTCGTTCGCCCCGACCGGCGGCGGACCGGCCACGAACCCGCTCCTCGCCACCGCGCGAAGCAGCCATACACAAACGACCCTTCTCGACGGGCGCGTGCTCATCACTGGCGGGCACACCGGCGCGAGCGGCACCAACCCCGGCGCGGCCGTCGCGTCGGTAGAAATCTTCAATCCAATAACGGGCGTCGTGACACCCGGCCCGGCCATGGCCATCCCCCGCGCCATGCACACCGATACACTGCTCGCGGACGGCCGCGTCGTCCTCTGCGGCGGCGGCAACGCAACCTGGCAGGTGTTCAACCCTGCGAGCGATACGTGGTCGCCCCAGTTCACCCTTGCTCACTCGCGCATCAGCCATGCGGCGGTGCGGCTGGCGGACTTCCGCGGGCCGGGGCTGGACAGCGTGCTGCTCATCGGCGGCGGCGGCAGCGGACCGGCGACGATGGAAACGCTTGACCCCGACGCGGGCACAACGAGTCTCGCATCGTCAACACTCAACGTCGGTGTTGATGATCTCGGTGCGGCCGCGCTGCCCGACGGGACGGTGCTGATCGTCGGCGGGCAGAGCATCGCCACCGGCAACACGGTCAACCTTGCCTACCGCTACAACCCCGATACCGATACACTTGTCTCGATTGACCCGCCGCCCAATCGCCCCGACGGCCTCTCCGACCATGCGGTGATTGTGATGGGCCGCTACGTCGCCCTCTTCGGCGGCGAGCAGGAGATCAGCGGCACCGACACGGAGCTGGACTATTGCGCGATCTTCGACTCCGCGAAGAACACGTGGCCCTTCACCGCGGCGATGAACCGCGTACATGATGATTTCCCCGCGGTGCAGCTTGAGGATGGGGCGATCCTGCTCATCGGCGGCGGCGCGCCGTTTTTCGGCAATGAGGCCCCCACGAATCTCGTCGAAGTCTTCGTGCCGATCCTCCCGCAGCCGGGCGACCTTAACGGCGACGGCGCGATCAACGAACTCGACATCCCCTTCTTCGTGTCCGTGCTCATCGCCCCCGAGACGGCAACCGCCAAGCAGTCCACCGCCGCTGACCTCAACGACGACGACGCCCTCGACGGTCAGGACGTGCCGCTGTTTGTGGCAGTGCTGACGGACAGCTAAACTCGAAGCCTCTGCAAGCCAACCATCCACGGCGCCACGTTGGAAGTCTGTTCGAATCACAATACGGAGCTTGTTTGCGGTGAGTGCGAAGAATGGAAACACTGTCGTACCGATTCGAGCGATGTTCCTTCTCGTGCTCGGTTGTATCGGTGGCCCAGGGGCGTTGATTACGGCGACGTACTTGCGTGACCGCTCACTTCAGGCCGTCTCCGATCATTGGATTCCTGTCTTATTGTGCTGGGGGGTGGCAATCATCTTGCCGCCCTTTTTCCTCGCGAGTTGGAATGGTCGGGGTGTCTCCATTCAGAAAGCCGCCTGGGCGTTGATCTCCGCGGGCGTCGTCCATCCTGTCTTTCTGGCTGTCTTTCTATGGCCAGTTGCCTTCATTGCTCATGGTGCTCTGTTTACCGCTACGGTCACGTTAATGATTTACCACCACTCCGAGCGGAAGGTGACGGATTTCATTTTTGGGGAAGCAATTGGCTGGTCAGGGTATTTCTGTCTCACGCCCATCCTGTTGGATTTCGGACCACGGTCGCTTGGTAGTGCCTACTTGTCCAATGCATGGGTTTATCTGATTCTGTTTACAACCGTTGGCCTATCAATGCTCATTGCCGCTTTGGGTGTTTTCTTGATGTCCCCGAGTCGCCGAAGGTCAATAGGAAGGCACCCCAACGCGACGACGCATCCAGATCCGAGCCGCCGCAGTCATGCGGCGGAATGATTGCCTGAGAATTCAGTGAGTTCGGTTGCGCCGCATCATTGTCATTGCACGGACTGCCAAAGTAACGCATTCCGGGCCATTACCCGCCACAGCGGGCAGGCTTGGCCCGGCTCGGACGAATGCCGGACACAACCCGCCGCGGCGGGCAGGCTTGGCCCGGCTCGCAACGTTCGCCGCTTGTGTCGGCTCGGAACGATCGTGTACCCACGGGAGCCAGACCACAAGGAACCCGTTCACTCACAGGCGCGGCTCGGAGCAAGACCCGCTTCCTCATGGGCGCAGCTTGGACGGAGCAATGCGGCTCGGATTTGCCCCGCCCGATAACACACAATGGGGCCCCACCAGCGTCCTGCGACAAACGCCGGCTCCCGTCGTGATCCTCTTTGACCGGCCGCACTTGCACCTCAAGCGCGTTGCCGGACCGTCCGAAATTCCTTCGGCGGACGGTCCCGACCCAATTCGCCGCCGAATCGCGGACCGCACCCCTGGCGACGGAATACAATGAGCATCCGCCTTTCTCGCACAGGGGCTGACCAGGGCGACCCGCCGCGGCGGGCCGACCGAATGGGGAGCATCATGTCCAAACGTGCGATGGTACTCTGTCTCCTGGGCGGCCTTGCGCTGTCGCTCGGCATGACGGCCGACGGCTGCAACGGCACGGGTCTGCTCAATTTCCGCGGTCCGCCGGCGATCATTCCCAGCGTGCCCGATGGCGACACCTTCACGCGCACGCTCACCGTCGATCTGCGCGCCTACCCCGAGACGCATCGCATCAACTGGGACTTCGGCGACGGCGGCACGCTCAACAACATGACCGTCGCCACGGGTCGCACCGTGAGCCATCAATACACCAACAACGGCGTCTTCAACGTGCGCGTGCATCTGTTCAGCGCGGCCGACCCGATCAGCGGCACGCAATCGGCCCTTCTGGGGACGGGGTCGATCCCGGTGGAAGTCCTCGGGCCGAACGTCGCGCCGACCGCGGCGTTTGTCTTCACCGATGTGCGCGACAGCGAGGACAACCTCCTGCCGCTTTCGCGCCGGTTCAACGCGTCCAACAGCCGCGATCCGGACGGTGTGATCGAGTCGTTCGAGTGGGACTTCGGCGACGGCACATCCGACACGGGCAGCAACATCGTGCATGCGTTTCAGCGAAGCGGACGATTCGTCGTGCGGTTGACCGTACGCGACGATCGCGGCGCGACGGCGAACGTCTCGCGCACCGTGCTGATCAATGCCCTGCCGACGGCGGTGTTCACGTTCACCCAGGACCCGAACAACGCCCTGCGCTTCAACTTTGACGCGTCCGCCAGCGCCGACAGCGATGGCAACATTGTGCGTTTTGCCTGGGATTTCGCCGATGGTCAGACGGCCGAGGGCGCGGTGGTCAGCCATACGTATGCCGTGCCCGACGATTACAACGTCCGCCTCACCGTCACGGACGACGTCGGCGCATCGACGTCGACGACGCGGCTGGTCGATGTCGTGGGAACAGAGGTGTTCGTGCGATCGCTCTCTCCCAATTTCGGCGTCGTGGACACCGTTGTCACGGGAATCACGGTCTCGGGTGAGAACTTTGCCAGCGGCGCGACCGTCCGCCTGACGCGAAACGCCACGACCCTCGACGGAACGAATGTCAGCGTCCAAGGATCGACGACGCTGACCTTTGATCTGGACCTTAGCGGCGCGCCGCTCGGTGAATACAGCGTGCGGATCACGAATCTCGACGGTACAACCGCCGTGTTGAACAACGCGTTCCGCATCGTAACGCCCGATCGCGTGCGCCTCTCGACGACGTTGGGCGACATGGTGTTTGAACTGGTCGACGACGCTCCCATCACAACCGCGAACTTCCTGCAATACGTCACCGATGGCTTCTACAACGGCACGATCTTCCATCGCGTCGTGCCGGGCTTCGTCATTCAGGGCGGCGGATTCCTCCCCGGCAACGTGCAGCCCGCCGGGCTGCGCCCTCCGATCCAGAACGAGTTCAGCCCCGACCGCAGCAACGTGCGCGCCACGGTCGCCATGGCCAAACTCGGAGGCAATCCTGACTCCGCAACGAGCCAGTTCTTCGTGAATCTCGCTGACAATTCGGCGAATCTCGATAATCAGAACGGCGGTTTCACCGTCTTCGCGCGAGTCATCGAGGGAATGGACGTGGTCGATGCCATCGCGGCGGTGCCACTCAATGGAGAGCAACCCGTCACCGATGTGATCGTGACGTTCGCCCGGCGCGAGTAATCCACGTACGCACTTCGCCGCGCGCGGCTCTACGGAGTTGGCGGCATCATGCCCGGCTGCCACGCCAGCGGCGCGGAAGCCGGCCGCGGCGCGAGCGGGACGTCGCGATCCACGATGATCGGGACATCGATGACCGGTCGCTCGGCGTCAGTCGTTTCAAATCGGATGATCTCACCCCAGGGTGGCGGGATCCACTGCGGCCCCGGAAGCCGCAGCACAGCCCGCCATTCGTTCGGCTTGGCGGGATCGCGAGCCAGCATGCGCAAATCCAGGTTGGCCTCGCTTGCATACAATCCGGTGATCTCAAACGGGTGACTGCCATCGTGTCGAATGGTGACGCGCCGCTCCAAGACCGACGCCCGATTGGGATTCACGACGATCTGGATCGGGCGCACTTCGATCCGCCCGACGACCTCGACCGACACCGGAATTGAGAATCGCTCGAAGTCCCGCAGATTGGTCTGAAGCGAGATCATCGCCTCGGTCCTGCCTTCAGCAAACGGCGGTCGGCCGTCGATCGTCAGCTCGTACTCCTCGCCGTCGACCGTTGTCTTGAGCGAAGCACTGAATCGCGCGTTCTCCGGGAACATCGGCAGCAGCGACAGGTGCAGCGGCGATCCCGATGTATTGCGTATGCGCAGGATACGCTTCAGCGGCACATCGCCACGCTTCATTCTACCGAACTGGCCCAGCATGCCGCGCACCGGACCGAGCGTCGTCGCGTCTCCGCCGCTGGGAAGCGACGAGTCGTAAATCACTTCCTGCACCGCCGGCATGCGCACCTCGCCGCGCATCTCCATCACGATGTAAGGCTGCTGGGGGTCGTTCGTCACCAGCGTCATGCTTTCCAGAAACGGCCCCACGCGATTGGCAAGGTTGACGTGAAACCGGACCGACGTGCCCCGATTGGGCAACACGCGTGCCGCGAGCCGCTCCGTCGTCACGCAGTAGCATGACGGCTTCATTTCGTAGATTTCCAGCGGCTCGGGGCCGTTGTTCTTCAGCAGGAACGTGTGCGATCGGAGCTGGCCCGACCACGCCAGGCCGAAGTCATAGGCGTTTTCATCCAACTCCCACCAGGCACCTTTGAGCGTCTCGGCGCGGCGCAGGTTGGGATTGGGTTGCGTCGTGGACGGCGCTGCTGAATTGGCCTGGGTCGGCAATTCGCCCGCCGGCGGATTCGACTGAACCGGGGAATTCGTTGGATTGGCGCCAGACGTCGCTGCAATCTCTTTGACGCTGACGTTGCCCGGCGCGGAATCCGCAGGTTTGTCGCACGCGCCAAGGAGGACAACGAGAACCAGCAAGCAGCCCGCGATACTGCGCATCGTCATCAGCCCTTTCTCGTCTTGCGAAGCCGCGATGCACCATGCACCCTCGACGGTCGGCGCGCGGCGGAGCGACGCACCGGCGCGGACATCTTCGCCGCGCCGCGCGCGCTGAATTGTGCGATGGCCTGACGGATAATCTTCACGGCGAGATCGGCTTCCGACTCGGCCTCGAAGCTGAACATGCCGGCGTATTGCTTCCCGACGACCTGCGCCACAAAGAAATTGATGTTAATCCCCGCATCGGCGAGGCTCGCCGCGATGTGCCGGCCCAGGCCCGGTTTGTTCGCACCCATTACGCTCACGCAGGGGTATCCCGAACTCGTGAACCCGGCCTGCCGCGCGGCGCGCTTGGCCGCTGCCCCCTCCACCGGCGACACCTCCACCGAAGCGCGCGATTTGTCCTGCGTGCTGTAGCCCATCACAAGGCCCAGGTCCACGCCGTGATCGGCGAGCGGCCCCAGCGCCGAGGCGAGCGTTCCGGGCGTGTTCGGTTTCTCCGTGCTCCAAAGCGTCGCGCGTCTGACTGTCACATTCATAGCTTCTCTCGAATTGGTTTACCTGCCACAGCCGCCCCACGCGCCGCCTCGTCAAGCCAGCGTGTTTGAAACGACAAGCAACCCCGCCCCGATCAGCATCATACAGGCCAGAATCGTCACCCAAAGCATGACGCTCGCCTTCGGAATTTCCGACAACCGCTCGCATCGGATCGTCTTGTAAACCAGCGCGACCGACAAACAAAGCGGCGCCAGCATCGCAATCCGGCCGATCCCGGTAATCGATTGCGGATGAACGAACCACGTCGCCAACATCGCATCCATTCAGCGCGCCCCCTTGCTCGGCGGCCCGCGCGATACAGCCGGCACCTGCGTCGACTCGCAGCGTGACAACGTGTCGATGATCACCAGCAGGTTCAGGAGACCCGCGATTCCCGCGTACACCACCGAGATGTTTGACGCGGGCCAGGGCGCTTTGTGCAGGTTGCCGTTTTGCGACTGGTCGCGCTGACCGAGGTACATCGCCACCGCCGCTTGCGGCCCGGCGCACAACTGGGCGGCGACCCACGCGCCGTTTTCCTTCGGCGTCACCGTGCTTCGTACGCCACCGACTGCAACGCCGGCCCAGAACGTGACGCAGATGACCACGAAGAAAATCGCCCCGCGCGCCCGCTCACCCAGCAGCCAATGCCCCAAGCCGGGAACCAGCCAGGCCATCACCGCCGCCATCGGCGCCGGAATGGCCCTCGCGCGATTCACTCGTTGGGATGTTTCACCCATCCACTGCTTCCTTCGAGACGGCCAACTCTCAATTCATGCCGCATGGGCCGGCAGGGTCGCCGCAACGCCCGCACCCGCCCTGGGGAATCGAGTCTTGCGGCCGTGACGATCCCTCTGTGGAGCGCGCGGCAAAGACACTCAATCGTCGCTGCGAAGTCGACTTGCCACAGCGCGGGCAATCCACGCGAGGCGTCCCCGCAGCCGACGCAACCAACTCGTCAAATTCATGCCCGCATTCAGGGCAGGCAAACTCGTAAATCGGCATGCCAGGCGTTACTCCGCATCGCCGGCTTCAATCACTTGAAGCCGCGTCACTTATAACGCGGAAGTATACCCCGTTATACGCCCCGCGACAACAATCGGCGTTGCCGCGAAGGCACTTGCCAACGGCCGCAAACGCCGCTCTAATAGTCAGTCCCTCTTAAGTCTGGCCCGGTCGGCGAAAGCCGGTTTCGGGTTTATCCGGCCCCCATCGTCTAGTGGCCTAGGATATCAGGTTCTCATCCTGGAGACCGGGGTTCGAGTCCCCGTGGGGGTGTATCAGCACCAGCCCCGGCGTTTCGGCGACGAAGCGCCGGGGTTTTTGCGTGCGCTGACAATTTTCGATTCGCGCGCACTGCACCTGCTGGTGAAGCGCCGGCCGCTTCAACACCTGTGAATTCTGAAGGCATCTGGCGCACGAAATCACAACATGGAACGCATCTTCGGCAATCCGTTTTCAGAGCGCGACTTGCGCCGTTTGCCGCTTTCCGCTGTTCGGGTATAATGGCTTCCTGGAAGTGATTCGCAGCGCGTCGGCAGTCGGCGCGGTTGATTCGCAAGCCGCCGTGCAAGGCGCGTCACTTCCTGCGGGGCAAGGCAGGTCTTGGGCGCTCGCTGAATTCAGTGCCGGGTTTTCGTGGGGCGTCGCCATCGCGCGACGTTCGCCGTGACCGGCAGGATGACAGCGTTTCCATTCCCGTCTTTTCCCGCGTGCGGGTCGTCGCCCACCAGGCGGCGCGCACGACGGCCCCGATTGACTCGAGAGGAATCGTGATCATGGCAATGGAATCCGCCTGTCACTTGAAAGTCGGCAAGGAGCGCTACGAAGGCAAGGCCCGCATGGAGGCCGACCACATTGATTTTGCCGGCTCGACCAAGTACCGCTTTCGCATCGCCGAGCTGACCGCCCCGCGGCAGGAAGGCGCCCTCGTGCATTTTGGTTTTCACGGGAATACCGTCTCCATCGACCTCCATTCCGAGAAAACCGCCACCCATTGGATCGAGCACATGCTCCATCCGCGCACCCTCGCCGACAAGCTCGGCATCCGCGATGGTCAGACCATCCGCATCATGAACATTGACGACCCGGCGTTCATGAACTCGCTTCATACCAAGAGCGCCCGAGTCGTTCACAATGGCGAATCGCGCTGCGATCTGGTCATGCTCGGCGTCGAGCGCGCCAGCGAGCTGCGCCAGATCGAAGACCTCTGCGAGAATCTCGAATCCGACGGCGCGATCTGGGTTGTCCTGCCCAAGAGCGTGCGCACCGTCACCAAGGCCAACGTCCACGCCGCCGCGCGGGAGGCCGGCCTCACCCCCGTCGAAGTCGTCGACTTCTCCGAGACCCAGGCGGCGCACAAGATCATGCGCCCGGCGCACGCCCGCGCGAAACGCGCCACGGCCAAGGCGCGCTGATCGGCCCGACGGCTCACCATGTCCGATTTGTCAGCCCAGCGTCCGACCGCGGCCCCATCCAAGACTGCCGTCATTTTTGACATGGACGGCACGCTCACGCATGACCAGTTCGACTTCGACGCCATTCGCCGCGAGATTGGTCTACCCGATGGACCCGCGCGGCGACCCATTCTCGAATCGCTGGAACACATGACCGACGCCGACCGCGCCCGCGCCGAAGCCATCCTGCACCGTCACGAGACTCACAACGCGCGAACCAGCGCGTTGCAACCGGGAGCGCGCGAGACCGTCAACGAACTGCGGCAGCGCGGCTACAAGGTTGCCCTGATGACGCGCAACAGCCGCGACTCCGTGGAGACCTTTCTCTCCCGCCATGCGATGGCATTCGATCACGTCCGAACCCGCGAAGACGGCGTCATCAAGCCTGATCCGACGCCGGTCCGAGAAGTCTGCGCGACGCTGGGCCGTTCACCGATCGACGCCTGGGTAATCGGGGACTACCACTTCGATCTTCTCTGCGGCCGTGATGCCGGCGCGACCACGGTCCTGCTCTGGGTCGGCGATCGCACCGAGCCACCCGTTCCGCGCCCCGCCTGGGCCGCTGAAGCCGACTACGTCATATCACGTCTGCCCGACCTGTTGACCTGCATGGGGCTGGACCCCGCGGATTAGTGTGTGGGGCGCCGCGCGCAAAAAAAGGCCGACGCTTCGGTGGAAGCGCCGGCCCATTCGATGCAAGTTTGATTGCCGCGTTACTGCGCCGCTGCACCAATCGCGGTCGAATTGACCAGCGAGGGGTTCGGCTGCGGGCTGCCGCCATCACCGCCGTCGCCCGACGGGAGCGCCGTGCCAAGCAGCGAGTTCACGATCGCCTGCACGATGCCGTACGGGTTGTACAGACCGGGCGCGCCGCCGAAGCCCAGAGGCAGCACGTAGTTCAGGCTGAAGTTCGGACCCAGTACGCCGACGGCGTCGCAGCCGGCAAGCATGGGTGACACAACTAAGGCAGTAATGATCGCAAGTTTCGTTCCAATTGTCTTCCGACGCATGTCCGGTTCCTCCCTGTGGAAAGACTCCATAGCCCCCCCATCGTCGGAAGATTGGACATGTCGCATAAGTTGTAACTTCCAATCGCGCAAGGCTCGGTTTTATCAGCCACCGACGGCCCGAAAATCAAAGGCGGCCTTCAACACACCCTTGCGACCGTGCGACAGCAAATCCCCCAATGCCGTCCGATACGATTCCAGCCGATAAGTGCGAACTGGAAACGCATCCAGTCGCAGCCGGCCGACCGACACCCAGCCCATCAGCAAGTCATAGGTGTGCGCGGAGCCTGTTCCCGCCACCTCGATCTGGCGGCCGTTGGCCCCGATGATTTCCAACTCGTCAAACCAGAGCGGCGTGGTATCGAGCAGCGTGATTCCGCTCGTGCCCAGCATCACGACGCACCCCCGCGCCCGCGTCCACTTCATCGCATCGGTCATTCCCGCCCCGTTGCCGGTGCAGTCGTAAGTTAGATCAAACCCCCCGAGCAACCCTTGATTGCCGAATCGCCCTTCCACGCGCCGGCCCCCCACCCGCCGCGCGATCAATTCATAACGCTCGGCCTGGCCCATCCCGCGCGGGATTTCCACCGCGTCGGTCGCACCGATGCTTCGAGCGAGGTTCGACTGGAACGCGTGCCGGGATGTGACGACGACTTCATTCTGCAATCGCAGGGCTCGAATCGCTGCAATGACGCCCAGCGCGATGATCCCGGCGCCATTCACCAGCACGCGCTCCCCTTCGCGCGGCGGCCGGCGAAGCACGGCATGCGCCGCCGAGGCAAGCGGGTCGATCAGCACGGCCTGTTCATCCGGCAGAGCATCGGGGACGGCATGCAATTGCGAATGGTGTGCCACGAAGAACTCGGACCAGCTTCCGCCCGTGATGCGATTCAGTCCGATCAGCGCGCGCGGGGGCAGGTTGCTATCACCTACATGCTCGCACATCGAACATCGACCTGCCGCGCATTGGGAGCAAAGCGGCTCCACGCCGCGCCCGGCACAGCCGATCGAAGGCTCCACGCTTACGCGCTGCCCGACGACCCAGCCGCTCACGCCCTCGCCCACGGCCTCAATCGAGGCAACGTTTTCATGTCCCAGAACGGCCGGAAAACTCGCAAAGCGCTGGAGGATGGTCGCGGGGTGATTGCGCTGCGCGATCAGGGCGAGGTCCGTGCCGCAGATGCCGCCCAATCGCGTTCGCAGGCGCACCCACTGCGGGCCGGGCAGCGCGGGCATTGGCAGCTCGCGCAAGCGAAGCATCGACAAGGGGCCGTAGTACGCGCGCGGGGTGAACAGGCCTGCTGCCCGACAGAGCATCCATCGCAACGCAGAGGATTCGTAGACCAGACCGCGCATGGCTGGACAGTATATTCGGTTTGGCGTAGTCGACGTGGCCGGGGTGAATTACAACCGCGATGGCCATCGATGGACGCGATACGGTTCCGAGCAACGCCGTGTTACGGAGCCGGGTCATGTTGCAGAGCTGGTCTGTGCTATAGAGCCGGGCCGGGTCGGCCCGGTAATTGCGAGTCCCGTTCGTGCGGGAACAAGCGTCCAGTGCGCAATAAAAAACCGGCCCCTGCGGAGCCGGTTGAAAAAGAATCAATGGATGCCCATGCGTGATCAACCGGCCCGGGCTACTTGTTCGCCGCGGTCCACGAGGACCTGATCCACGCCGATGTTGTAGCGCGTACGCAACTCCTTGATCGTGCGCGACAGCGTCTGCGTCTGTTCGACGGTCGGCGGATTCAGCGGATTGTCGTTGCTAAGCAGGATGTGAATCGTGCCGCGGCGGACGGGTGAGGGCACGCCGCCCTTCCACGCGCTGGTCTGAAACAATCGACCCTGCTCGTCAATCCGAAAGTGAAAGAAGCCCCGCTCGGCGCCCGGTTCCTTCTCGGCGCGGACGGAGATGCGATCCCACGTCGGCGCAGCGCCGACCTTTCCGCGAAGCGGTGTCACAGGTGTGACATTCGCCAGCCAGAACAGGAACAACGTCACGCACGTCATGGAAAGCACGAGCGCAATGAGGGTCTTATAGTGTCGGTTCGGATCGGTTTTGATTTGTGCCCGCATCGAACGCTCGCCCTGGTCTCCCACCCACTTCGAACCTGCACGACCGCTAACGTCAACGATATCTATATGGTCTCTATCGGCTGCTGGCAAACGAAAAATGGCCGGTTTCCGGAAAATTCGTGATTTTCAGCACTGCCCGGCGGCGCTAATACCGGACCGCGAGTTCTGCCGATATTCATACCCCTTTTTCTAGGAACACCGATCCCATCGTATAGGACGTGCTCCCCATCAGCACCCGACGTCGATCCATCGACCCGGTTGCTAACGAATGAAGGGCCGCCCCGGTTCGAAGGATTCGGCCGAATCCGAAACACTGCGGCGAAGCCAGGTATCGCTTGCCGTTGTCGTGAAACGTCGCGTTGCCGCGCGGGGCCAGACCCGACGGCTCGATGAACTGCCGCCGGACATCCTCCGGCGTGTCGATTCGCCCAAACGACTGCGGGTTGGCGAAGTCGAAGGTGTACGCGGCTGTGCCGCCGGGCTTCAAGACCCGCTTCACCTGGGTGTTGCATTCCACCCGTCCCGAAACGGGAAGATGCTCAAACACGCAGACGCTGAACACGTGATCAAAGTAACCGTCGGGGTATTCCAGGTGCGTCATGTCCATTCGGCGGGGAATCAATCGCCAATTCATGGCCTTCGCGATGCTGGCTGTCCGATCGCATAGATCCTGTTGCAGGTCGATGGTGTGGACTTCACAACCCCTGCTCGCTAGATAGCACGTGAACAGCGACCCCGCCCCGCCCATGTCCAGTACCCGCGCCCCGTGCCGCATCGGCGTGTTGGCCGTCAGCCACGCGATCTCCCAAAGCAAGAACCACGGTACGGCCAGCTCATCCGGATTGCCCGGCCAAGTCTGATAGGCCTCGCCGCGGTTGATGTGCTCCCAGGCGCTGGGCCAGGCATCGAGGTGGCCATACCACGACGAATAGCCCACGCCGCGGCATTTCATCCGCCGCATCAATCCGAACAGTTCGATGAGCACCTCACGGCAATCGAGGGTCTCTAAGTCGTTGCGGTCCATAGTTTTATTTAGCGGTGGCTGACTCATAGGCGGGCAGATTAGCCTTATCCAAACCGCCCTTCCACCCCCAATCCGATCTCATGGCTCACAGGAATTCACAAGCACTTTGGACCGCGCCGTCGCATCGGGTAGCATTCGCAACACCGCAACGACACCGGGAATTGATGTTTCCGGCGGGCGCGAATTAATTCAGGGCATCACCCACCTTTCGTGTTGCAGGTTCATCAACAACGACCGCGTGAACTGACCTGGCGACACGCCGGGAGTTTGCTTTTCGGGGACTGGGGGACCAGCCGCCTCTACGTGCTGGGCTTGGCGTTTTTCTATTCCGGCTCGTCCAGCCCTTGGCACGTCGCGGGAATGTGCCTGCTCATGATCATCGTGGGCTGGGCCTACACGGTGATCTGCCGGTGCTTTCACGATGGCGGCGGGGTGTATTCAGCCGCGAAGGCCACGCACCAGCAGGTGGCGTTGCTGGGGGCGTACCTGCTTTTCGCGGACTACGTCATCACGGCGGGTCTTTCGGCGGTGGAAGCGTTCCGGTACTTCGGGGCGCCGGCCGAGACGGCATGGATGTTCGCGATCGGGGCGATTTTCGTCATCGCCTGCATCAATTTCGTGGGGCCGCGCCGCGCGAGTAAGCTCGCGACGATGATCGCATTACTTACATTTGTCTGTATGGTAATCATCGCCCTGTTCTGCATTCCGAGGATGGGTCTGTCGCACATCACCTGGGACCATCGCCCGCTCAACGTGAAGTGGACCAGCTTTGTGCACATTATCCTCGCGCTGTCGGGCGTCGAGGCCATCGCCAACATGACCGGAATCATGGTCGAACCGGTCGGAAAGACCTCCCGCAAGGCGATCTCCGTCGTCCTCGCCGAGGTGGTCTTTTTCAACCTGTTCTTCGCCGTCGCCATGACGAACCTGCCCAGCCTCACGGCCCTGGAGAGCGAGCCGACGCCGATCCTCGCCGATCGGCCCGAGCACGACCTGATGGCGCACGATCTGGCGGTGCGCGACACGATGATGAAAGTCGTCGCGTCGGAAGTGGTCCATCCGACGTTCGGCATGATCGCGGCGGTCGTCTTCGGGCTTCTATTGCTTTCGGCGACGAACACAGCGGTCGGCGCGATGATCAGCCTGCAATACGCGCTGGGGCGCGATGGAGAGATGCCGGCGGGCTTCACGCGGCTCAATGCGTTCGGCGTGCCGTGGCTGGGGCTGGTGACGGCGGTCGGCGTCTGCACGATTGTGCTGATCTTCGAGGGCGACGTGGAGAAGCTGGCACACCTCTACGCCATCGGCGTTGTCGGCGCAATCACGCTGAATCTTGGATCAACCTGCATCAACCGCAAGGTCGAGCTGAAGCAGTGGGAGCGCGTCGCCCTGGGGACAATCGCCGCGTTCCTGCTCATCGTGGAATGCACGATCGCCTACCAGAAAGTTCACGCGTCGATTTTCGCGCTATCCGTCATCGCCGGCGGGTACCTGCTGCGGGCGCTGGTGAAGAAAGCGCCGGCCGTGAAGCCGTACATCCCGAAAGTGGCCGACGCGGTCGGGAGTTGGTTCGAGGCGCCACCCGTCGAGGGGGCCAATGCGCTCACGATGGAAGGCATCGAGCCGTTCGACCCGACGCGGGGGCGAGTGCTGGTCTCCACACGCGGCAACCCGGAGCTGCTCACGTTCGCCGCGGAAGAAGCCGAGGCGAGGAACTGCAATCTGCTGGTTTTGTTCGTGCGCGATTTGCGCGTCGCGTACGGCCCGCCGGCCGACGGGCAGTTTCGCATGGAGGACGATCCCGACGCGGTGCCGATCTTCCTTCAGGCGCATCAGCTCGCGCGCGAGAAGCGCATTCCGCTCGTGCCGATCTATTGCGTGGCGCGCTCGCCGGCCGAGATGATTCTCGATTTCGCCGGAACGTACGCCGCCGACTACGTCATCATGGGCGTGACGCGGCGCGGTTCGGTCTTCCGCACGCTGCGGGGCGATATCATCTCCGAAGTCGCGGCGAACCTGCCGAAGGAAACAAAGCTGCTGATCCACGCATGAGCGTGGCGGAATTGTGAATGAAGAATTAGGAATGTAGAAACACGCCGCCATCCGCAGCACTTCCTCTTCTGCATTACTAGAGCGGTTTTCATTCGGGCCTAGCGCCCTTGTGCACTAGGGGTTACGCTGGT
>CAZQCF010000014.1:0-91749 GCA_964592235.1 uncultured Planctomycetaceae bacterium
AGTCTCTCACAAAAAACCGTCCGCAGATTCCAGTTGAACTGTGAGGCAAGACATTTGCAGGTATCATCGCCACGTCGGATATGAACGTGAGGCGGTTCGTTGCCTTCGTCACTAAAAAAGTGAAATCGAAAACCTTGCCAGCGAAAAATTGTGGGCACGCTGCTGAGTCCCTGAACACTTGTAAATATCGGCCTTGCGGCAGTATAACGCGCCAGGAATGTAATCAATCAAACCACGTTGAATCGGGAGACATGGTCATGAAATACGGCGCACGCAATCAACTTGTCGGCAAAGTCACAACCATCAAGAAGGGGGCCGTCATGTGCCAGGTAACGGTCAAGGTGAAGGGGCCGGTGGAGATCACCAGCGTGATGACGATGGACTCGCTGAAGGAGCTCGGCCTCAAGAAGGGGGTAAAGGTGCGGGCGATTGCGAAGGCGATCAACGTGCTGCTGGCGAAGGAAGATTAGCGCGAACGATCCGTCATCGTGCGCGAAGTACTCCTTGTGCCACTGCTTGAAGCAGTTGCACGTAGCATGGTCCGTTGATCCGGGAACCGCTCTAATGACCGGCCGCGGAATGGGCGGCGCTGTTCGCGGGCACTTTCGACTTGGCGGCCGGGTTTGCCTTGTCCGAATCGGGAGATTTCGCGGCCTGCGTCGAATCGCGTTCGCCGTTTGCTTCGGCGTCGCTTCGCGCCGCTTTCGCTTCCGGAGAAACTTTTGCCTCCAGCATCTCGATCCGCTTGAGGAGCTCGCCCTTTTCTTCGCGAAGGGTATCCAGTTCTTCGCGCAGGTCCTCCCATTCCAGCTTGGCCGGCGTTTTTTCGCGGATCGCCTTGAGAGTCCGCTCGGCGGCGGAGCGCACGCGCAGCAATCCGGTCCGTGTCAGTTTCTCGACGTCGCGCAGGGCGGGTCGCGCCTTGTCGCCGGCCGATGCCAGCGCGCCGAGGGCTGCGTTCTGCACGTTGCGCGGCGTTTCCTTCAGGCAGTCGCGCAGCGCGTCGATAGCCATCTCCTGCGCCTCGGGGTGATCATCCAGCGTGCCCGATGAGAACATCTCGCCCAGTGCCCGCGCGGCGGCTGCACGGCACTCGTGCGGCGAGCCGGGCTTGCTCCACTCGATCAGCTCGTGCGCATCCTGGTAGTCGCCGAACTTGCCGATCGACGCGAGCACGGCGTTGCGAATGATCTCGTCGTCCGATTCGCGGTCGAGCAGGTCGCGCAGAAACTCGATCGGCTCGTCGCTCAAGTCGGCATAGGCCTCGATGGCGGCCGCCTCGACGCGATAACTCGGGTCGCCGGCCGTGACAAGCTCCTCGATCGCGCTGGTCACATCCGGCTCGTCGCTGAACTTGCCTAACGCAGTGACGACGGCTCGCCGCGCTTTGGGATTCTCAATCTTCAGCCCGGCGAGGAGCGCATCGCGCGCCACGTCACCCTGCAATTCGCCCAGCGCGTCAGCGATGGTCGATTGCACGCCGTAATAGGGCTCCTTCGTCAATCTCGCTGCGAGGAGCGCCGCGTCGGGCGCGGAGCCTTTCTTCCTGAAGTACTCGACCGCACGCGCGCGGCCCAGCACCGACGGATCCTCCGCGAGCTGCGCTTCCCAGCAATCGCGCGGCTTCTCTTCCGTCAGCGTCATCAGCACCGCGAAGTCGGGATCAACGCGCACCATGCGCGGCCGGCTCGCCAGCGGCAGCAGCCAGGTCACGTCTTTTGTCGTCACGTCGCGCGCGATTCGCTTGGGCGGCGACTTGCCGTCGAACGCAAATTCCAGGGTGAGCGGAAAATGAAACGCGTCGTCCTTCTGCGTCTGCTGCACGCGGACTTCAGCGAGCGATTCCTCGGCGTTCCACGAGTAGGTAACCTTCACCTCCGGCGCGCCGGGCCGCTCGGTCCAGTCGAAGAAGAATCGCTCAAAAGAACGGCCGGTCAAGTCTTCGATCGCACGGCGCAAGTCGCTGGTCTCGACGGTCTGGTATTGGTGCCGCGTCGCGTAGGCGTTCAGCGTTTTCCAGAAAAGCTCGTCGCCCAGTCGCCGACGGATCATGTGCAGAACCCACGCGCCCTTGGGATAGGCGCGGCTGTCAAACTGCTCATCGGGGTCCTTGTAGTTTCGCTCGACGATAGGGCGGGTCTTGCCGCCTTCGATTGCGCCGCGGGCCTTGCCGCGCATGTTCCACGCGAACTCGTCGGCCCCGAGCGCTTCTTCGTCCCACAGCGCCTCGAAATAACTTGCGAAGCCCTCATTCAGCCAGATGTGCGCCCACTCCTTGCACGTGAGCAGGTCGCCCCACCATTGGTGGGCCAGTTCGTGTGCGACAAGTCCGTCGCTGTCTTCATCGAGATGCGCCCGGTCATCGTGCAGCGTCCGCTCGGTCAGCGTCGTGGCGCTGGTGTTCTCCATGCCGCCGCCGAAACCGTAGCAGCAGACCTGGGCATACTTGGGCCAGGGGTACTCGACGCCGATCTTGTCGGAGAAGAAATCCAGCATCTTTGTCGTGTGGGCGAACGAGTTCTTGATGCGGTCTTTGTATTTCTCGCGAACATAGTACGTCACCGGCCGCCCGCGCCACGTCTCCTCTTCGACGTAAAACTCGCCGACGACGAGCGTCATGAGATAGGCGACGTGCGGCTGCTCCTGTTTCCAGTGAAAGGTGCGCGTGCCGTCGCCGTTGTCGCGCTGCTCGATCAGCTTGCCGTTGCTGATGGCGATGTTTGGCGCGTCGACGCGGCAGATGATCTCGGTGGTCTGTCGCTCGTTGGGATGGTCGAAACAGGGAACCCAGTAGCGATTGGTAATCGCCTGCCCCTGTGACCACATGAGGAATGGCACTTCGGGGTCGCTCGGCTTGGGTGCGAAGAAACTCAAGCCGGCCCGCGGGTCTTCGACGCGGTATTCAATCTCAACCGTCGCGCTTTGGCCGGTCGTGAGCTTGTGCGGCAGCGTGATCGTCAAGTGTTCGCCGTCGTTCTCGAAGTCGCAGCGCGTCGGCTCGCTGCCGTCGGTCGTGACGCGCAGGCCGCGCACGGCGAAGTTGACCGCGTTGAGGCGGATCGTCTCCACGTCGCGCAGGGCGGTGAAGTCCAGCTTCGCCACGCTGTCGAAGGTCTTGGCTTTCAGATCGACCCGGGCGTCGAGCTTGATATGTTTCACATCAAGTGGGCGGTCGGCTGGGAAGTTGGGCGGAGTTCCCTCGCCGCGCGCCGCCATCGCCGGAAACAGAATGCAAAAGAACGATGCAAGGGCAGTTCCTCGCTTCATGAAGTCCCCTCGTGAGGTCGTGGTCAGGTGTGCAACGCCATGCCGCAACGCCAGCCGCAGAGGCCGGCGCGAGCTATTAGGATACCGCCAAACCCAGTTCGGATGCTACCGTGGACAGGGCGGTGATGCAGTTGCGGATGTGCTCATCCAGCGGGATGCCCAGCAATTCGGCCCCGGCGGCGATGTCCTCGCGGCTGACGGCGGCGGCAAAGGCGGGCGTCTTGAGCTTCTTCTTCACGCTCGACGGTTCCATGCCGACGAGACGGGTTGGACGCACCAGTGCCGCGGCTGTAATGAAGCCGCAAAGCTCATCCACGGCGAAGAGCACTTTTCGCAAAGGCCGGTCGCGCGGGTACTCGTCGAGGTTCCAATCGGCGTGGGAGAGGATCGCGCCGATGATTTCCTCGTCAACGCCGCGTTCACGGAGGATCTTCGCCCCTTCGCGCGTGTGATCGGGCGGATCGGGCCAACGCTCGTAGTCGAAATCGTGGAGAAGTCCAACGAGTCCCCAGAGGTCGGCATCGCCGCCGAGCAGATCAGCATAGTGTCGCATCGCGGCTTCGACGGCGAGCATGTGCCGGCGCAGGGAATCGGATTGGACAAATTCGCAGACGAGACTCCAAGCGTCGGGGCGATTCATACGCTCGCTCGCAGCAATTCCGCAATCTGCACGGCATTCAGCGCCGCGCCCTTGCGGAGCTGATCGCCCACCACGAACAAGTCAATCCCCCGGCCGTCGGGCTGGCTGATGTCCTGCCGGATGCGCCCGACGAGACAATCGTCTTGACCTGACGCATCGAGCGGCATGGGGAAGCGGTTGGCTGTCCGGTCGTCCAGAACGCGCACGCCCGGCGTGCTTTCGAGTATCGCGCGCGCCTCGGCCTCCGGCATCGGCCGCTCAAACGTGAGGTTCACCGACTCGCTGTGCGCCCGCAATACGGGCACGCGCACGCACGTCGCGGTGATGGCGAGGTTCGGCTCGCCGAAGATCTTGCGCGTCTCGGCGACCATCTTCTGCTCTTCCTGGTTGTAGCCATTGGGCTGCATCGCGCTGTTGTGCGAGAACAGGTTAAACGCGATTTGATACGGCAACACCCTTGGTGAAACCGGGCGACCCTCGAGCACATCGCGCGCCTGCTGCTGAAGTTCCAGCATGGCCTGCATGCCCGCGCCGCTGGCCGATTGATAAGTGCTGACGACGATTCGACGCACCGGGTTCACGCGATGCAGCGGCCAAACGGCCATATTCATGATAATCGTCGAGCAGTTGGGGTTGGCGATGATCCGCGCGTCGCCGATGGCCTTTGGATTGATCTCGGGCACGACCAGCGGCACGCCCGCGTCCATGCGAAACGCGGAACTGTTGTCCACCACGTAGGCCCCGGCCTCCACCGCGACCGGCGCCCATTGCCTGCTTACCGATGCGCCGGCGCTGAACAGAGCAATGTCGATGCCATGGAATGAATCGGCGCGAACTTCCTGCACGGTCAGTTCGCGGCCGGCGTAGGTCACCTTCTGCCCGGCCGACCGCGCCGACGCGAGTAAACGGAGATTCTCGCACGGCACGCCGCGCGCGTGGAGGATGTCCAGAAACTCCTGCCCGACCGCGCCGGTCGCGCCTAGGATGGCGATTCGTGCTTTGGAGAGGGGACTGTGACTGCTACTCATGGTGTCGACTCGGATGGTTCTTGCGGATTCCCAATTTGCTTTTCCAAATCTATCGGCAACGACGTCGCGGAGGGTCGAAGTCGGGAAGTCTCAATTCGTTCAAGGATGGCGCGGGCGAGTGACTGACGGGCTTCCAACGAATCAATTTCCTCGGCGATGATCGTCCTGCCTGAAAGGCGTGACAACTGCGCCGTGGCGACTTCTGAAACTGCTCTCGATTCTCCCGGTGCGGTTTGGCCAATTGCTACATGATGGCCTGCCCGGACAAAAGTTGTAACGGACTCGATCTCGCGTTCCATTGACAACTCTCCAATGAAAGTTGCATCGTCGCGCGTTAACTCAATCAAACGAAGTAACAGGTCAGAGCAACTGGACTGGCCATCCTTGCAGGCGCTACTGCTTTCGATCCAGTAAGCGATGCTCTCAATGGCTTGTGCCCTCACTCCTGGCAGAGAATGACTTGCGGCGCGCATAAGGACCTCGGCAGCAAGCGGTGAGTCAGATCGCGAACAGCTCGCTACCGCTGATGCGGCGGTCGCTTCGTCGTGAAGTGACGAAACAAGCAGGAGCGTACCGAGAGCATCTCCATTCAACGCAAACACTAGTGCGCGGCCCGCTGCTTCGCGAGTTTCGACATCGTGATCTCCAAGAAGTTCGGCCAGAACCTTTGAAGAAGCAGGTCGTGAAAGTTTTGTTGCGGCGAATACGGCGAGCATACGAATATCCGGCCGATCATCTCGAGCCAGCCGCCACACCGCGCCGGTGGCTTTGTCACCGGCCGTTGCGAGAAAAGACAGGTATTGCCCCCGCGCGGCCAGGTCGTCGGTCGCCATCAACCGCGTCGCCCACCAGTGCGCACGGATCGTGTCGCGCTGCCAGAGCGTGATGAGAAAGAGCGCGACGAGCAGGGCAATCCCCCATCGCGCGCGGCGCGCGCCCCTCATGTCGCGTGGATCGGGTGGCGCATCGAGTTCGGCCTTCGGCGCGTTGGAGGTCGGCGAGAGCGGCGCGGCCGCGGTGTCGGGCAGCTTAGAATCGGCGGATTGAGAGTCTGCGAGGTCGGCCATGGTGCGAGCATCAGGCGCGGCCGTAATTCGCGAGCTTCCATTGGCGGCGAATCTCTTTGTCGGCCATCTTGGTGCAGACGCGGCCATAGATCGTGCGCCAGTAAAGCTTCCACGCGGCGGCGGTTCGGCCGGGGCCGCACAGGAATTGCTTGAGGAATCGGAGCTTGTCTGACGCGGTGCAGGCCGGGCTGGAAAGCAAGCTGGCGCACAGGCGCACGACGCCGCGGAGTTGTTGGGTCTCGGTCGTTCGGCGGACGTGGCTGATACCGTCCATGTCGATAAAAGTTAGAAGCGGGGGCGACGTATACGGCGCGGGCCAGACGACAAGAAGATTCGGCGCCTTCAGGTCGCGATGGACGAAGCCGCGCTCGTAAAACGCCTTGAGCAAGCGCACCACTGCGTCGATCAGTTGGTTCTTGATCGCGCGCTGACGATCGGGCGACACCTGTGCGAGATCGCGCGTGAGAAACGTCTCCAAATCGACCGAATCCTGCACGAACTCCGTCATCAGCAGCGAATCAACCCGAACAAATCGCGCGATGTACCGCTCCAGCACCAGCATCGGCGCCGCCACCGGCAGGTCGCGGTTGCTCAACATGTTGGCGATCTTCCACGATCGGCGATTGCGCGACGGCCCCAGCGCGTGAATCAGCCACTTCCAGCCGTTGCGGGGCAGATGGCGCTTCACGATGACCGGCACCGGCTCCGGCTGGACCGGCAACATCGCTTTGCAGACCGTCGCCGTGTGCGAATCCTTGAGCAGGTCGTGTTTTGTCGGATCGACCCACGCCAGCGGCTCGCGCAGCCATTCCTTCCATTGGGCTTTCTTGTATGTGATCCTGGACGCCAGGGCCGTCGGCGACGGGTGCTTGCATTGCAGCAGCACGTGGCCGCGCCAGCCCGGGGCGGGCTTAATGCGAGAGAAGTAACGGCTGTCGCGCGCGGTGCGTCGATCGCGTTTCGACCAGAGCTTGTTGGCATGCAGATCCGCCTGGACCGCAAGATCGGTGGTGAGCCGGCCCGTGTTGATGCGAAAATGCCGCGCATACGGGCTGGCGTTCGCAAAGGTGTCTCGCTGGGTCAGATACGATTGCAGAAAGCGCAAACGCTGCGAGCGCGTCGCGTGCCGCCGAAACCACTGATTGAGTTGTGCCAGGTTCGAGGCAATTTCGCGCATGCCGACGGGCCGGGCCGTGCGCGCTTTGTGCAAGTCAACAAAGAAGACCTCGCAGGCGTCACCGCGCTGCCGGGCAAGGATATTGCCCGGGTGCATGTCGTCGTGCTGGAATCCGCACTGATGGGCCCGCGCGATCAGCCGGGCCAGCGCATCACTTAATTGTGCCGCGCGGCGAGGTTCATCGCGCACGGAAAGCCAGAAATCATTCAGCGGCGAAACATCACGCACGGCCTCGGTCACCAGAAGCGACGTACCCGTGCCGCCTCGGCGATCATCCCATGCGATCGCCACCGGCGCGACCGCGGCGATTCCATGCTCGGCGGCGTAGGTGCCGATTCTCCATTCATTCATCGCGGCCGGCCCGCGAAGCCGAAGCTTGAGGCGATCCGACACGCTGTGCGGGTGGTAATACTTGGCGAAGTATTCCCGCCCGCCGAACGACACGCTCCACACGTCGCGATGACTGTTCCGTTTTACGAGCGCGGTCGTCGAATCGGCGCGAAGATTGAACCAGTCAATCCCTCCGCCGCGAAGCAACTCGGCATGGTCCGCGGCAGCGCGCCAGCGGTGCGCGCCGGCCATCCAGTCCATCCAGCGTGGACCGGCTGGAGCGTTGTCCACAGAACAGGAAGCAGTCAAGGCGCGCGTCATGCGGTCTCCGGTTTGGCCGTCAAGCGGCCCGCGCGAGGTAACGGCTGTTTGCGCTGTGGAGGCGTCAATCAAGAGCGGATGTGCGGGATCAGTCTTGTGGGGCGAAGCGCACAATGATTCTAGTCCAAGTCAGGGTCCGGGTTCAACCGCGAGGCTGGGTCAAATGACCGCTTTGCTTTCAGTGTAGCGGATACAAAGGGTTACGCCACCCCGATTTGCAAGGATTTGACACACCCTGCGTTGGTAAGACCAGGCTATTTCGGCGCGCCATCCGCCAAGCGGAGCGCTTACGATTTCTTTGCGCTGGCGTCCCGGACCGGTTCCTTGGCCCGCTTCTCGGCTCGAAGCCGCAGCATGGCCTCGATGTACTCGTCGATCGCGCCGTCGAGCACCTTCTGCGGATTGCCCGACTCGATGCCGGTGCGCAGGTCTTTCACCCGCGGGTCGTCCAGCACATAGTTGCGAATCTGATTCCCCCATGCGATGTCGCCTTTCGCGGCGTTGATCTTCGCCATTTCGCCTTCGCGCTTGGCTTCTTCCAGCGCCTCCAGCTTCGAAACCAGCATCGCCATGGCCTGCTGCTTGTTCTGCGCCTGGCTTCGTTCGTTAACGCACTCCGCGACGATCCCCGTTGGAATGTGCTTGATGCGCACGGCCGAGGCGACCTTGTTCACGTTCTGCCCGCCCGCGCCGCTGCTTCGACAAAAGGCCGTGATTTCCAAGTCCTTTTCGGGAAGCTCAATCGTGCTCTCGGGAAAAACCGGCAACACATCCACGGCGGCAAAGCTCGTCTGCCGCTTGCCCTGCGCGTTGAAGGGGCTGATGCGCACGAGCCGGTGCACCCCTTGCTCGGTGCTCATGTAACCATAGGCGTAGGGGCCTTTGATAAGCAAGTTGACCGACTGAATGCCGGCTTCTTCGCCGTCCTTGCGGTCCAGTTCCTCGACCTTGTAACCCTTGCGCTCAAAGTACCGCAGGTACATGCGAAACAGCATGGACGACCAGTCGCACGCTTCGGTCCCGCCCGCGCCGGCCTGGATGGAAAAGTAACAGTCGCGCGCGTCATTCGGACCGGACAACAGCGCCATGAGCGATACGCGGTCCAGTTCCTCGGCCAAGGCGAGTCGCTCCTGATCCGCTTCGGCGAGCGTCGCTTCGTCATTCTCCGACTTGCCGAGTTCGTACAGGACGGCGATATCGTCGGCGCGGCGCGAAACCGCTTCGACGGGGTCGATCATTGCCTTGAGGCTCTTCAACTCGGCGATAGTGGACTGCGCAGCCTTACCCGAATCCCAGAATCCGGGGGCGCTCATCAAATCTTCTTTTTCTTTTAATTGCTTCTTCTTGGTGGGGAGGTCAAAGAGAGTCCCGCAGCGCGGTGATGCGGGCCGTGAGTTCTTCCAGTGTAGCGGTTCCATCAGGCATCGGCATGTCTGGCTCTCCCGTTGTGTGTGTCGTACTATAGATCGGCTCGCAACGGACCGCAACGTAAGGCGGCGGCGTCTTCAATACGGGGCCCCTCGCTGCGACGGCGCGGAGCGGATGGAGAGGCAACCCTTTTTCGTTGAGTTGGCGACAAATGGATAACACAAACGCAATTTCAAATCCCGACGCGCGGAAGTCGCGAGCCAACTGGCTCCTTCGGATCGTGCTGATGGTCGCGCTGGCGGTGCTGGGCGCGTGCATCTTTGACTTTCAGACGCGGCCGACGCTTATTTCCGGGCCGATGGTGCAATGGCCCGGCGCTGACGCGCTGGACATTGTCTGGGAGATGAAGGGCGACTGGATGGTAAACGGCGCCGTGCGAGTTTCCGGTACGGATGGTTTGGATAAGACCGTCGGAACACCCGGTGGTGCGTCGCCGGGGCAACAACGGTTTCAGGTGGCCGTCGAGGGCGTCAATCCGGGAGCGACGTACACCTATACGGTCGTCAATCGCGGCTGGTTCCGCGACGTGCCCGTGGCCGGCCCGTTCACGGTGACTACGCCGCCGCCGCCGGGCAAGCCCTTTCGCTTCGTTTGTTTTGGCGACAGCGGCAGCGGCAGCAACAGCCAGGCTGAACTGGGGCAGTTGATCGCCTCAAGAAGGCCGGATGTCGTGATCCACACCGGCGACCTGATCTACCCGGCCGGGGACCTCAACGACTACCGCCTTAAGTTCTTCGAGCCGTACAAGGACCTCATCTCGAGCTGCTTCTTCATGCCGAGCCTCGGCAACCACGACTGCGCTACCGAGCGCGGCGCGCCCTTTCTCGGTGTGTTTGACCTGCCACAGAACGGGCCGAAGGGAATCCCGCCGGAGCGGAACTATTGGTTCGACTACGGCGATGCGCGATTCGTGGCGCTGGATTCGAACGACGTCTTTCCGGCCGGCGTCATCACCGCGCTGGACCGCAAGGAGAAGGTCGGCCCGTGGCTGCACGAGGTGTTGAAGGGAGCGGGCAGCCGGTGGAAGTTCGTTTACTTTCATCACCCGTTCTACACGCATAGCAAGCACTCGGCCGAGGGCGCAGCCTATGTGAAAGAGGCGTTCGTCGATATATTCGAGGAATGCGGCGTGGATGTGGTCTTCACCGGGCACAACCACCTGTACGAGCGCACCGCGCCGATCCGCAAGGATCAGGTCATGCCCGAGGGGCAGGGCGTGGTTTACGTGGTGAGCGGCGCCGGCGGGGCCGAGCGCTATGCCAAGCGCCCCAACCCGCCGCCGTACATTCTCGTCGCAGTGGATGACGTATTCAGCTTCACGCTGGTGGAACTGTCGGCGACGCGGTTCGAACTCAAGCAGATCAATGAGCGGAATGAAGTGATCGACACCTATGTGATCGACAAATTGGCAGGGGCCCAGGCACGAACGGCGTCGTCCGGCTAAGTTCAGCGTGTGTCAATGGTCCGAGCGGATCTTCTATTGCGCCGCGTTGCCGCCGGGCGAATACGTCAGCGCGGCGTCAAGAACCGGGTCCTTCCCCGCGATGACATCGGCGATGGTCGGCTCGACCAGCACGTCCGGCTCGACGGTCTGCACCTTGCCATCCAACAATGCGAAGTACTTGGTTGAGTAGGTCACGACGAGCTTTGAGTGCGGTAGCGTCAGCGGCTTGATTTCCCCGTAGCCGTTCGGGCTTCCGCCGGTCGGCTCTCCGATCAGCACCGCTCCGTACCGCTGCCGAAGTTGAACTGCATTCATCATCGCTGACGAAAACGTGCCCCGGCCGATGAGTACGAGCAGGTGCCCCGGCGCGCGCAGACCCGGCCGCCAGAGCAGGTGCGGATACATCGCGTCGATGACCATGGAGTTACCACCGCCGTTCCGACGCAGATCGACGACCAGCCGCCAATTCTTCGCCTCCGGTCCCTCGCCAGTGGGAACCCCCTCGAACATTTTCTCGCACAGTTCGCGGAACTCGCCGAATCCCGAGCAGGTGTTGTACGCGAGATACATCGCCGGGCCGTGCGACGGCGTCACGATCGCCTGATACCAGTACGGCTCCGACCGCTGCTCGGCCATCGGCACGCGCTCCGATGCGAAGACCCATCGCCAATCGCGATCGGAGGCGATCGGCTCCAACGCGAGCGTTGTCTCCTTCCGGTTCGCGTCGGCCACCGTGAACGTGACGTGCTCCATGTCTTCGATCAGCCCACAGCCGTGCAGCAGTTCCGGGCAGCGCGCCGACAGGGCAATCCGCCGCAGCGACTGCATCCGATTGTCCGACGGGAAGACCTCGTCCAGGCGCTTTGCCGCATCATCCATCGGCGTGTCGCCGATGCGAACCAGCTTCGTCCCCAGCGCCGCTTCGTGCCGGCGGATCGTTCGGGTGACGTAAAATCCATCGCGCAACCATTCCACGACGATCGGCAGCGTGCGGAACCCGCTGATTTGGGCGTAATTCTGCGCCTGCGAATGGCCGTCGCCAATCATGGCGATCAACCGCAGCATCCCGACGACGACCTGCTGGTCAGAAAAACGCGGAATGTCTTCGCCGAGCCTGGCAGCCGCGGCATCAAAATCCTCGCGCGAGCACTTGAAGAACGCGTTCTTGTGCAGGCGGGGCATCTCGCTCGCCAGATGGCGCACGTCCTCTCGCCAACGATCGTCGCGTGAGAGGGTTGGATCGGCGCGATGCGGCGCCGCGCAGCCGGCCACGGCGCAGATCGTCGCGATCAGGATCGTTCGATGCTTCGAACCCATTACCTTGCTGCCTTTCGTATGTTTCAATGTTAACTCCTGAAATTGCGAGAAGCAGGGCGAGCGCAATCGAGCATTTTGCAGCATGTCGTTGTCGTACCGCGTTGGTCGGCGCTCCGCGCCATGGCGAGTCTTTGACCTGATGGTCGCGGCCCGAATTAATCACGGGCATCTGAACCGCTGCCCAGCGCTGTTTGCAACGTCGACACCGTCAACCCGGTGACGTAATCGGCATCACCCTCCAGCCAGCGATCGGCTTCGTTGAGCCAGCTTCCATCGGGGCGCTGGAGCGAGATGACCTTGCGGCATAGCTCGACGCGCCAATCATGCGAACGGCCCGCGGCGTCGGTGATCGTCGGTTCGCCCCAGGCCGCCAACGCACGCGAAAAGACGTGATAGTAGTAGTAAAGACCTTCGAGCTTCTGGCGATCGGGCATGCCGGGGTTCACGTCGAGCGAGTAGTTCTGACGAATCCACGCCATCGCGGACGTGACGCGTGGGTCGTCACGCGAGAGCCCCGCGTACAGATAACTCTTGAACCCCGCGTAAGTCATCGAGCCGTAGCTGCGCAGCGGCCGGCCCAGCTCGAATCCGCCTGTTGCCTTCGACTCGCCGCCGTCCGCCGCCGTGTAGACAAATCCGCCGTCGCTTGCGCCGCGCGCGAACGGCTGATCGTTGGTCGCTTCGTTCATCTGGCAGCGCGAGATGAAAACGAGCGCGCGTTTGTAAACCGGGTCGTCCTTTGACAATCCGCTCTGATGAAGTGCTTCGAGCATCATTTGGGTGTTGGACAGGTCCGGGCGCTTCGTCGTGTTGTAGCCCGCGCCGCCGTACCAGCTATCCTTGACGGACTTCTTCTCGCCCTCGTCGTATTGCAGTCCTGCCAAGTAGGCCTGCGCTCTGGTAATGTGCAGGGCATGGCGCGCGCGGTCCAGGGAAGCGAGGAACATTAAAACGACAGATGTCTGATAGTTCGCCAGGTTCTGCTGCCGCTCGTAGAAGCCGCCGTCCGGTTGCGCGTGGCGCAAAATCGACTCGACGGCTCGCTGCACGATCGCGTGATTCGGTCCGTATTCGCGGGAATCCGCGAAGGCCTTCGCGACGATGGCCGTCACCGCCGGGCCGTACTTCGCGTTCCAGCCGCCGTCTTTCTCCTGCCGTGCCGCGAGGAATTTCAGCGCCTGGCTGATCGCCGTGTTGGTCGGCTGTTTCACGGCCGGCGCGATGGGCGGCATGGGCGGCGGTGTCCTGCCCGAGGACTTCTGCGGCGAGGACCACGCCGGTGAGAGGGCGCCGAGCAGGATTCCTGCCGAAGCAGCCGCAATTAGTATCAGAGTACTTCGCATCTGTGAGTTCCTGTGGATAGATTTTTCACAAGCTGCGTCTCTGCCGATTGACGCCGCGCGGCAACCATCTAGCATCGTCGCACGATCTTCATTCGGTGCGCGGCACGGTGCTCGCGCGGCCGCCTGTCTTGTTGAGCGCAATATAGCAGGAAACCCATGCCCTTTCTCCACGGTTCGCTTTCATTCTCCCGGTTCAAAGTCGTCGGCGGCTCGCCCAAGCGGCTCGATGACAACCTGATGGACAAGTTTCGCGCCCACGTCATCGGCAAGGGCAAGGCCCGATCAGACGGCGTCGAGGTCGGCTGGCTCGGCGGGCGGCATCTGCTGGATCGCGAGTTCGACGCCGACAAGAACGTGATTCTCGACTGCCTGCATTTCGGCATGCGCGTGGACTCGTCGAAGGTTCCACCCGACCTGATGCGTGCGTACGTGGAGCAGGAGCGCGAGGCGCTTCAGAAGGCTCACGATGGCTGGAAACCGGCGCGGATCCGCAAGGAGGCGATTGAAGCCGCGAAGCAGCGCGCGGCGGGAGAGATGAAGGACGGTCGCTTTCGCTCGATGCGGCAGTTCCCGATCCTGTGGGACCCGCGCAACGACGTGATCTACCTTGGCGCGACGCAGCCGGCTGTGCAGGAGCGGTTCATGTCGCTCTTCCGTGACACGTTCGACAAGCGCGTCGAGCGGATGTCGGCCGGGCGTCTGGCGTATCAATGGGCCGAGGCGGCGGGGAACTCGCGGCGGATTGAGACGGCGCAGCTTGCGAAGTATGTCCCGCACGAGCGAGGCAACGGGCACATTGAGGTGTACTGGACGGCGGCCGACCCGGCCTCGCGCGATTATCTCGGCAATGAGTTCCTGCTGTGGCTGTGGTGGACGGTCTCCGAGCAGTCGGACGTGATCCACCTGCCGGATGAGACCGACGCGTCGGTGCTGATTGTCAAACAATTGACACTCGAGTGCCCCTGGGCCGAGACGGGCAAGCAGGTGCTGACGGCCGACGGTCCGGCCTCGCTGCCGGAGAGCCGCAGGGCGCTGCAAGGGGGCAAGCTTCCGCGCAGAGTGGGGCTGATCCTGCACCGCGACGGCGTACAGTATGAGTTGGCCCTTCAGGCCGAGACGTTCAACGTGTCGGGCGGCGTGCTGCCGAAGCTGGAAAAGCCGGCCGGTGAACCGGTGCGCGGCGATCTTCGCGAACAGGCGGAAGAGCGCGTCGAGCAGGTGCGGCACTTCTGCGCGACGATTGACGCGTTGTATCACGCGTATCTGTCCAAGCGATTCAGCGACGACTGGGCGCGCGTGCAGCGCGACATCGCCGGGTGGGTGCTGGATGTCGGCACGCCCGAAGCAATTCGCAGCCGAATGGCGGACACCGGTGTGGCTGCGGGTTAGAGCAGATCAGGGCATGTCGTGATATCGCAAGCAGGGGTGGCATGGCCGCGGCCTTCGGCGGCCATGATGATGGGGGAAGCGAGAAGTTCGAAGTGAGGCTGCACGAACCCTCTAGCTACCTTAATCGCGAGAAAAAAGAAACGCGGAGTCCATCAGCCGCGCACCGCGCTCATCACAAACGGCGTACTTCGGGCCAGACCACATCGCGGCCGATCCGTGTCGGCCATCCTTCGCGAGTGCGTAAAGTATCAAGCCATATGCCGGGCGGCCGTTCTTGTCGCGCAGGCGCGGCTCGGTGTGATCCGCGACGCGCCGCATGACTTCAAGACACGCGTCTTGTGGCGACTTGCCCTGACGCATCAGCTCCACGACCAGGAACGACGAGCAATTCAGCAAGTTCGCCTCGCCGCGCCCGGTGGACCCCGCCGCGCCGACCACGTTGTCCACGTACAAACCCGCGCCAAGAATCGGCGAATCGCCCACGCGCCCGGGTATCTTGTAAGACAAACCACTCGTGGTCGTCGTCGCGCCGATATCGCCGCGACCGTCCACTGCCGCGCAGTGAATCGTCCCCCAGGTAAAGGGAATCGCATCCCGCCCGCGCGCGCCGGCGGCCGGGTTGATCTCGTCATCGCTCAACCAGTCATCTTCTTTGTCGCGCGACTCCTTCCACTTGAGCCACGCCTGGCGCGACGCCTCGGTGAGCAGGTCCTGTTCCTTGAATCCATGCGCCTTCGCGAAACGCAGCGCGCCCTCGCCGACGATCAGCACATGATCGGTCCGCTGCATGACCAGCCGCGCCACCTGCGCCGGATTGCGTATGTTGCGAAGCGACGCAACCGCGCCAGCCTTGTGCGTCGGCCCGTGCATGACTGATGCATCCAGCTCGACGACGCCGTCCTCGTTGGGAAGCCCGCCGTAGCCGACCGACTGGTCGTTCGGGTCATCTTCGACAATTGTAACGGACTCGATGGCGGCATCGAGCGGGTCCTTCCGGGCGACGAGTGACTTGTAGCCGACCTCGATCGCCTTGAGGCCGTTCGAACTGGAGATGATCACAGGCCGCGTGACGGCCGCGGCTTTGCCGGCTGGCGGCTGCTCCGCATGGGCCGATTGAGGAAAGATCGCGGCGTCCGCACCGAGGGCAACCCCTGCCAGGGCCGCTCGCTGAAGAAACTCGCGTCGCGTTGCCGCATACGGCTCCATCGATCCTGATCGCGGGTTCGTATTGTCCATGAGGGGTTAAATATCCGAAGCGGGCACGCTTCACCAGCTGAAAACCACGGCCGATGCATCGAATGGGATCGATAACAGGAAAAGGGGGATAATTTGCAAGAACGGCCCAAAGCGTCTAAGGTTGGCTGCGGCAGCGGTTTAGGCGCGGCTGTCCCCCGGACTTAGCGGGTCAAGACGCCCGGGCGGGCTAACCGCGCATGGGTTTACAGTGTCTGAACTTATGAGCAAGAAGGCGGCCACGGAAAGCCCGGTGGAAGACGACGCGAAGGCGGCTGCGGAGGACATCGCGGCCATCGAGCGGACGCTCGCGGGCGAGATGTCGGCGTTCGACGAGTTGATCGAGCGCTATCAACGGCGGGCCGTTGCCGTGGCCTATCGGCTGCTGGGCAACATCGACGACGCCCAGGAAGTCTGCCAGGAGTCGTTCTTGCGGGCGTATCGGTCGCTGTCGGGTTTGCAGGAGCGAGGCCGGTTCGGTCCCTGGCTGATGCGAATCGTCAGCAATCAGTCGCTGAACTTTCGTCGCGGTCGCCGGTCGATGCTGACGCTGCACGGCGACGACGACGACAGCGGGGATTCGCAGGCCGCGTCGATCAAGTCGCGCGGCGAAGAAGGAGACTCGCTCGAGGCGTCGGAGTTGCAGCAGGCGATTACGGCGGCGATTGAGTCGCTGCCGGACCCCCAGCGGCTGGCGCTGGTGCTTTTCGCGATTGAGGAGATGCCTCAAAAGGACGTAGCGGAGATCCTTGAATGCAGCGTGGAAATGGTCAAGTGGAACGTCTTTCAGGCCCGAAAGACCCTGAAGGAGAAGCTCAAGGGCTTCCTCGAAGAGTGACTCGAACAATGTCGGCGGCGGGATCGGAAAGTCGGCGGTCAGGAATCGTGAATTGATGAACGGCGTAAATGAAAATGTCGAAATGCTCCTCGCGGCTTGCCTCCCCGGTGAGCGTTCGCTTGAGGAGCGCGCCCGCGTCGAGGCGCTGTTGGCCGGCGATGCCGAGGCCCGGCGCACGGCCGCGGCTTACGAGAAACTCGCCGCGCTGCTGAAAGGCTGGCGTGCCGTGCCGGCTCGGTTTGACTGGTCGGCCAACGCCGCGCGCGTCGCGATGCGTGTTCGGTCCCGCGAGTCGGAGTCCACATCGACTGACGCCGCGCGGCTGGATGAATTGGTTCCCCACTGGAGCGGCCCGGTCCCCGAGGTTGATTACCTCGCCCTGAAGGCGCGCATCGCTTCGGCCGTGCGGCGCGAGGCACGCACGATCAAGTCCGGTTCGATTGGCAAGATCCGCTCGCGGCGGCGCGTTCTCGCGTGGATCGGTCGCGTCGGCGCGCCGCTGGCGGTCGCGGCGGCCATTGTGATTGCAGTCTGGTGGCCGCGGGATGTCGGCGGCCCATCGGTCGCGACAAACGGCGCTTCGCCATCGAGCGGTTCGGTCGCGAAGGGTCCGGTGCAGGCGCCGCGCCAGCGCGCAGTGCTCGTGTCGCTGGACACACCCGAGCCGGTCGGCGTGGTGACGTTCACGTTTGACGAGGCCAAACGCGATCCAAAGTCGTCACCGTCCGATCCGCAGGGCTGGGTCGGCATCGCGGCTGATCGCGACGTGCCCGACGCGAGCGATTTCGTCGTGGACCCGTTCCTCTATTAGGAGGCGCATCCGCGCGGGTCCAAATTAGAATGACCTCTGCCCGAACTGCGATCCGTACACGGGCGCGGCACTCGGGCCTCTGACGTGGAGATTGTTGTAGCCCTTAGACTGGCGGTTCGGTCCGGCGCATCGGTCACGCATGCCGGCTGACTGCCCGGCGTGATATGAGGTGACGAGATGCAATGCACTAGAACATGGACGTGGCTGTGCGCGGTGGCTTTGGGCCTTTTGGTCCTGGATTCCACCCGCGCGGCCCAGGCCGGCGGCACGGATGTGGCGCAGCTGCTCGATCAGAAGGTCGAGAACCTCGCGATGAGCGGCATGGAGCTGCCCGCGGCGCTTGCCGATCTCGGCAAGCAGGTCGGCGTAACAATCGTGGTCGATGACGAATCGGCCGAGATGCTTCCGTGGGGCAAGCAGACGAAGCTGGCCGACGTGACGATCACCAATGCGTCACTTCGCGAGGCGTTGCCGAAGATCCTGGGCGCGCTGGGCATGACGTACGAAGTGCGCGATCAGTCGGTGGTTGTTGTGGCGACCGACCCGCTTCGGCGGATGGCGCGGCGAGCGACGTGGGAGGAACTGAAACTGCTGCGCCGTATGAGTGAGACGGCGTATTCACCGGCGGCGTTCGGCGAGTTCAAGCTGCAATATCGGATTACGTCCAAGGTGGACGCGCCCAAGATGCTGCTCGAGCAGATGGAGAAATCGGGGCAAGGCTCGGTGGCGCAGGTGCTGGAGACGGCCACCGGCGCGCTGCGCTGGGGCTGGACGCCGGAAGACGATCACATCGTGATCCGCACGGGCCAGGCGCAGATCGCCGGCAAGCTATCGCGCCGCGTGACCGCGCGCTACACGGGCCAGCCGCTCTCGCAGATTCTGATTGACCTGGGCGACAAGTCGGGCGTAGCCTTCAAGCTCGAGCCGGGGCTGATGCTGAAGCTGCCGCCGTCGGTGAGCAGCTATACGCTTGTCTTGCAATCAACGTCGATCCGGGCGGCCCTGGAGCTGATGGCCGCCGAAACGGGGCTGAAGTACGAGATTCACGCCGATGCGGTCTCGATCGGCGTCGGCGAGACACCGGCCGGCACGGGCACGACCGCCGGCACGACCCGCTCCGGCAGCAGCCCGATCGCGGCGAAGGTCAGCATCCCGGCGAAGGACGGCGGCGTGTCGTACGAGATTTTCCTTCGCGAGGACGAGCTTCCGGCCGAGTTCCTGGAGCATCGCGAGCAGCTTAAGCAGCAGTACATTCAGAAGCTGATGGCCGAACTCGCCCCCGACCCGCGCATCCGCACGGGCGAGGAGCAGAAGTAGGCGCCGTACGCTTCGAGCCCGCAAGCCCGCTTGCACAACATCACGGGCGTCTGCCAGGATCGCATTCCCTGGCGCAGGCGATTTCGGGCAATGCGGCTTCGGCTTGGCAGCACTCTCGTTCCGGCCCCACGCACGGCCTTGAATCAGGCCCCGATTCCCCCTATAAATACCCGCTCGCAAAAGCGGCGTAGCTCAGTTGGCAGAGCAAGGGATTCATAAGCCCTGGGTCGCCGGTTCAAGTCCGGCCGCCGCTACTCGATTTATCTTTCGTCGACGTCGCTAGTTGCGACCGCTGCCTATGTAGGCGGGACGTCCGTAACCCGAGGCCCCAGCGTGTAGTGTACACGCTGGCCTTTTGGAGATGGCCGTGACCGCCAAGATTACTCCCCGACTGCCCAAATTCCGCATCCACAAATTCACCCAGCAGGCCTACGTCGAACTCTCCGGCAAGCGCATCTACCTGGGCCATCACGAGAAGCCCCAGGCCCGCCAGAAGTACGATGCGCTCCTGGCCGAGTGGCTGGCCGCCAACCGCAACCTGCGGTTCAAGGACCACGAGCCCACCGTCAAAGAGCTCGTCGCCCGCTACTGGACACATTGCGAAGCCTATTATCGCAATGCCGATGGGACCACCTCCGGCGAAGTGAGTTCAATTAAGAAGGCCTTGCGGCCGGCGAAGGACCTCTATGGCGAGAAGCCGGCCAAGTCGTTCGGGCCGCTGGCCCTGCGCGCCTGTCGGCAGCACCTGCTGGACCGCGGCTTGTGCCGCAAATCGATCAATCGCCATGTCTGCCGCATCCGCCGGGCCTTCAAGTGGGCGGCCAGCGAAGAAATCATTCCCGGTTCAGTCTTTCACTCCCTGCTTGCGCTAGAGGCCCTGCGCATGGGCCGTTGCCCAGCGCCGGAGAGTGATCCGATCCGGCCTGTACCGGACGCCCACGTCGAGGCCATCCGGCCATGGGTCAGTCGGCAGACTTGGGCGATGGTGCAATTGCAGATGCTCACCGCGGCCCGGCCAGGCGAGATCTTGATCATGCGCCCCGTCGATATCGACACTAGCGGGAAAATCTGGATTTACGTTCCCAAGGACCACAAGACCGCCCATCATGGCCATGCTCGCAATATCTACATCGGGCCGCGTGGACAACAGGTGCTGCGCCCATTCCTGGCCCGGCGCGTGGATGCCGGTTGCTTCAGCCCGGCTGAGGCGGAAGCCGAGCGCCGCGAAACTCTACATGCCCAGCGCACCACGCCGCTGAAATACGGCAACCGGCCAGGCACCAATCGCTGCGAAAATCCAAAACGTCAGCCCGGCGAATGCTACACGATCCATTCCTATCGGCGCGCCATCGATCGCGCCTGTCGCCTGGCCAAGATTCCCTCGTGGCATCCACACCAGTTGAGGCACAATGCAGCGACTTCTTTGAGGAAGGAATTCGGGCTGGAGACGGCGCGGATCATCCTGGGCCATCGCAGCGCGGCGATTACCACCATCTACGCCGAGGCCGACCAGCAGAAGGCGATTGAGGCCATGACCAAAGTCGGCTAAGGGATTGCCAACCGGTGCAGGGGCGGTTTCCCTTGCCCGCTTCAATTCTCGGACCAGCGGGCAGCCTGCCATGCGGGTTGTTGATCCGCATGGGCCTATTAAGCCATAATGGGCTGTGGCGGGCGACAGCAGTCGCACCTAGTTTTGCAGCCCGTGAACGTGACGGATAGGCCGACGTTTCGTCGGTCGATGCACGTGGCGTTACATTTTTTGCGTCCGAGGCTCTCGGCTTATACGCGCACCGCGCAATGGCCGGAGCGCACCTGTGTAGGTTGCTCTGTCCGCCCGCCATTTTTCCAACGTCTTCAAACCGCATGGCGAGATTACACCTATCCAAGCTTCTCGCCGCGTTGGGCAACCCGGACTTGGTGTTCGAGAACACAGAAGCGCGAATCGAAAAGGCCCGGGAGATATTGCGCCATGCTCCCCCAGCCCTTGTCTTTTACCTATGCTTCTCGCAATCCTTACCCGCGCCGACCGCAAAACCGCGCGAGCTTTGGCGTTCGATCATCAGTCTTGTGAGGCGGACATTTCGTACTCGCCGAGAACTACTTGAATGGCTATACCCCGAGCCGCGGCAACGCGAAGCCCTGGCGTTCCTCCGCCTACCCACGCCATCAAAACGCGCATTAGTTAACCGACTGGTGGGTCGCATCCGAAGACGACATAAGTGGATGTCCTCCAAACTGCTCCATGCTTTTGCTTTTCGCCAAGACTATTTCATTCAAAAACCTTCAAGCACTTGGGGTGCTTTGTATCATCGGAAGGAAATTCCGAAGGGTTTTGGGCGACCACGTGTGCTGTACGTTCCTAACCGGCCTCTGCGAAGCATTCAAAAGAATATTCTGACCAACTTCTTGGATCAGGCAAGTAAAGAGTTGGGCAGCTTTGTTTTTGGAGCCCGACCGGGTCAGGCCAACCCAACACTTTCAAATGCCCGGCGTCACCTTCGCCAGAAATATTTCTGCTCGTTTGATCTGAAAGATTTTTTCCCTTCCATTCGGGTCGATCATATTGTTCCCGCGCTGTGCCGCATCAAGACACCGTTGATGACGCTTGATCCATCAGCAGTGGATCCCAGTTGGCTCGTCTTGCACAAGCAAAAAGAACGAAGAATGATGTGGACCCATGACGCTGCCTTCCTCGTCGCGCGTCTATGTACGCGTCGAGGAAGATTACCTCAGGGATCGCCTACTTCGCCTGCATTGGCGAACTTAGCGTTTTCTCAATTCGACCATCGCATCGTCAACCGGCTAGGGTCGGACTTGGTCTACTCCCGATATTTTGATGACATCGTTGTTTCAGCCTCAAATGCAGCGGTAAAGAAATATCGCTTTCGCGATGAGAAGGCCCTTGCTGAGTTTGTCCGCGGCTGCCTGAAGGCAGAGCTTCGAGGCTCAGGAATCAGGATCAATCATAAGAAAACAAAGACTGGCAATTCGGAATCCGGATTTGTGATTACCGGCCTGTGGATTCGAGGCGAGAGGATTGACCTCCCGCGCGCATCTCGGCGGCGACTCCGCGCCATTGTGCACACTTTGGATGAAGGAGGGCTTTTGAGCGCAGCGAAAAAATCGCTTGGATCGGAAGTCATCGCTGCGATTCAATGGTGCGAACGAATTCACGGCCATTTGGGCAGGGAGCGAACGTTATCGGAAGAAAAACTATGTGTGAGGATGCTTCGGCATCTTATGCCCGATCTGGAGATCACAGTTTTTTCGCAAGGTGACACCATCGAATCCAATCGGAATCCTCAGCCGATCGCGGGCAAACCACTTTGGCGAACCCTCGAGGCTGTTTTGTCTTACGCTTGGGCACGGCAGATTCGATTTCGGCGACATGATGACTTTGTATCGATACGAAATGCCGAGGATAAGGAACTTGCTACTCTCACTTCGAGGCGGGATATGAAGTTCTTTGATCTTTCGCCTGAGGACGCCATAGCCTGCACAGAGATGTTCCACAAATTGTCGGGGTGGCAGGCTTATCTCGCGGCGGCGGAGGTCTATGCTGAGGCACGCGCACTGGCGAGCATTGGTCGCGCCCTCCGCAGATCATTAGAGGGGTTACAGATTGTCGGCCCTAGAGAAGAGATTCCGCCATACGAGCCCGAAAGATTAATCTCCGCACCTGGAGGGCTGCCCCTAACCCGTGAACAGGAAAATCAGCAACTGGCTAGAGAAGTTGTTGGCCTGCGCAAACAGTATGCCCAATATCTCGCGCCCGCTCATGCCAGCAGCGAATTCCCAGAACAACTGCGAAGGTTTTCGTCGCCCACGAGATCGAAAGAAGAATTAGATCTCTGGCTCGAATCAGCGTACATTCTCTGTCATCAATGCTTCGCCGCCTTGCCTCCTGACAATCAAAAACGACAATTAAAAGATCATTCGCTTCATGATCTATTGCGTATTTTGGCCGATCGCGCGACAGGACGGCGAGCCCATGAATATCAGATCGAAAAGGAGTTTTACAAGCCTCGCGATGGCCAAGAAACGTTGCAGAACTCTGAGTTCAATTTGCGGCAGCAATATCGATTGCTTGGTCGCATGAGAACGACATTTGCCGAAAGCTTAAAATTGCACGAGGAGAGAGGCAATATACATTGGAAGACAACGTTAGTGGCGAATCCGTGGTTCGAGCCAATCGACAAACGATTGGACCGCGCTGTCATGGAATTCATGGAAGCTCTGGTTCCAGTTACGTCCAGCAGCCAGCATAAACGCCTTCTTCAGAATGCAGTACTTGCCACCGTTAATGATGACGCCGAAGAATTGACTCGGCCAATCGAATGCCACACTTCTGAGGAGAGGTGGAATTCGTTATTTCGCGCGGGCCGAAAGATGGCCGACCTTGTCTTGGAGCGTGTTGAACTTGACCTTGTTAAAGAATGCAAAGCGAGGTTCGATGCCGAAGAGAAGAAACACGCCAACATTGAATTGGCTGTCGAAGTACTCACCGCGGGCAATGTGGCTCTCGACAAATATCGAAACCTGTTGCGAACAGTTCATCTTCTTCGATGCAGAGAAGCGCACCCGCCGACGCAAGCACAGATGAATGATTGGATGAAACTCCAAAAGGAATGCGCACGAATACTCGGGCGAATCCCAACTTGGAAAAGTAATCTGAAAGATGAAATCGCAATGTTCGGGGAAAATCATCTTCAGCTGAAAAATCTTGAGGTCAACGATTTGAAGCTCAACCTGATTGAACAACTTACTTGTTTCCTCCGCGACGTTGAGAGGTTCGGAAAGGCGTTAAGCAAGTAACCCCAGATTCACTCAGCAAATCTCTGACTTGAATTTTGGTTCTGACCGGTGATGGCAGACTGGTGCTATAGCGAATTTGGCCCTGCCGCACGCAATTTCGATTAAATACTCAGTCCTCTCAGCGACCCTTAAGCGCCCCTTCCGCGCCCCCAAATCATATTGGCATGTGGCATATTTGCACCAGAAGAAATGGAGCACATGCACATGCCTATCAACATGGAAACTGAGGCGCTGTTGAGTTTGACCGAAGCCACCAAGGTCCTGCCCAGGGTTAACGGCAAGCGGCCGGCCATCGCCACGCTCTGGCGCTGGTGCCGCAAAGGCCTTCGTGGCGTCCACCTCGAATACGTTCGCATGGGCCGCAACATTGCGACCAGTCGCGAGGCTTTGAATCGTTTCTTCAACGCGCTGGCAGCAGTCGATCCGCCGATCGAGAACCCACCCGTCGCGCCCAAGGAGATGCGCCTGACTCCGCGCGATCGCCAGAGGATGCTCGACGAGGCCGACCGCATCCTCACCAAAGCCGGAATCTGACGAGGAACCGAACACGACGGCACGAAGCGCCGCCTTGGAAATAACTTTATTCACTGAGCAATGACATGATGAACAACGCGACGACAAATTCCCTCGAAAACAACATCCGCATTGAGCTGATGGCCCGCGGCACGCTGGGCAACTACGGTCTCAGGGAAATCAAAGGGGACGCAGCGCAATTTGACGTCGAGGGGCGAGGGTGGTAAGCCGGCAAGATGAGCTGTGTCCTCTTGTCCGATCCCGGCCCTTTGTCCGATCCGGCCGTCGAACTCGCAGCTTCATGAGGCGCTGTATGGAATTAGACGAGTGGATTAAAGTGCAATCCGTGGAAAGGGATATTTGTCTCCTTTACCATCAGCTCAACGAATACCAGTCCCTCATGGGCGACTTGTATTGGGGGAGTGTTTACAAACTGCCCTACTGGGAGTTCATTGACGCATTCGAGCTCGAAGGTGAGCAGCGCCGGTTCATGACTCACGGCTGCCTCGTCCTGTTGATCACGATGGCATTTGAGACGCTTGACGGTGCAGGCAATTACATCATGGACAAGCTTGATTCATGCAAAGCTGCCCTTACCCGGATTGATTCAGAAGATTCAGAGACTCGGTTTCTTGCGGAGACGCTGCAAATGGCCTTGTCGGCCATCGCGAGCAAGGCGTCCGGAGTTGAACTGGAGAGCGAGCTTGAGCGAAGATCGAAGCTGATTCACACGAACCACGTCCGGGCTTATTTCTTGACCCGTGCGGCGCGCTAAGTGGAACCGCAGAGTGTTTCGTAGGATGCAAAAGGACCAACAAGTGTGGGACCGGCTAATAGCCGGTCCGACACAGGCTATTAGCCTGTGCCACACAAACGAAGATTTGTTCGGGTTCACTTAGCTCGGAAAGGGTCAGCAGCCGCAACATGGGTTCATATTGGCTTGTCGCGTCTTAGAACCTGATCGTCTCGGTCGAATTCCGAGCGCGGATGGTCAGAGTTCCACTACGAAAAAAGTTGACCGCCCGAGCTATTCGAAGTCCGCCCCGGCGGACAGTGCCATGTTCAATTCACCGAGTATCGCTCGGGCGTCAGCGGATCGTTCCAGTGTTGCCAGCGCCGAGTCACGCGGCGCGATGTATGACGGGCCGAAGGCTTCGGCCGACCCGTGATGGGTGGAATGGCCCGCGTTGTCAAAATGGCTGATCACATAGCTTGTCCAGCATTCGAAATAGACGCCGAATGACGACGCCACCAGGCTGTGCTCCATCCCGCATGGATCGCACCGCATCACGGCGCCATGACAGGTCCCCAGCGACAGGATCAGCCAGTCGCGCTGGGCTTCTTCGCAGCCGGCGATCGGCAGAAATCCCTGATGAACTCCGGGCAGACCGGGGAACGCGGCCGGACGAAGCATGTCGTGCGTCGACCAGAGGTGGCAGAACGGCCAGGGCTTCGCCAGCTCCAGGCGCAATCCATCGCAGGCGGACAAGAACAACGTGAGGTCTCGCGGGAGCGGTCCGGTCAATGCCTCGACGGCCGCGAGATCCGCCGCCGAAGTGGGCGGTCTCCCCACGATGCGTGGTCCGAAGTACTCAAGCAATCGATTGAGATTGTGATCGATGTGCGTCTCTCGGATCATGACTTGCGCCTTTCTACGGAGTCGTGGTCGATGCCGTGGCTTGCGGGCGTCTGGTCTGGATTGCCGCTGCATGGAATGCCGCAAGGTTGTCTTCGCGGTAGCGTCCCCGCAAGCCGACTTGCGCCGCAGCGAGTAGCGCATCGGCGTTGACCCACTGCGCTTCGATCAGCCCCAGCGCCAGGGCCGCTAAGGCCGCGGAGTTCTTGCCAGCCAGTTTCTCGAGGTCGTGGTGCGAGAATCGCGAGACCGCCGAAACGCTATCGGGGCTCGTCACGGCGTCCTCTGCCAGGATCGTGCACTCCGGCCCGGCGAGGTCGCGCCACGGCAGTCGATCCGAGCCTTCCTGACTAAGGACGACAATCAGCCCGGGCCGGTCGACGCCGATGTACTCAATCGGCTCGGGTGAAATGGCCAGACAGGAGACCGAGTGTCCCTTGCGCACGGTAATAGGAAAATCGTCCTGTTGTGCAGCGAACAGTCCTGCTGCCACAGCCAATTCGCCCAGTACCCCGGCTGCCGATCGAATACGTTGCCCGGCCGATCCGGCGATGCATATCTCACGTCTTTGAGGCCAGTGGAGCGTCACTGGTTCTTCACGCGGCGTCTTCAGGCTGGGCGTGGGTTGTGAGGGCGGCAAGGGAGCCGAAGGCGGCTTGAGTCGATGCTCGTGAACGCCGAATGGCATCTGCAACGTATCGGACAGATCCTCGAGTTTCCTCGGATTGAGCTTGTTCGCCGGAACAAAGTACGCCGTGCACAGTTCCCAGAGATCGACAATCGCGAAACCGGGTGTCGCGATGGCCTCGGCCAGGTACTCCGTTGCCTGGCCGTCCAGGGAGCTGCATCGCGCGACATAGGGCGCGCCGCTGGCACAGGCCAAGCGGCAGATGTCGAATGGCGCTTCGGTGCGGTCTGTTGGCGACGTGGTCGTATGAGCGTTGATTGGAGTGGTAGGCGATTGCTGGCCACCGGTCATTCCGAAGTTGAAGTTGTTGGCCACGACGACCGTGATGTTGGCGTTGCGCCTCGCCGCATGCACCAAATGAGCCGTCCCGATTCCGCAGCCGCCGTCGCCGATCAGCACGATGACGGTGAGATCCGGTCGGGCACGCCAGAGACCCTCGGCATATGTAATCGACCGACCGTGCAGCCCGTGAAACGTGTGGCTTGAGAAGTAGCGATCGGCCATGCCGATGCAGCCGATATCGGTGACGAGGCAGACTTTATCCGGCCGAATGCCGCACCGCCCCAATGCGTCGGCCAGGCGCTCCAGAATCAGCCCGTGCGAGCAGCCGGGGCAATAGCACATCTGGTTCCTGGTCTTTAGCAGAAGCATGCCTGGCTGCACTCCGAAGGAACCTGCGTTTGGTTTCGACCTGTGATGGCCTCGAAAATCAGTTTCGGGGAAATCAAGCCGCCATCGAAGCGGAGGACGGATTGGACCTGCGTGTGAGGAATAATCCGTCGCAACTCGTTTGCGTACAGCCCGATGTTCAGTTCCGGCAAAATGACGCGGCGCACCGGCGATGACTCCGCCGCCTCACGGATCGCCTCCTCGGAGACCGGCCAAAGCGTTAAGAGCGAGAGGTGCGATACCGCGGCGCCTGCTCGTCGCGCTTGTTGAACGGCGACGCGGGCCGCGCCATCTGCCAGCCCATAGGAAACCACAAGCGTGTCCGCGGCGGGGTCCAAATCGCGTCGTACGAACTCCATCGCGCGGCGATTGAGCAGGATCTTGTCTCGCAGGTGAACCAGTTTTCGGGCGATGCGCGTGCGGTCTGTTGTGATAAGCCCGTGTTCATCGTGTATCGAACCGGTGAAGCGCACTTGCCTGCTGTCACCGATCGGAAGGAACGACGGCACGTCAGCCGGGCCGCTCACGGCGTAGGGCCGAAAATCACCGTTGCCACCGAAAGTGGATCGCTCGACGCGCGGAGGCAATTCCGCAGCATCGAGTTCAACGGTCTGGCGTGTCATCGCGATGTCTTTCGACGAGAGCACGATGACGGGTGTGCGATACTGCTCCGCCAGGTTGAATGCGTGATACGTGAGTTGGTACGCAGTGAGGGCGTTCGTGGCCGCCAGCACGGGCAAGGGATAGCCCCCGCCGGAGATGTATCGGGCAAACAACACGTCGCCTTCGCCCGTCGCGGTAGCGCCGCCCGTGGCCGGGCCCATCCGCTGGCAGTCGACGATCACGAGCGGCACTTCTCCCATCTGGGCCAGGCCGATCGATTCGCTGTACAGACTTAACCCGGGGCCGCTCGATGCGGTCAGCGCCTTGGCCCCGGCCATCGCCGCGCCGATGCATTGGCCGATGGCTGATATTTCGTCTTCTGTCTGAATCGCAACGCCGCCGCCGCAGGCGAACGCGTCAAGGAAACCCCCGAGAATCGAACTGGCGGGAGTAATCGGGTAACCCGCGAAATAGTTGCATCCAGCTCGCAGCGCCCCGCGAACGACGGCCTGGTTGCCGGTGATAAACTCTCGCATAGCCTTGCCCCGACTCCAGACGCCGGTCACACAGCGATCCGCGCCTTGATCGGCTTGCAGACGCGCTCCCAGTCTTCGCGAAGCAGCCGGATGGCATCGGTGTGTGTGCCGGCCTGCATGACGAGGTACGTGTCCGAGGTCAGCCGCTCGTCCATCACGGTCTTCAGGTTGAAGAGTCGACCGACCGGCGGCTCGGCACCGATTTCGCAGTCGGGGCAGATGACTCGCATCTCCTGCTCGGTTGCAAGTTCGACGCATGTCTCACCCAGCGCCCGCGCGGCCCGCGACAAGTCGAGACGATCGCAGGCGGCAATCACGCACATCGCAAAGCCCTTGTCGCCCTTCACCAGGACCGGCTTGGCAACGAACCGGCCGGGGACGTGCTCGGCAGCCGCAAGCTCCTGCGACGTGAACGCGGTTCGATGGGACTTCTTTTCGAAGGGGATCTTCTCTTTTTGCAGCAGTTTTTCGAGTTGCATGATCCGGGCCTCCCAGTTGGTGCGCGGCCGAGCGGCGCGCAGCGGCTCGCGCGGGCCGACTGCGGTCCCGGCTCTTGTTGCGGAGCAATTCGCGTGCCACGCGAGAAGAACCCCGCTGCAACCCTCCCAAAGGCCGCGATTTCGAGTGAATTGGCGGTTGTCGCCCAGCGGGGCGCTGTCGGATCCTCGGCGCGAGAAAGGAGAGGGCGCGAATAATCGCACAACGCCTGCTTAAGGTTGCCAAGAAAGGCGTGCGACGAAGGGCGCGTCAGGCGCAGATCGGGTCAGCGGGGCGGATGTTCCCCGGAAGCGGCCATCGTCGCGCGTGCCAGGCGAAGTACAGCCCCAATCCGACTCCGAAGATGATGTGCGCGATGAGCGTCACGATCACAAAGCGCGCCGTCAGGTGAATGCTGAAGAAGGCCGCATAGGGCGAAGCCAGCAGGCAAATCTCGATGACAACGGCCATGAGCACGGCCCAGAGCCATCCTCCGCCGCGGCGGCCGCGCGCTTCGCCGATGAGCGCGGCAAACATGACGCCGAAGGTTGCCCCGTTGGAGAAGTGGTAGCCCCAGCCGATCAGATGCGCGGCAAGAGAGTAGGTCGGTTGTTCGAGCGCTTCGTCGAGGATCAGCGCGCCGAACCGGGGAAAGACCTTGAAGAGCGGCATCTGTGGGATGCCCAGCCGGCCCATGCCCCATGCGTCAGAATAGACGAACGGCAAACGAAAGACATCGTACGCGATCGCGCCCGCCAGCCCCGCCAGCGACCCGATGACCACGGCGCGCCACAACCGTCCATCGCCGCGCGCTCGATCGAGCAGAGCCAGGCCGTACAGCGCGACGGTCGCGGGGATCAGGATCGCAGTGGTGAACGTGCGCATGTCGCACAGACCGTACATCTCGGCGAGCAGGCACCAGATGCTGGTGGCGGCGAGAACAAAAGTGATCGCGCGGCCTGTCAGCGTCCATTGGAGGGCCGCGGGCAGCATGGACCGGTGCGGTGAGGGTGACAGGTTCATGGAACGGATTCTATCGGATTACCTCATCCCGCACACGCGGCGCGGCGACCTGCATGGTGCGTGAACCGCGCGTATCAAGACCGGTCCGGGTCACACCGCAAGATCGTCGTGGCCTGGCAATTCATCGGGCGGGGCCTCATCGGGGCGCAACAAGGCAAGACCGAGGGTCAGCGGTCCGCATCGTCCCGCAAACATCAGAAACGTCACGACGAGCTTGCCTGCCGTGGAGAGGCTGGCCGTGATGCCCATCGAGAGGCCGACGGTGCCGATCGCACTGACCGATTCAAAAGCCAGGTCCAGGAAAGGCTGCTTTTCCGTGAGAGACAGGATCGTGACACCCAGTGCGAGGAGGCAAAGGTACAGCGTGGCCGATGCGACGGCAAACAGCACGCGGAGCGTCGGCACCTCGTTGCCGAGCCAGATAACGCGGTCGCGCCCGCGCAGCACGCTGATCAGGTTCGCGAGCAGGGCCGAGACGCTGGTGGTCTTAATGCCGCCGCCGGTGCCGCTGGGCGAGGCACCGATGACCATCGCGGCCATGATAATCAGCAACGTCGCGGTGGTCAGCGGGCTGATGGGGATAGTATTGAATCCCGCCGTACTGGAGGCCGTCATCACCTGAAACGCGCAAGCCATCAGTCGCTCACCGGTCGGCATCTCTCGCACACTTGGTTCGATCAGATACACGGCTCCGGTCCCGACGATGAAGATCACGGTCGTCATCCAGAGAATGACCTTCGACGTATACGTGATCAGGTGTTCGCGAAGCTTGATGGAGAGATACACGTCCTGCACGACGATGAAGCCGATCGCGCCGAGGTAACAGAGCACGGCGATGATGAAATTGATCGACCAGTCGCCGCGGAACGCTTCGAGGCTGTTGTTGGCGAGGCCGAAGCCGGCCGTGGCGAATGCGGAAACCGAGTGAAACACGGCGAACCAGAGTGGATCCGGAACGCCCAGCGCGGCGAATCGCCACCAGAGCAACAGCGCGCCGAGGAGTTCCGTCGCGAAGGTGAAAACCACGACGTGCATGATGAATCGCTGCATGACGAAATAGTGGGGCACGGCGAAACCGGCCTTGAGGATGCCCAGTCGCGTGTCGGAGATACGCCCGCCGCGCGCGAGGATCATCAGCGATGACAGCGTCATGTAACCGATGCCGCCGAGCTGAAAGAGCGCCAGCAACACAAACTCGCCGAAGAATGTGTAAGAGTCGCTGACGCTGATGGTCGTCAGGCCGGTTGTCGAGATGGCGCTCGTGACGTTGAACATGTGATCGACGAGTCTCCCCGGCGTTTGCTGCGCGAAGGGGAGGCAGAGCAAGGCCGTGCCGACGACGGCGTAGGACGCGAAACCCAGCACGAGTTGCTGCTCCGGGCGCAGGCGCGACCAGCGCTGCAGGCCGCGGCGCGGCGGCGTCAGGACGATCCAGGTCGCGAGCCGCCCCAGCGTTACGAGCGCGGAGCGAATTTTCCGCCGGGGCGGAGCAGGGCTGTTCAGCTCTCGGCTTAGTGCCTGGGACGTGGCCGTGTTTTTCGAGGGATGATCGTCTGCAGGGGGCACAGCGGGATTGCCGCCGCGAAGGCCGGTCTCCATAAATTGTTCGCAGCGAGTCGAACCTTCAACCGCGCATTCCTGCACGCGTGGTAAGGTCGACGCGAACGCACAGACGTATGCCCGTGAAACACGCGATCGGTCGATCGGCTGTATCAGGAGAGCGGTGCGCCGTGCTCTTTCACATGCCTGCGGGGTTAGCTGACGGGCTGGGCCTTGAAAGTAGCCTGGAGCCGACCGACTCCTTCGCCCCGGCCGCAACGCTAATAAGCAAGGCGGCAGTGGGTTCCCCGCTCCCCGGCGTCAACCGGGGACTCGGCTGCAACAACTTGGGTATCATAGCTCGAACTCGGCCAACGTCAAAAGTGAGCCGGGGCCGTGCCGGGCAAGGTGTCGGCGGTTGGGTTATAGTGTTCGGTTTGCCCGGTTGCGTGAAGTCACGGGAGAATTGCGAGCGTCCATCGCGCTGTGGGCGTCAGGAAGAAAAATGTCGTTGCAATCCAGCGATCCTGCACTCATTACCACCACGCACCTCGTCAAGAGCGAGGACCTCAACCACCATCAGACGCTCTACGCCGGCCGGTGCGTCGAGTGGTGCGTGCAGATGGCCTACATAGCCGCGGAGAATTGCTTCAACGAAGCGCGGCCGGTCGTGTTCATGTCGATTCGCAGTTTGTCGATGCGAACGCCGGCGCGGCTGGGAGAAATCCTGCGATTCGAGGGGCGGGTCGATTACATCGGCGAGTCCACGATTGGCATCAAGGTCGATGCGTGGAAGCTGCAGCCGAAGGACGATCCCAGGCCGGTCGCGACGGGCACGTTTCTGTTCTGCACGGTCGATGAGCAGGGGCGGGCGGTGGCTCACGGGCTCCCGGCGCTGGCGGGGGCGTCATCGGCTTCACAACGTCGCTGGAAGCAGGACGACCTCGCGGTGGGCCGGTCGCCGGCATGAATCCGGATGATACAATTGTCGCGATAAGTTCGGCGCCGGGCGCGGCCGCTCGCGGGATCGTGCGCCTTTCGGGGCCGGCGGCGATGGATGTGGCATCGGGCGTGTTTGGCGCCGGTTCCGCGATAGCATGGCTGCCAGAGGCCGCAGTGCGAACCCGGGCGAGCGAATGCGTGGAAGGTTTCGTTCGCGTCGAGCGGTTTCGACTGCCGGGTTTTGCCCTGGTGTTTCGCGCGCCGCGCAGCTACACCGGGCAGGATGTCGTGGAGCTTCATTTTCTCGGCGCGCCGGTGCTTCTGGGCTGGGTCGTCGAGGCCTGCATCGCCGCCGGAGCCCGGCGGGCCGAGCCGGGGGAGTTCACGATGCGTGCCTGCCTCGCCGGGAGGCTGGACCTGTCGCAGGCGCACGGCGTGGCAGGGATGATCGCGGCGCGATCGGACATGCAAGTGCGCGCTGCAGAGCGATTGCTGCATGGTGAGTTGTCTCGCGTGGCGGGAACAGCGCGTGAGAAATTGGCCGATCTGCTTTCACTCGTCGAGGGCGCGCTGGACTTCGCAGACGAACCTATCGAGTTCATTACGCCTGATCAACTGCGCAAACACTTGGCAGAAATACGCGGTGCATTGGTCACGACGTCCGCCGCAGGTGTGCGGGCCGAACGATGGGACCATTTGCCGCGCGTCGTTCTCGCAGGGCGGCCGAACGCGGGCAAGTCGAGTCTGCTCAATCGAATGACCGGCTTGGATCGCGCGATCTGCGCGCCCGTGGCGGGAACGACGCGCGACGTGCTTTCCGCGCCGTTGCGACTGGGCGAAACCGAATGCCTGCTGATTGACGTGGCCGGCGTTGGCGATGCGGTTGATACGCTGGACGCGCAGGCACAGCGAGCAGCGCGGGACGCCGTCAAGTCGGCTGACCTTGTGGTTTGGGTGGAGGATGTCACCGAGAGCGATCCGGCACGACGCGCGGGTCTGCCGGTCTTCGAGGCGCCGATTCTCCGCGCGGGAAACAAATGCGATTTGCCGGGAGCGCCGTGCGCGGCGGAAGCAACCGATTACGATGTGCTGGTCAGTGCGACCACCGGCGCCGGGCTGGATGCGATGAAGTCGGCGCTCGCGGCGCGTTTGCGCGATCGCGATTCAGCCGTCAGCGATTCGGCGGTCGCGTTGATGTCGGAACATCGGGCGGCGCTGGACGCGGCGCTGGGGGCATTGGATCGCGCGATCGAGTTGGCGACGGCGTCGGGCGAAGCGCTGGCCGACGCGGACCTGGTCGCGGCCGAGCTGCGGGTCGCCGCGCGGGAACTGGGCGTTCTCGCGGGACAGGAAGACACGGAGGATCTGCTCGGGCGGATCTTCTCACGGTTTTGCGTTGGGAAGTGATTGCGGGAGCGGGGCAGGCATGAAACTGGACGGCGTTTTCCTCGATATGTACGGCACGCTGACAACGGGCGATCGCCAGGCCGTGGAGGCGACCTGTGAGCACCTCGTACGCGATTATCGGCTGACCCTCTCGGCACACGAGTTGAGCATCACGTGGGGCGAGCGATTTTTTCACGCGCTGGACTTCTGCAATGGTGACGGATTTTTGACACTCTTCGACGTCGAATGCCGCACCTTGCGCGAAACCATGGCCGCGCTCGGCGTGACGATGGACCCGGCGCCCTACGCCGAGATGCTGCGACGCTACTGGAGCGATCCGCCGCTTCAACCTGAAGCGAGCGAGTTTCTCAAGGCGTGTCCGCTGCCGGTGTGTCTTGTCTCGAACGCCGACCGGGCCGACATTGACGCCGTGATCGAGCGGCACGCGTTGAAACTTGACCATGTTGTGACATCCGAGGACGCCTGCAGCTACAAGCCCGATCGTGCGATCTTTGAGCTGGCGCTCGCTCAAACGGGCTGGCTGCGCGATCGCGTCATTCACGTCGGCGACAGCTTGCACAGCGACGTGGGCGGGGCCCTCGTCGCCGGGCTGCACAGCGGCTGGATCAATCGAGCGCACCGCATTCACGACATCGGTACGCACACGCCGGATCACGAATTCGGCGATCTGACGGAGTTTGGGCGCTGGCTGAATCAGGGGGCGTGATCGGCCGGGGCGCTGGCGGGCATGGAAGTCGTGCGATCCAACGCTGCCCGGGCGCGAGCCAGCGCCTGTTGCGCGGGGACGAGTTCGGGCCGGATATGCAGCGTCGCCTCGTAATGGGGGATTGCATCCTTCCAACGGCCCAGCCGTGCCAGTGTGTTGGCATAATTGAAGTGTACGCTCGCCTCCTCGGGGGCAAGCGCCAGCGCCCGCTCGTAGTAGGGGATTGACGCTTCAATCCGGTCCGTGAACGACAGCGCGTTCGCCAGGCTGTTCAGCACGCGAAGCGACTCCCCGGCGTACAGAAGGTTGCGCCGATAGAGCGAAATGGCCTCGGCCGGCTCGTTGGCCTTCAACAGCAGATCGGCCAGTTGCCGCAGGGCGTTTGCGTGTTCCGGGCGAATGCGCAGCGTCTCGCGATAGTGGTGAATGGCGGCGTCGACGTTGTGCTGGTCGTCGTAAATGCAGGCGAGGTAGAAGTGCGCCTCGCTGTGGGTGTTGTCCAGCTCCAGCGCCCGGCGAAAGGCCGCCGCAGCCTCCTCGTGCCGGCCCAGCTTGGTGAGGATCACCCCTTTGACCGTGTTCGCCTCCGGATACTTCGGATCGAGCAGCACGGCTTTCTCGGCATGCACCAGCGCCTCGTCGTAGCGCTGAAGCGCGTGGAGCACCTGGGCCATTCCATAGTGCCCTGCGACAAAGCGGTCGTCTTTCTGCAGTGCGCCGCGATACAGCGCGATCGCGTCGTCGAACCGCTCCTCTCGAAGCAGGACCGCGCCCAGTGCAAGGTGGGCGCGCGGATTGGCGGGCTCGACCTCGAGCGTGCTGCGCCAGAGCCGCTCGGCCGTTGCGTAATCCCGATTGCGCGCGATGGTGCGCGCACCCAGCGCCAGAACGACGAGCACGGATAGGGCGGCTCCAAAGCCGGTCGCTCGATGCATTCTATTCTTCCGGGCAGCGGCCCATCAGCGCAGCGCGGAGTGGATGCCCAGCACGGCTAACGCGCAGAGCGGCGCGAGCGCGAGGTACATTCGATGCTCGAATGCCGCATCGACGATGGGCACGAAGCTGGACGTGGGCGACAGAATGATGAAGAAGCTCGCGGCAATCAAGCCGATCGGCGGGTGGCGCCGGAGCAGCATGATCGTGCCGGCGAGCAGCAGCATGATGGCCAGCATCGGGGGCACCCAGTCGGTCCATGCCCGCGCGGTGGGCCAGGCGTAGTCGATGCAGAGGTGCAGAGGGAAAATTGCAAGTTGTATGTATTTGAGGAGGACGCCGAACTGCGTGCGAGCGTAGTCATAGGGCGAAAGGCCTTGCAGGCCGAATCCGACGGTGTTGGAGCGCGGGCCGCCGGCGATGAGCGCGAAAAGAATCAGCCACGTCGCGGCGATGCCGAGGTGGGTCAGCCCGCGCCGCGCAAGCGTTGGGCGAATCCCGCCGCCCAGCAGCACCACGTCATACAAAAAGATAACGAAGGGCGCTGTGACCATGATTTCTTTGCAGCCCATGCCCAAGGCCGAGCAGATGACCGCGGCGGCCGACCAGGGCAGCGGGCGCGGCGATTCAGCGGCGCGGACAACGCAATAGAGCGTCGCCAACTAGAAAAGACTCACGAGGCATTCGACGCGCTGAATGACGTAGGTCACCGACTCGGTTTGCAGCGGATGGACGACCCAGAGTAGGACGGTCAGGGTCGCCAGTCCTGTTGCGGCGTGTTCGAAGTTCGCACGAAAACGCTCCGCGAGCAGCGTCCGCCGGACGATGCCGAACAGCAATAGCCCGGCCACAAGGTGAATCAGCACATTGAAGACGTGGTAACCACGCACGTCCAGACCGCCCAGGGCGTAGTTGATCGCCAGCGTATAGGCGACCACTGGCCGACCCGAGACGGTTGACTGATAAGGGGCCGCCACCGCCTCCCGAAGCGGCCACAGGGATCGAATATAGACGTTCTCTGTGATCGAGTACTGGTCGTCGAAAACGAACGGTCCGTTCAGGCTGTTGGCATAGACGGCCGCGCCGGCGAGGGCGACCAGCAATCCGGCCTGCCATGGGGCGATACGAGACGCGAGGGATGGGCCTTGCGAGGTCATCTGGCGCCCATCCTCATTGGCCCCAGCGATGGGCGCCGAGGGCGGCGACGATATCGGAAGCGAGCCGCACCGCGGCGGCGCCGTCCTCCGCGGTGACGGGCGGGGGCGTGCCCGTAGCGACGCTCTCGAGGAACGCCTCCAGCTCGGCGCGAAGCGGCTCAACGTCGTCCACGAGGAGCGGCTCGACCTTCACTAGTTGGCCGAAATCGACATTGGCCATGTCGGCGAGGTTGTCGAATTTTCCGTCGCGGGCCATGGCGAGGATGTCGAGATTCGCGTCGCGCGTGATGGCAATGCCCGTCTTGCGCTGATAATCAAGCGAGAGGTAGGCCGTCTCACTGAAGACGCGGATACGCCGATCGGTCTTCAAGGCCAGCCGCGAGGCGACGAGATTGGCCACGGCTCCGTTTTCAAATACGACGCGGGCGTTGGCCACGTCCTCATGCCGAGAGAGTACGTTCACGCCGACCGCGTCGAGCCGGGCCACGGGCGATTTCACCAGATTCAGTACGATGTCGATATCGTGGATCATCATGTCGGACACGACGCCGATATCGGCCGAGCGGAACCGAAAGGGACTGATGCGCTGCGTCTCGACGTATTTCGGATAAATCTGCAAACGCTGCATGGCCCGCACGACCGGGTTGAACCGTTCGGTATGGCCGACCGACAGCAACGCGCCGGTCTCCCGCGAGATCGCGAGCATCCGGTCCGCTTCCTCGACGTTGGGCGCCAGCGGCTTTTCCACCAGCACGGCCACGCCCCGGCGCATCAGCGGTTCGGCCACGGCGAGGTGATAAATCGTCGGCACCGCGACCGTCACCGCGCGGACGTCCGGCGGGAGCTCGTCAATGGAAGCCAGCGCGCGGCATTGGAAGTCCTTGGCGCAGTCGCGCGCCCGGTCGGCATTCGCATCCACCACGGCGACGAGTTGTGCCGAAGGCAGCTCGCGATAGAGCCGCGCATGGTGCCGGCCCATGTGGCCCACGCCGACCACGGCGACGGGAATCGGGGAATGGCTCACGAGCGTTGGCCCCCGCCGTAGAACTGCGGCACCGCGCCTTGATCTCGGCGGAGCGATTCGAGATACCGCCCGTGTACACCCTGAAAAATGGATCGCTTGAGGAAGTTGATCAGATACTGACCGTGGTAGTCGAGCTTGCCGTTGACTTCGCATTCTCGAATGCGTCGGGCCAGGCTGATCGTCGTCTTGTCATCCTTGATGAACGGCATGATGCGATACAGCGATCGCAGACCGAACACGGCGGCGGCCTGATTCTTGCGCGGGAACAACTTCTTGCACAAATCGCGGAGCTGCTGAATCGTGCTCTCGTCGAAGCCCCAGCGGCCCAGGCCCTTGATGTTCACACCCTGCACGTTGCCCTCGAAGCCGAAGATCATATAGGGCGGCGTGTCGATCGTGCAGCGGGCCATGCCGGTGATGAAGCTGTATTGCCCGATGGTGACGAATTGCTGAACACCGACCAGGCCCGAGACCGTCACGTGGTCTTCGATGTGAACGTGTCCGGCGATCTGCACCTGGTTCGAGAGGATGCAGTGATTGCCGACGCGCACATCGTGGGCGATATGCGAGCCAACCTGGAACTGATTGTGATCACCGATCTCGGTCAGCCCGCCAGCGACTTCGGTGCCGGTGTGCGCGGTGACGCCTTCGCGAAAGATGTTGTCGTTGCCGATGACGAGTTGCGTCGCTGTGCCGGTGTATTTGAGATCTTGCGGCGCAGCGCCGATAACGCTGCCGGGGTAGAAGAGATTGCGCTCGCCGATTTGCGTGTTGCCTAAAACGGTCACGTTCGCGATCAGGCGCGATCCGGCTCCGATGCGCACATCGGGACCGACGTAACAACCTGGTCCGATCTCGACCTCATCGGCGATCTGCGCCTGGGGTGCGACAGTGGCTGTCGGGGCGATCCTCGGCATTCACCACAATCCGCAGGGGCGGCAGCTCCGCGCCACCCTCGTTTCATCCGCGCGTCCAGCGCCGCTTCCACTTCGGCGCATGCACAGTCTGATTGACAACCGCGCGACGGTCGGGGTTAGACCCCCTCCGCGTCCACCATCATAAACTTTATTTCCGCTTCCGCCACTACCGTATCCAGAACCATCGCCCAGGCCCGAACGTGCCCGGTCCGGGCCTTGACCCGGATGTTCTGCACGTGCAAAACGAGCTGGTCCCCCGGGAGCACCGGTTTGCGGAATTTCACATGATCCATGGACAACAGAACCGCCACCTTGCCGGTGTGTTCCAGCTTCTGGGAGAGCAGGATTCCAGCCAGCTGGGCCATGGCTTCCAGAATCAACACTCCCGGCATGATCGGCTGGGCCGGGTAGTGCCCCTGGAAGAACGGCTCGTTGATCGTGACGTTCTTAATACCTACCGCCCGGCGGTCTTCGTCCAGCTCCACGACCCGGTCGATCAGCAGAAACGGGTACCGGTGGGGGAGGATTCGCCGAAGGGCGAGCGAGTCGTACACGGCGTGCGCGCCCAGTAGGGCGTTTCGTTCCTGCCTCTTGATCGCCTCCAGCAGCTTGCGGACCAGTTCATGGTTCAGCGAATGGCCGCTCTTGCGGGCAATGATTCGACCGCGGATTGGCCGTCCGGCAAGGTACAGATCACCGATGAGATCGAGAATCTTGTGCCGCACGCACTCGTCCGGGTAGCGGAACGCGTTGCCGATGACGCCCTCGCTCCCGATGACCACGACATCCTGGTACGTGAGGTGTTTGCCGAGACCGGCAGCCTGAAACTGCCGAGCCTCTTCCTCGGTGAGGAACGTGCGTGCCGGGGCGACGTCATGCAGGAAGGATTCCGCCGACAAGCGCAAAGCATAGATCTGCCGAGGAATCGGTCCGCCCGAGCCGTAGTCCAGATCATAGATGATGTTCAGATCGTCCGTATCGGTCGGGACGGCGATCAGTTCGGCATCACCCTCGGCGACGCGCACGGTCTCGCGAATGACCAGCGGCTTTTGTTCGACCCCCAGGTCGGCGATGCCGGCCTGATGGATGGCATCGACGAAAATGTTGGAGCTTCCGTCGCCGCCGGGAAGCTCGCCGCCGCTGATCTCGATTTCGAGATTGTCGATGCCCAGCCCGTGCAGGGCGGCCATGCAATGTTCTACGGTCTCGACCGTCAACGTGCCGTTGCGGATGCTCGTGCGCCGGGCGCGCTTGGTGACGTTGTCGACGTGGGCTTTGATTCGTGCCGGGACCGGCGCATCAACGCGGACAAAGGTAATGCCGGCGTCGGCCATCGCCGGCTTGAAGCGCACGACCACTTCTTCGCCCGTGAACAAGCCCCGACCGCTGATTTCAGTCGGGTTTTGAATGGTCTGCTGCGGCTTCAAGGTCGCGGACTCGCTTCGTTAACTCGGCGACTTGCTCGAACAGTTCCGGCAACTTGCGAACGCGCGCCAACTCGCGAAACGCGGTCGATCGATCCTGGGCCGGCGATCCGATGACCGTCTGCCCATCCGGCACGTCGTTCATGATACCACTTTTCGCCGCGATGCGAACCTCGCTGCCGATCTTCAGCCCGTGGGCGATTCCAACCTGGCCGCCCATCGCCACGCCCGCACCGACTTCGACGCTGCCGGAGATTCCTGTTTGCGCCGCGATGACACACAGTGGGCCGATCTGCACGTTGTGCGCCACCTGCACGAGGTTATCAATCTTCGTCCCGCGGCCGATGCGCGTCGCGCCGAGTTTGCCGCGGTCCACGCACACCCCGGCGCCGAGTTCCACGTCATCCTCGATGATCACCGTGCCCAGGTGCGGCAGCTTGTGGTGCTCGCCCTTGCGATACACGTAACCGAATCCATCGGCGCCGATCACCGAACCGGCGTGAATCACGACATCGTTGCCGATCGTGCAGCGGTCATAGATCACGACGCGATCAAACAGCGTTGTGCCCCTTCCGATCGTCACGCCGCGGCCAATGCTGACGCCCTCGTGGATTACCGAACCGTCACCGATCTGCACGTCCCCGTGGATGACCGCGTGTGCACCGACGCGCACATCACGCCCGAAGCGCGCGGAAGGATCAACCACCGCCGTAGGATGTATACCCGGATCGGGCGACTGCGGCGGCACGAAAAAGTGCCTCAGCACCTTCGTCATGGCGAACTCGGGATCATCGACAAACACCGCCCGCTGCTCGCCGGGCATGAGTTTCTCGGTGCAGAGAATCGCACCCGCCTGCGATGCAGCCGCTTGTTCGGCATGTCGCGATTCGGTCACCCACGTGACGGCATCGGGGCCTGCATCATGCGCCGCGGCGACGGCGCGCAGGATCACCCTGCCGCGCGAGGCGTCAGCCGGTCGGCCGCCGCACAGGCTCGCAAGGTCCGCGACGGTCAGAGTAGGTCGGTCCAGGGACATGCTTCAGCGTTTGGGAGGTTCGTTGCCATCGCCCGAACCGGAGCCGCCACCGCTGCCGGCCCCGCCGCCAAAGGTCGGCCCGGAGGCGTTGCCGATCTTCGGCCGCGCCGGGTCATTGCGGTAGTCGGCGTTCATTCTGGCGATGACTGCCTCGGTGATGTCGAGATCTTTTGAATTGTAGACCACGACCCGATCCTGAATGATCCGGCGGATAGCCTGAACGCTTTGCTCCTGGATCTCGTCAGGCCGGAAGGCCGTCCGCTGAAGGACGAGGTCCATGCCGCGTTCCTTCGCTACGGCTGCCGCCGTATCGCAAGCCTTCTCATACACCTTGATCGTCCAGGTGTAGCGGTCCTGCTCGATCTCCTGCTCGGCGACCTTGAGCCAGACGTTCGCGTCGATGTTCGCGCGGACCAGCTCGGTTCGGCGGGCCTCGTAGTCTGGCGTGCCGGGCTTGAACGCGTTCAGGGCGGTCTGTTTGTCCTCGATCCGCTTGCGACGCTCGCCGGCTTCTCTGGAGTAGTCATCAGTCTTTTTCTTGATCTGATCGTTCAGGTCCAGAATCTGCTGGCACTCATTGAAAATGCGGATCAGATCGATCACGCCGACGCGCGTGATCGCGGCGGTCGAAGCGCCGGGGGCGGCCTCGCTCGCCGGTTGTCCCTGCCCCTGCGCGAGGCCGACCGCGCAGAGCACGGCCAGCGCCAGGGCGCTCCATACGAAGGTTGCGTGTTTCACGGGTTGGACTCCTTTTGCTGCGCCGGCGGCCGGGCCGCAGTGCGGCGAGTTGATCGGGCCGGAGCAGCGCCGATGCGCCCTCGGTTCGTCACTTCACTTTACAGACAATCGTCTTGCTCTTCTGGTCTTCCACGTCGAGCGCGAATCCCTCGAACTGCAGCTCGATCAGGTGTTCCGTCAGCGATTCGGCCGTCATGTTGCTTCGCACCGTGTACTTGACCAGTCCCTTCGCGCCGTCCTTCACCACTTCTTCCACGCCGGCGATGCCTTCCAGCGCCTTCTTGATCTGGATGCTCTGCTTCACGTCGGCCACGTTCGCCACTTCGATGATCACGTCGCCCACGCCGCCCGCCGTCCCGCGCGTCCACGATTCCAGCAGGTCATACACGCTCGCGTCCGCCAGTTTCTGACCCGACTTCTCCAGCGCCTGCCGGCCGCCGATCGGTCCCTCCACGCGCGAGCCGCCGCGCACCCCCGTCATCGTGTTCGAGAAGATCGAATCGCCCGTCTCGGTCCAGAACCCCTGAATCGTGACATCGGTCTCCCACATATTCAGGTTGATGCCTGCGGCCGTGGTCTTCTCCGGTCCGCTGGCCCGCGACGTGCCCTTGATGTACACCTGCGCGCCGTAGTTGCTGGCGATCGCCTTGAGCGCCTCGGTGTTGTCCTCCATCGCTGCGACTTCGGCCTTCTTGCGGTCGATTTCCTTCATCTGCCCCGGGTTCACCAGTTTGAAGCCCAGTTGCAGCAGCTTGCGCTCGATGGCCGTGCCGAGGATGCTGTCGCGCTGCACGATCTCGCGGCTTGGTTCTTCGCGCGTCACGTCGTGAATGATCTCGGTGAAGATGATCATGATCTTCGGCCGGCCCAGTTGCTTGAGCAGAATCGCCACCTCGGCCCACGTCGCGTCGATCAGTTTCTTGCTGACCTTCGCCTCGATCTCGACCGTGACGACGCCGTTGGCGCTGGTCTCGCCGAGAATCTTGTAGTCTTTCACCAGCCCGGCCGATCGCGACAGCACGACATCCAGCTCCAGGGCGAAGTCCTTGGTCTGCGATTTGCTGGCGATTTCCTGCTGCCCGCCCTGTTCCACTGCCCGGCGCAGGGCGTCCTTCAGCGCACCGTCCTTGCTGACGCCCTGACCCTTGACCTTGATAATCACGAGGTCGTCGTCGGCCCGGGCCGCGGCGGGGACCGCGAGCGCAAGGCAAAATGTCCAAAGCGTTGCGAATGCGGCGAAACGGTTCATCGTCAATGCCTCCTGGTGCAAGGGCGGCGGCGAGCCTCCGGGTGAAGACCCTCTCCGCTCGCGCCAAACGCGATTGTCCGTGTGTTGCCGCACCCGGTCAAGCCATGGCGGGCTTTCGGGCCGCGCGTTTTGTAGTCGTTCCCAGTTTGGTTAGAATGCCGCGCTCATCCGACGTTAGACACCCTTTGACCCGAGGAAGTCAGCAACATGCCCTGGGACGAAATCGAACTCGAAGCCGACGACGCCATGGACAAGGCGGTGAAGTTTCTCAAGCAGGAATTCCGCGGCGTGCGGACGGGCCGGGCCTCGCCCGGTCTGGTCGATCATGTGAAGGTGAAAGTGGCGGCCTACGGCGGCGCACCAATGGAGATGAAATCGCTCGCCACCGTGACGACGCCCGACGCGACGATGATCCTCATTAAGCCGTTCGACCCGACGACGCTCAAGGACATTGAGCGTGCCATCCAAGAGGCACAAATCGGCATCAACCCGCAGAGCGACGGGAAGGTAATCCGCTTGCCGGTCCCGGCCCTGTCGGGCGAGCGTCGGCAGCAGATCGCCGGGCAGATCAAGAAAATGGCCGAGGCGCAGAAAGTGGCCCTGCGAAACGTGCGTCGCGACGCGATCCAGAAGATCGACGCCGAGAAGAAGGCCGGCGATATGCCGGAAGACGACGCCAAGCGCGGCCAGGAAGAAATGGACAAAATGACGAAGAAATACGAGGCCCAGATCGACGAGGCTATGGCGGCGAAGACAAAGGAAGTGATGGAGGGATGAGGGAGGAAGTGCGAATAGCGAATTGCGAAAGAATGCAGAATGTAGAATTGAGAATGTAGAAAGGGTGTCGCCGCCTTCAGCGGCCAATCGAATCGCGAAGCTTTCTACATTCCTCATTCGACATTCTACATTGGCCCATTCTGTGTGGGCAGCAGGATGCGGTCCTTTTGCTTCTTCGCCATTCGCCATTCGCTATTCCTAATTCGCCACGAACGAAATGCCCAACACGATCGAACAACCCTTCCCCAACGTTTTCGTCATCCGCCACCCCGTGGTGCAGGAGCAGCTCACCGTCGCGCGCGACATGAATACCGGCGTCGAGAAGTTCCGCCGGCTCACGGGCCAGATCGCCCGCCTGATGGCCTTCGAACTCACGCGCGATTACCCCACTGAACCGGTCGAGGTGCAGACGCCGCTCGCGCCGTGCCGGGGTTGCAGGCTTGCGCGCGGCCTGACGCTCGTGCCGATTCTTCGCGCCGGCCTGGGAATGGTCGATGGAATCCTCGAACTGCTGCCGTCGGCCCGCGTCGGGCACCTGGGCATCTATCGCGATCACGACACGCTCCAGCCGATCACGTATTACAACAAGCTGCCGCCGACGATTGCGCAGACCGATGTCATCGTGATCGATCCGATGCTGGCGACGGCCGGCTCGCTGATCGCCGCGATTGATGTCGTGAAAAAGACAGGCGTAGAGAGGATCAAGGTGTTGTGCCTGGTCGCCGCGCCCGAGGGCATTCGCGCCCTGATGGCGAAACATCCAAACGTCCAGGTCTACACCGCCGCCATCGACGAGCGGCTGAATGAAAAGGGCTACATCGTGCCGGGCCTGGGCGACGCAGGCGACCGCCTCTTCGGCACGACGTGACGAAACCTGGCCCCGAGCGCCAGCGAGCGGGCACCATGTGCGCGGGCCGTCGAGAGATTGCCTGTCTGCGAGATTCCCTTCACAATCTGATATCACCGAGTGCCCACTCGCCGGCGCTCGGGGCTGCGTTTGTCGTATTCTCCGAGCGTGCATGGGGTGTTGATAGAGCTTCATGAACGACTTCAACGTGGAGCCGTGAATTGATCGTCGATCGCTTTCTATCCGGAGCCGACCGGGCGTCGCGCGAGGCCAGCGTATCGGACCCGCTGCGCGCGATCACCCATCGCGACCTGCAGCGGCTCGCCAACGTCATGCGCCGCCAGGTGCTGCGCCACACCGACAACCCTCACGTCGGCATCTACATGCCGTCGTGCGTCGCTTTCGCCGGCACGTTCTATGGCATCCTCTGGGCCGGCCGCACTGTCGTCCCGCTGAACTTCCTCCTGGGCCCGGCCGAGCTGGCGGCCGTCGTGGCCGATAGCGGGCTGGATACGATCTTCTCCATCAAGCATTTTGCCGAGCAGCTTGCGCCGATACCGGTTAAGAAGATATTTGTCGAAGACCTTCCGCTGAAGCGCGAAATGATCCTGGAGCGCATCCGCATCAAACCCTCGCCGCCGCGCGTCCGCCCCGATGACACGGCGATCCTGCTTTACACGTCCGGCACGTCCGGCATGCCCAAGGGCGTCTGTCAGACTCACGCCAACCTCGTACACAACGCCGAATCGTCCATTGCCAAGGCGCGACTCGAAGCGGGGCACCGTTTCCTGGGCGTCCTGCCGCTGTTTCACAGCTTCGGAATCACCGCCATGATGCTCGTCCCGACGTGGATCGGGGCCGACGTTCACTATTTGCCGCGCTTCACGCCCGCGAGTTTGTTCGACACCATCCGTGATCGGCGCAGCAGCGTCACCATCATGATCGCCAGCATGTACGGCGCAATGCTCAAGTCCAAGCGCGGCAAGGCGGAGGACCTGGTCAGCGTCACGTATGCGGTCAGCGGGGGGGAGGCGCTGCCGCCGCAGGTGCATGCCGAGTTCCTTGATCGTTTCAAGGTCGACGTGCTTCAGGGCTACGGCATGACGGAATCCTCGCCGGTGGTCAGCCTCAACGTCCCGTGGGACCATCGCGCCGGAACGGTGGGGCAGGCGATTTCGGGGCTGGAAGTCCGCGCGTTCGATGACAATAATGCGGCACTCCCCCCGGGGCGCGACGGCGAGCTGTGGGTCCGCGGCCCCAGCGTCATGAAGGGGTACTACAAGAAACCCGACGAGACGGCCGCCGCCATCACGCCCGACGGCTGGTACAAGACCGGCGACATGGGCAACCTCGACGCCGACGGATTCATCACCATCACCGGCCGCAGGAAGGAAATGATCATCGTCGGCGGAGAGAACGTGTATCCGCGCGAGATTGAGAACGCGCTGGAGCAACACGCAGCCGTCGCGGAAAGCGCGGTGATCGGCAGGCAGGATGCCTCGCGCGGCGAGGTCGTCGTGGCGTTTGTGACGCTTCGCGAGGGGGCGTCGGCGACGGAGACGGAACTGCGCGAGCACTGCCGCGAGCGCCTGGCGGGTTACAAAGTCCCGCGCCAGGTCATCATTGCGACGGACCTGCCCCGCGGCCCGACGGGCAAGATCCTCAAGCGCAAGTTAAAAGAAAATCTCCCGGCCTGAATCCCCGCAGTGCCGATTATGGGCCGCTCCGCGCAGTTGAATGCTCCGTTCCAGTGCTGGCCCGGCGGATTCTTGTTGGGCTGGCAGGCGATAGTCGAGAGGGAGGCTGAATTGGGCCGACAAATTCCCGGATGAGCACGACCCTGAATGATCGTCCGATTGCCCGCGCAACGTTCGGTGCCCACGACGCACCGATGGATGATCGCCGCGCGCATCGCCGCATGACGATGCGCCTGCCGGTCGAGTGCCGCCGAGAGGGGCAGGATGGCGAATACGTTGTCCGGACCATCACACAGGATATCTGCACCGGCGGGCTTTACCTGGAATTGGACGAACCAGGACTTCGAAAAGGCGATCTGCTCTCCATCGAATTGACCATTCCACCCTCGGAAGGCGTCTCGTCGGATGAAGGCCGCGGCACGTGCGAGGCCGAAGTGGTGCGCACGAACCGCGTTCGCCGAATCGGCGAATCGTTCGATCGTCACGGCGTTGCGTTGCGATTCCTCGGACCGCTGCGCATTTCCTATTGACTGCCTGATTCGCCAATTCACTCGCCGCAGTCCCGACAGCGCTCGCACATCGTTACGGGCAAATCCAGATCCCGCGGTGCGGCCGCCGTCGTCGGAATCAAATCCGTCATCCGCACGCGCGCGGCATCCGCAGCCGGATTCGCGCCGACGTTCCGCATCAGCGTCGCGTAACTGTCCTGCCAGCCCATCGGAAACACGCCGCTTTCGAGCGCCGCGCGGCGATAGACCGCGTCATTGTCCAGCATCTGACCGGCTGATCGCGCCACCGCCATGACGTCGCCCGCCTCGCCCGTGTGATCCAGCCCGAGCAGATGGCCCAGCTCATGTGAGGCGACGTTGGCGATCGCCAGTGCGACCTGCTCCAGCGACGGCTGAAGAATCTCCCATTGGGCCAGCGTCTCGGTGAAGATGATCGCCTTCTGGTCGGGTACGAGATTGCCCACGTCTACGTTGTCCGCCAGACCGAGAAAATCGGCGCTGAAATTTCCAAAGAACAACCGCGTATGCGCATCGATCGGGGCCGGCTCATCGAGACTGCTGACGAGCGTCACGTCGAAATCGGCCAGGTCGCGCCGCATGTGTTCCACCACGAGCCGCGCCAGAGTTTCACTCTGCCCGTTGAATCGTCCGGAGATCGCCTCCGCCGAGAACGGGCGCATCACCTCCACCGGCTGGCTGGCGATTCGCACCTCCGCGCCGCCGGTGAAATTAAGGTACACAAGCTGATTGCGAGCCGGCGGGAGCAACTGATTCGGCGCGCGACGCAGACGGATCGTGTACCGGCCCGAGTCATAGCGTCCTTCGTTCGATGAGAAGTATCGACCGTTCGACACGGCGATGCCCAGATACAGATTGTCCGTGTCGCCGCGGAGCGAAAGAGACATGAACGGGTCAAGCATGCCGGCGTAATACGAACGGTCGTCGTTCGCGTCGATCAGGTTCAGGTCGGCGTCGAACAAGGCCGCGACGGTGTTCAGTCCGTTCTCCCCGACGACTTCCACCGTCACGCGATCGCCGAGCAGGGCGGGCCCCAGTGCGAAGAAGTCGATGTCGCCGGCGCCGTTGATCGCGCCTTCGACGAGGATTTCGCCTTCCGTCGGAAGCGTCGCGAACTGGGCCGTCGCGAACGAATTGTTGTCGTCGTCGAACTCTATCACCGGACTGGCGACGGGCGGGAACTCGCTCGGCAGACTCGGCCGCTCATTCGGCGCGACGGCGGCGCCGGGGATGACCGACACGTCGCACCCGAAGAGAAAGGCGCAGAGCGCGGCCAGGACGAAGACGGTTCGATCGAATCCGGTTCGGAGGTTCCGGCGGACGTGCATTGCAGAGGCTCCTGCAACCGTTCCACCGGCTTGCCTCCAGAGGGCCAGCCGTCGGGGGGAATGTTCGGATTGAGGTGAGAAAAATCTTTAAGGGTATCGTACGATACGCGTGCGTTATCGGCGGCGACGGACGCGCCGCCCGCGCAGTCAATTTTGAAAAAGACGGTTTTATATGGACCAGCCCCGGCCGGCAACGAAATGGGCGTATGATCGGTCACGCCTCGTGGTGGTCGATGGCGATTACCGGCATGAATACCAGGTCCGCGCCGTGCCGGGCGAGGCGTTTGGCACGCGTATGGAGTTGTTATCCGACGCCGCGGGCGCGTTTCTCGACGCCGGCGCGAGCGTGCTCGTTACTCCGACCGATCAGGATGTTTCGGTCGGGCGATCCAGCGCGGCCGCGACCGATGCAGTCGCGTTTTCCCATCAATGCGCTGCGGCATTTCGGGCTTGCATCGACCATCATCCGCGCGGCACCGGGGCGACCCTTGTGGGCGCGCTCGGCCCGTCCATCGAATTATTGACACTTGACGAAATTGACGAAGCGACCCTGCACCAGTCTTATCGGGCGAGTGCCGACGCGCTGATCCGAGCCGGGGTCGATGCAGTGTTGTGCCGGGCGTTCACCGAACTGCCAGCGCTCCTCGAGGCGATTCGCGCGATCAAAGAAGCCAATGCCGACGTGCCGGTCATTGCGACGATGTGCTTCGACTGCGGCCCCAATCAAGCCGACACCGCGATGGGGGTCAGCGTGCCGCAGGCCTGCGAGGCGCTGGCGGGACTGGGGATTGCCGCGATCGGGTCCGACGGGGGACGCAGCCCGGACACCGCGCCGGCGGTCATGGCCAGATTCGTCGAGTTAACTGACCTTCCGTTATGGGTCACGGTTTCCCCCGGTCATCCACAGCTTGAAGATGGTCGTCTGACATACAGCGACGGACCTAAGGAATTTGCGGAACGGTGCAAAGCGCTCGCACTGGCAGGTGCGACTCTTGTGGGAGGCAGCGCCGGTGCCGCAGCGGATTTCACGGCGGCCTGGGCGTCGGCGATAAGTAGCGATAAACGCCTGAAAAAGCGGGCCTGAAACGACGCGTCCCTGTGGAAGACTCGCTTGACCCTCATCGCGCAAAGCCAGTATAATGAAGTGTTTGAATCGTTTGCCGATCGGCGAGCGCCGGTCGACAGCATGCCTTCCCCGGTGCCGAAGTGGGGTTCCCCGGGGATTTTCGCCTGCCGGACGTGTCTGCCGATACGGACAAAGTCTGCCTGCCCGACAAGAGTTGGCCGTTTACAACGACGCGGGTTGGGACGAGGACCGTGGGAGGGTCTTTCATGGTGATGCCGCATAACTCGTTGCAGTCCGTGCTGATGGCTGCGTTGGTTGCCGCGCTGGTCACCGCAAGCGCCGCCAATGCGAGTCGCGCGACGGATGAAATGGTCGGGCAGGATGCCGACGCGTGGACGGCGTGGCAGTCAGCCATGGATTCCGCCAGTCGCGAAGACCGCGAGACCGCGACGCGGAACTTCTCGCAACTCCTCACCATGGGGTTGTCCGACCTGCGCCTGGCGCTCATGGCGGACCGCACCGGCTCACTGGGCCTGGAGAACTGGGCCAAGGAAGCGGGCGCGCCCGATCAGGTCAAGCAACTCGTCGAGAAGATCACCGCCGGCCGCCGCCAGAAAGCCCTTGCCGAGGACGGCTGGCACTTCGCCGCCATCGGCCGCTTCAAGTATGCCGATGCCAACTTCAAGGCACTGGACGAGTCGAACCCCGACCCGGTCGCGCTGCTGGAACTGGCTCGCCAGAATCCGAACCGTCACGCCATCCTTATCAAGCTCATCAGCAACACCGAAGTCGGCCCCAGCGCCAAGCGGTTCCTTCAACTGCTCGATCTCGGCGAGGAAAAACTCCGGATGGACGCCAGCGAGATCGTCGCGAACATCAGCAAGCTTGCCGGTCCGCCGCGCATGAGCTTCAACGCCACGAGCCGGTTGAAGGCCTCCGGCGAGTACGCGATTCCGCACCTCCTGCAAGCGCTTCAGGATTCGGGCCGCAAGGAGCTTCACGCCGCGATCATTCAAGTGCTTCCGCAGATCGGCCGCGACGGCCTGAACCCGCTCTGCGCCGCCCTCGGCATGGCCGACAACGTAACACGACACCAGATCGTCTCGACGGTTGCCCAGATCGGTTATCGCCAGGCGCTGCCGTACCTGGCCAAGCTGACGGCTGACGAATCGGCCTCGGGCGAACTTCGCGCCGCGGCCAAGCAGGCAATGGGTACGCTCGGAGCCGGTGCGGCCGACACCGCCGCGCTCTTCCACGAACTGGCGGAGAATTATTACAACAACGCCGACTCGGTACGGGCCGACCCGCGCAAGGACACCGCGAATGTCTGGTATCTGCGCGACGGCACGCTCAAGCTCGTCGCCGTGCCGACCGCCATCTTCAACGACATCATGGCGATGCGCTGTTGCGAAGAGGCGCTGCTGGCAAATTCGAATCTCGAAAACGCGACGGCGCTGTGGCTTGCCGCCAACATCCGCCGTGAGGCCAAGCTCGGTCTCGATGTCGAAAGCGACAAGCCCGACGAACTCGCCGCCAAAGACGGCACGCGCCCCGACGGCTACCCGCGCTCGATTTACTTCGCGCGCGCCGCCGGCCCCAAGTACTGCCACATGGTCCTCGCCCGCGCGAACAAGGACCGCGACGCTGGCGTGGCACTCGGCGCGATTGCCGCCCTGCGCGAGACCGCCGGAGAGCCAAGCCTGGTCGGCGCGGAAGACATCAAGCAACCGCTCATCGAAACGCTTGCGTTTCCCAATCGCCAGGTCCGCGTGAAGGCGGCGCTGGCCATCGGCCAGGCCCTGCCTCGCACGCTTTTCTCCGGGGCGGACAACGTCGTCCCGGTACTCGCCGAGGCGCTGTCGCAGGCCAATCGTCAGGCGGCGCTCGTCGTCGATGGCGACAAGGCCTCCGGAAACAAGATTCAGGCCGTGCTCGCCGGCATGGGCTACGACTGTGCGCTGGGTGACACGCTCAACGGCGCGCGGGAGGCCGGCCGCAAGGCGAATCTCACCACGTTCGATCTCGTCATTCTCGCCAGCGATATGAGGGGGCCGGATGTAACTGCGGCCATCGGCGATCTGCGCCGTGAATTCCAGACTGCAGCAACACCGATCCTCTTGCTCGCGAAGGAAGGGGAGGCCACCAAGGCCAGCAGCGCAGCCCGCCTGGCGGCAGGCGTCGAAGTCCTGCTGTACGACGCCCTCGGCCTGGGCGACCCGAAGAAAATCTCCGAACACGTCGGCAACCGAATCGCCCGCGCGTCCCAGGCGCTGGGCATGGCCCCACTGTCTGCCGATCAATCGCTTTCGCTCGCGTTGCAATCGGCCCGCGTCCTGCGCCTGATCGCGGAGGGTAATCTCAAGGTGCTGGATGTTTCCAAGGCGACTGGCGCGCTCATCACTGCGATTCGGGGCAACTCCGAACCGCTTCGCATTGCCGCCGCGCACGCACTGGCTCTGCATCGCGCCGCCGACGCCCAAGCCGCCATCGCCGAGAACGCCCTCGACCCGCAGCGAAGCCCGGGCGAACGCATCGCCTCCTTCAACAGCCTCGCCGAAAGCGCCCGTACCGGCGGCAACCTGCTCGGCACGAGTGAACTGGTCAACCGCCTGATCGAATTCACTACGCAGGAGCAGGACCTCGTCCTCCGCGCGGCCGGCTCGCAGGCCCTCGGCGCGCTCGATCTTCCCAGCAATAAGGCCAGCGAGATCATCCGCGGGCAATATCGCGGTTAACTGCGAATAGCGAATTGCGAATGGCAGAGCAGAACTGTTCAATAGCCTGCCCTTCGTGAATCGCTATTCCTTCGAGTCCTCCCGGTTCCGCTCTACAATCCCCCCATGTCCGCCAAACCCGTAAAGGACGACGCCGCGCAAGCACTTCGCGCCCGGATCGCGCACTTTCCCAAATCCCCCGGCGTTTATCTCATGAAAGACTCTCGCGGGCGGGTGCTCTATGTCGGCAAGGCCAAGGATCTCCGCTCGCGCGTCATGTCGTACTTTCAGGATTCCGCCGACCTGCTCCGCACGCGCGGGCCGGAGATCGCCTCGATGATCGCCAAGGTCGTCGACGTCGACTTCCTCGAAACCGACACCGAGGTGGACGCGCTGCTCCAGGAAAACCGGCTCATCAAAGATATCCAGCCGCAATACAACGAGCGTCTCCGCGACGACAAGAGCTTCCCGTACATTGAAATCACCTCGGGTGACGATTTTCCCGGTGTGTACGTCACGCGCCAGCCGCGCATCAAGGGCAGCAAGCTCTACGGCCCCTTTACCAACGCCGGCGATCTGCGCGACGCGGTCAACGCGCTCCAGAAGGTGTTCCGCTTTCGCAATTGCGAGCTGGACATCCGCGAAGACGATGAGAAGCGACGATTCTTTCGCCCGTGCCTGCTCTACTCGATTCACCAGTGCACCGCGCCGTGTGCGGACCGAATCAGCCGTGAAGATTACCGGCGCGACATCGATCGGTTGAAGCGCTTCATGGCCTCCAAGCGCAGCGTCGTGCTGCGAGAGATGGAGCAGGAGATGCAGGCTGCGGCGCAGGCCCTGAACTTCGAAGAAGCAGCACGAGTTCGCGACCGCATCAACGCCATCAAGAAACTCGCGCTCTCCGGCGACGTCGCCGAGGACGTGCAACCGGAAGTGTTCTACGTGGACCCGCGCGCCGGGTTGGAGAGGCTGGCGAAAGTGCTGGAGCTTGAGGAGACGCCACGCATCATCGAAGGCATCGATATCGCCAATCTGCAGGGGACCGAATCCGTTGGTTCGCTTGTCTGTTTCATCGACGGCGTGCCGTTCAAGAGCGGCTATCGACGGTTCGGCATCAAGACGGTCGAAGGCCAGGACGACTACGCCATGATCCGCGAAGTCGTGCGTCGGCGATATCGTCTGGCCGGCGAAGGCGAGGAGATGTTTCCCGAAGTGATCATGATCGATGGGGGGCTGGGTCAGCTTCACGCGGCGATGGAGGCCTGCGGCGAGATGTTCGTGAAGCCGCCGATGCTGGTGGCGCTGGCCAAGCGAGAAGAAGAGATATACATCCAGGCGCGCGGCCGACCGGTTAAACTGCCGCGAAACGACCCGGCGCTCCGATTGCTGCAACAGGTGCGCGATGAAGCCCACCGCTTCGCGCAGCACTATCACCACATCCTGCGCAGCAAGCGTCAGTTTGATGAAGACATCAAGGCCGGAAAGCGCCCAGCGCGGCGGAAGCCAGCCGCGCAGCGACCGTCCAAGCCCCGACGCAAACCGGGCGCGTGATTCGCGCGATCCTCGCCGCAGAGCCGAAACTACGGAATCGCCAGCAGGGCGGTCACGAACTCATCGATATCGAGCTGCACGTCGCCGTTCCCCATGTCGGAACATGGGCACTGATCCGCGGGGATCTGGGTTCCCAGTTTGCATCGCACGAAGCCGGCGATGTCCGAGGCGTTCAGCACGGTGTCATTATTGACGTCGCCTTCCAGCGAGCACGTACCGCCCGGCGTCGTCGCGCCGTTGGGGTCGCAGAACGGCGTCTCCAGCGAAGTCCAATTACGAGCCTTGGCGCGGAAAGTGTAAGTCACGCCCGGCGTCAATCCCGTCACGGTGGTCGTCGGCGTGCCGACCCACGTATTCGCGCCGCTGCCGGCCGCCGGCGTCATTTCGAAGAAAAAGCCTGTGCTGATGAAACCGATGTTTGTGAACGTCCCATCGGCGAAGACCTCGATCGACGTGTCGGTGACGGCGCCGAAGCTGACCGATGCAGGGGTCTCGATGTGCGTCGGGCTGTTGATCGTCGACGTGTACCCGGTCAGGTTATTCGGTACGGCCTGATCGCGCGCCCGCGCGCGGTAGTTGTAGAAATTGTTAGGTTGCAGGCCGTCATCGATGTACACGGTTGACGTCTGCCAGGCGCTGTCGGTCCCGCCCGTGCCCGAGCCGGTCGTAAAATCGAACTGATATTCGACCGGTGGGCTGGCGGCGTCAGTCGCCGTCGTGGCCGTCATCGTGATTTCCGTGGCGCTCAACGGCGCCGGCTCCGTCGACCAGGTCAGGGGGTTGGGCGTCGGCGGCGTCACGTCCGCCGTACTTGCGACAACCGTGAACGTAAGCGTGTAGAGCTGGGTCAGGCTGGATGTGCTTCCTTCATAGACACGAATGTAAAAATTGCCTGGCGAGCCGGTCAATTGCACTTCCGAGAGTGATTCGGCCGAACCCGCCGGCTGGCTGGCGCCCGTAGCAAGCACCGTCGTCCCGTCGGTGCCGATGATCTGCACATTCAGATTCTGCGCCGCCAGGCTGTCCGTGATGCTGCCGCTGTTGCAGCTTCCGTCGCCGTTCTGCGTGCTGGAGTCGTACGAGAAGCCCTGCGGCGTGACGGTCAGCGTCGAAACCTTCGCCGCGAAACTCGTCGTAAATCGGTAGTAGTCCTGTTCCCCATCCGCGTCGATTGACAGAATCGACGAGTTCGGGATCGTCGGAGCCGGCACGGCCCCGCGGCTCACCGGCACGCCGGCCGTGACCGATCCGAGATCCGTCGCCGTGCCCGCCGTGTTGTTCGGCTCGTCGTTGTCGCCGTAATGGCGCTGTCCCGCGCGCAGGTCGTCATGCCGCGGGCCGTCGATGCTCGTGTTGATAATCGGCTCCATCAACCGACCGTTCACGCCGCCCAGCAGCGGGCAGACGTGGGCGATGCCCAGGCCGTGCCCATGTTCGTGCATGACCACGTCACGAAGAAACAGGTTGGAACTGAACGAACTGTTCCAGTCCTCGGCCCGGTCGAGCACCATGTCGCCGCCGCCCGAGGGAAAGTTATTATAGGCAAGTGTATTACTGTTGCCGTCGATCACTTTCATGCCGATGCGCACGTCGCCGCGGGTCGTCCCATTGCCGGCGCTGCCCCACGCCGCGCCGTCGTCCCAGTCCACCCCGGCCGCCGTCAATCGAACATACGACGTGCCGGTCAGCGCGGCCCACCGGTCAAAACTCTGTTGAAACCGTGAGACCCACGTGGCTCGGCCGCCCTGACTGGCGAACAGGGCATCCATGCGAGAAAACAACTCATTGGTGCCGGATCCCTCGCCAATTCCGTTAGGAATCGTCACCCCGTCCGGTACGAAGCTCCAGGTCAGAACAATTGGATCGCCCTGCGAACCGGGCCAGCGAGTCGACAGGTTGTAGCGAAACTCGTCGGGGAATTGGAGCTGCTCAAGCAACCTCTGCATGATTTCCGGCGGAGTCCCCTCCGCGAAACACGCCGCCACCGGGCCGCCCACGCGCTGTGTGGGGTTCCAGTTCTTCTCGTACCAATCGAGACTCGCTCGCGTCGAAGGGTAGCGTCCGTCCAGAATGCCCGGCCGGGCCTCCGACTCGCCCGGGGCGATCGGCATCCTGGCCAGCAGGACGACGGCGACTGTGAACGAAAGGAACACAACACTGGTTCGAATGGCAGAACGCATGAACCCCTCCGGGGACCGCTTTCAGCGGCAACACATCTGAAACTAAACCATCGGGGATTCGCACACGCCGATTCACGCCGGGCCGCACCCGGTTTGGACGAATCGAAAAATGGCGGGTAGTCGCTGCGCGCGGAAACCCCACTCCACATGACAATTATAGGCCGGTGACGGGGGGGGCGGTCAATCCAAAACGGCCCTGGCTCGCTCGGAATCTCAATACTCGAACAGTTTTGAGACGCTGGATTGGGTGTGGATGTTTCTTATCGCACGCGCGAACAACGGCGCGGCTGAAACGACCTTTACTTTGCGGGAAAGGGGCTCAAACCGGTGTTCCAGCGTATCGGTGATAATCAACTGCCGAATCGGACTGCCGTCGATCACCGCCGCGGCTCCGGGAGTCATCACGCCGTGGGCCACCGCCGCATAGACAGACATGGCGCCCTCTTCGATAAGTCTCTTGGCCGTTGCTACAAGCGTGCCTCCGGTCGTCGTGAAGTCGTCCACAATGAGCGCGTTCTTCCCGGCGACGTGGCCGATAATCCGGTTCACGACGGCTTTCTCCCGGTGATCGAGGCGGGTCTTCTCCGCGATCACGGTCTTCGCGCCCAGCGCGCGGGAATAGCCGTTGGCCATGGCCGTTGCGCCGACATCCGGTGCGACGACGACCCACTTGCGATCCACCATCTTGCGGAAATACGCCGCGATGACAGGCAGCGCATAAAGGTGATCCACGGGCACATGGAAGAAACCCTGAATCTGCGGGGCGTGCAGGTCCATCGTCACAATCCGATCGACGCCCGCGGCCTCCAGACAATCCGCCACGACGCGCGCCCGGATCGACACGCGCGGTTCGTCCTTCTTGTCGCCTTTGCCATAGCCGAAGAACGGAATCACCGCCGTGACGGTGCGGGCGCTGGCGCGTTTCAGCGCGTCGATGTAAAACAACAGTTCAACGAAATGATCGTTGACCGGGTACGAGAGCGACTGGACGAAATAGACATCTCGACCGCGCACATTCTCGCCGACGCGAACAAAAGTATTGCCCTCCGAGAAGTGCTTCGTGAACGTCTGCCCCGGGCGAAGCCGTAGCTGCTTGCCGATCGCCGCCGTGAACTGCTGGCTGGCCGATCCGCCGAGCAGGAGAAGCTTGAGTTTGCCTGATGCCATGGAGCCGGCTTCCTCCGGGGGTTGAGTCGGTTCGCCGCACGCGGTCGCGTCGCCGGCGATTCTACTGGGAAGCGACTCGCGCCGTGGAATCGCGTGTGATGAGCGTTGCCGGCAGGCGAATTCGTATCGGCTCGCGCTCGTCAGCATTGGGATCGCGGCGAATCTCCTCGAACAAGAGGTCCAGGGCCGTCGCCACCATGGCTCGGATGTCGATCCCGATTGTGGTCAGCGCGGGACGGAAAAACTGGGCCAACTGAATGTCGTTGCAACCCACGATGGACAGATCCCCGGGCACGTCCCGGCCGACGCTCGCCGCCGCCACGACCGATGCCATGGCGATCTCGTCGTTGATGCAGATGATCCCCGTCGTTTGCGGCGCGCCGGTGAGCAGCTTCTGGAGCGCTGCAGCGCACATATTGGCGTTGGCGCAAGCCTCCTGACGAATGTTGGAAGCCGAAATCCCGTGCTCCTTGAACGCGCGCTCGATCCCGCGCCGCCGAAGCTCGAACCAGCTCGGCTCGTCGTCGGCGTGCGGCCCGCCGAGATAGCCAAGGTGTTTGTGTCCGAGGCCGATCAAGTGCGATGCGGCAATGTACGAGAATCCCGCGATATCCGGGCTGACTTCATGGAACCGCGTCTGCTCCACGGCGCTGTGAATAAGCACGGTCGGCGTTCCCGCGGTGACGGACGACCCATCGCCTGCAGGCAAGCGGTAAAACTCCTCCGGCGGCGCGATCACGACAGCCCCGGCAAGTTTGAAGTTCCGCAGCGCCTGACGATAGCTGCTGAATGATTGGCAACTGATGACGCCGTACTTCCGCCCCTCGATCGCTTGCGAGACTTCATCCACCAGTTTCGCGAGGTAGTGGTGGCTCGAGATGTATTCGGCGAGCATCACGATCGTGTTGAGCTGCTCGCCGCGAAGGCTGCGGGCCATCAGGTTCGGCACGTAGCCCATCTGCTCGGCCGCCTCGCGGCACCGCTGGGCCGTCTGCGCGCCGACCAGGTGCTCCTTCCCGGACAGCGCGCGGGAGACAGTCATCGCCGAGACGCCGACCCGCCGGGCCACGTCTCGCAGGGTCACGTTCTTGATCTTCCGCTCTGCCACGATTGTTGACTCGTGTCTGGTTAGGGGGGCCGGATTCATGTCAGCGGGAAGCATCGGCCATTGAGAAAGCCCTGCGCGAATCTCTCGGTCTAGTCGAACCGCCACCCGATCAAGCTTAACTGTTATATCAAGCCGGTGCCAGCAGCTGTAACATCGGAAAGTACCAATTTCAGCCGACCGTCAAACTACTCGGATAATTGTTATCGGAAATAGGGCGTGTGCGCGAATGGGCGAGGGAGGCACGCGGGAAGGTGGACCATGCCCTGCCCAGAAGTAGGCCGCCCGCTGTAAATGCGAAACAGGGGGGCGAATGCGGCCAAGAGGAGTCGAACCTCCACGAGCTTGCGCTCACTAGGACCTGAACCTAGCGCGTCTGCCAATTCCGCCATGGCCGCGGATTTCGGATTCCAGTCTGGGCCGGTGGACCTTCTGGAATGGGCCGGGAAGTGTACGGGCGCGACGCGACGCTGGCAAGTCACGTCCGACGCCGTGTAAGTGCGATTATTTGCAGTGCGATCGGAGCCGCGGTCGCCATGGAGCGGGACGGTTCCAACTTGCCGAAACGCGCTTCCCGGACGGCCAACGGCTCCTATGATCCCATAAGTACCTGGGAATGGCGTTGCGCGGCAATTGCGTGTAAATTGGTATCCCCGGTGACGGTTCGACCGATATGAGTGGAGCGGAGTTGCCCCTTCATGCGTCGGCCGCCGACATCGGCGACACACCGCGACGGCGACACCCGGCGGGGCCATGATTCAGACAGTCGCGGAAAACGACGGCGTGACAGCACCCTTGAGCATGGTAGACCACGCAAACGCCGCATCGGCGATGGGGACAAGTCTGTCCCATTGGAGAGCAAGATGAGCAGCACGGCGGTTTTGGAAGAGCAGAAATCGAGTAAGCCCATTGAGGCGCTGGATGAAGTGACCGTTCGCTTCGCGGGCGACTCGGGCGACGGCATGCAGCTCGCGGGCACGCAGTTCACCCGCGCGACGGTCATCTTCGGAAACGACGTCAGCACGTTCCCGGATTATCCCGCCGAGATTCGCGCCCCGGCCGGTTCGCTCGCGGGCGTTTCCGGCTTTCAGGTCAATTTCAGCAGCCGCGACATCCACACGCCCGGCGACATGGTCGATACGCTCGTCGCGTTCAACCCCGCCGCATTAAGGACAAACGTAAAGGATGTCAAGAACGGCGGCATCGTCATCGTCAACGAAGATGCCTTCGGCAAAACCGACCTCAAGAAGGCCGGCTACGAGAACAACCCGCTTGAAGACGGCACGTTGTCTAAGTACCGGCTCTTCAAGGTGCCGATCTCCAAGCTCAACAGCACCGCCCTGGCCAGCAGCGGCCTGGGCGCCAAGGAAATCGACCGCTGCAAGAACTTCTTCGCGCTGGGGCTTATTTCCTGGCTCTATCATCGACCGCTGGAACCGACCGTCGAGTGGATCGAGCGCTCGATGGCCAAGAAGCCAGAGATGATCGAGGCCAACAAGGCCGTCCTCAAGGCCGGCTACTACTTCGGCGAGACCTGCGAACTGTTCCAGGTGAGCTACAAGGTCTCAAAGGCCAAGCTGGCGCCCGGCAAGTACCGCCGGATCAGCGGCAACGAAGCGACGGCCCTGGGGTTGATCGCAGCCGCGAACCTCGCGAGCAAGGAGCTGTTCTACGCGAGCTATCCGATCACGCCGGCGAGCGACGTGCTGCACACGCTCGCCAAGTACAAGAACTATCGCGTCAAGACCTTTCAGGCCGAGGACGAAATCGCCGCCATGACCGCCGCCATCGGTGCGTCCTTCGCCGGTGACATTTCGGTCACGGGCACGAGCGGCCCGGGCCTTGCTCTCAAAGGCGAGGGCGTCGGTCTTGCCGTCATGACCGAGCTGCCCGTCGTTATCGTGGACGTGCAGCGCGGCGGGCCGAGCACCGGTCTGCCGACCAAGACCGAGCAGGCCGACCTGTTCCAGGCCGTCCTCGGGCGAAACGGTGAATGCCCCGTTTGTGTGCTCGCGGCGTGCGGCCCGGCCGATTGCTTCGACATGGCGATCGAGGCTGTGCGGATCGCGACGCGCTTCATGACGCCGGTCATTCTGTTGACGGACGGTTATATTGCCAACGGCGAAGAGCCGTGGCTGCTGCCGAGCGTCAAGAATCTGCCGAAGATCGTCGTGCATCATCCCGAAGCCAACGGCGACGCCGGCGCGTTCAAGCCCTACAAGCGGGATGACAAACTGGCCCGCCCTTGGGCGATCCCCGGAACCAAGGGCCTGGAGCACCGCATCGGCGGCCTTGAGAAGCAGGACGTCTCCGGCAACGTCAGCTACGACCCCGACAACCATGAACACATGATCCACACCCGCGCGAAGAAGATCGCCGGCATCGCCCACGACATCCCCGATCAGACGGTCTTCGGCCCGGCCGAGGGCGATCTGCTGGTCGTCGGTTGGGGCGGCACGGCCGGCGCGATTCGCAGCGCGGTCGAGCGCGTGCAACAGAAGGGTCACAAGGTGGCCGGCACGCATTTGCGCTACATGAATCCGTTCCCGAAGAACCTGGGCGATCTCATGAAGCGCTACAAGAAGGTGCTGGTCTGCGAGTTGAACATGGGCCAGCTTCGCTACGTGCTCCGCGCGACGTACCTGGTCGACGCACTGGGGCTGAACAAGGTGCAGGGCAAGCCGTTCCGAATCGCCGAGATCGAGTCGAAGATTCTGGACGTGCTGGGAAGCAAGTAGAGTCTGGTGAACTGAACAGCGCCGCGCATCGGACATCGCGCGACGCCCCGGAATACGACGTTTTGGCGTTTTGAACGCCGGAGAGAACGATGACGACTGCAACGTTGCCTCAACTGACCCCCAAGGACTTCGCCAGCGATCAGGACGTGCGCTGGTGCCCCGGCTGCGGGGATTACTCCATCCTCGCGCAGGTCAAGAAGATCCTGCCTGAACTGAACATCCCGCGAGAGAAGATCGTCTTCGTCTCCGGCATCGGCTGCTCCAGTCGCTTCCCGTATTACGTCAGCAGCTACGGCTTCCACTCGATCCACGGCCGCGCCCCGGCTGTCGCGACGGGCGTGAAGCTGGCCAACCCGGAATTGAGCGTCTGGGTGGCGACCGGCGACGGCGACGGCCTGTCGATCGGCGGCAACCATCTCGTGCACGCCATCCGCCGAAACGTGGACCTGAAGATTCTCCTGTTCAACAACCGCATCTACGGTCTGACGAAAGGGCAATACTCACCCACGTCGGAACTGGGCAAGAAGACCAAGAGCACGCCGATGGGTTCGGTGGACAATCCGCTGTGCCCGATCTCGGTGGCCATCGGCTCGGAAGCGACATTTGTCGCGCGAACGATGGACGTGAACGTCAAGCACTTGGCCGACACGCTGCTCCGCGCCGGCAAGCACAAGGGCACGGCCTTTGTGGAGATTTATCAGAATTGCAACGTCTTCAACGACGGCGCGTTTGAGTACGCCTCCGACCGCGAAGTGAAAGAAGACAACACGCTCTACGTCGAGCACGGCAAGCCCATGATCTTCGGCAAGAACCGCGACAAGGGCATCCGCTTCAAGAACATGGAGCCGGAAGTCGTGCAGCTCGGCGGCGACATCAAGGAAGACGACTTGATCTTCCACGACGAAAAGGCCCCCGAGCCAAGCCTGGCGTTCATGCTTAGCCGCATGCGCTATCCCGAGTTCCCCGAGGTGTTCGGCGTGCTTCGAAGCGTGGAGAGGCCGACGTTTGACGCGGCCGTGTTCCACCAGATGAAGCAGGCCGAGGAGAAGATGGGCAAGGGCGAGCTGGAGAAGCTCATCAACAGCGGCGACACGTGGGTCGTTGACTAACCGCGGGTAAATCCCAGTACGTCAAATACGCCAAATCGCCGAGACGTTGAAACAAAACCCTCCAAAGCCCCGGGCAATTGCCTGGGGCTTTTCTTTGCGCATTCCTTAATGAATCCCGACACCCGTCCAAACCTTGAATTCGGGCCGTCGTTTTTCGTATGATTGCGTCCGGATTGCCTGCTTCGCCGGCGGACGGCGGGGCATGGCTTCTTGAGCTTACAGCGCCCGTCCAACCCATCTCGACAAGGAGCATTCCATGATCGTCGTCGGCGGATTCCGTGCATCATGCGTCGCGTGGAGCCTGTTTATCGCGACAACTGTCGTCGCCGGGCCGCTGACCCCGCCGCCCGGGCCGGTGCAGGCGACCGACCGCGTCCGCATCAACCAGCAGGACATCGCATCGTTTCCTTATGTCATAAACGACAGCGGTTCGTATGTCCTGACCAGCAACATTGTGATTCCCGCCGGCGCCGAAGGCATCGTGATCCAGGTCAGCGGCGTCACGCTCGACCTGAACGGCTTCAACGTCATCGGTGATTTCGCCAGCCTCGACGGCATCCGCGTCGGGGCACCGGGCAAGGGCGGCGACGTGCGCGACATCGCCATCCTCAACGGAATCGTGCGGAACTGCGGCGGCAACGGGATCGACGCGATCAACACGACCAACATCCGCGTCCAGGGTATCCTCTCGGACGCCAACGCCCTGCGCGGCATCGCCGTGGGAACCAATTCGTCGGTGCGGGATTGCCTCGCGATCTTCAGCGGCGACATCGGCATCTCCACACGGAACAATTCAACCGTCGAAGGTTGCACGGCCATGGGCAATGGTTCGGCGGGGATCTTCACCGACAACTCCGCCTCGATTCGCGGTTGTGCCAGCGAGTTCAATACGGGCGACGGCATCTTCACCCTTAGCGGTAGCACCATCGCCGATTGCACGTCGCGGTTCAACTTCGGCTTGGGCATCTCGATCATCAGCGGTTGCAAAATCACCGGCTGCTCGGTCGAGGCGAGCTTTGGAACCGGCATCTCCGGCTTTGAGAATAACCACATCAGCGATTGCGCCGTCTCAAGCTGCAACGCACACGGGATCGAGATGTTCGACCGGGCGACGATTGTTCGCACGTCGGTCCTCTCCTCGGCGTTGAACGGCATTTTCATCAACGGCGGGCTGGTCCAGGACTGCAACGTGCGCCTCAACGGCGGCAACGGGATCGACATCTTCATCAATCAGGCCAACATCCGCGGCTGCGACGCCTCCAACAACCGCGGCGACGGCATCCTCGTGCGCGACCTCTGCACGGTGATTAATAACAACTGCGCAGAGAACGGCAGCTTCGGCGGCGGGATCACCGGCGCGGGCATCAACGTGATGGGCGATCGCTGCCGAATCGACGGGAACCACGTCGCCAGCAACGACCGCGGCATCGAGGCATCCAGCCCGATCTTCCGGAGCATTTTCATTCGCAACTCGGCCATGGGGAACACCGACAACTACGGCTCGATTGATCTCGTGAACGACATCGCCCCGATCAGCTCCGCGGCGCTGGCAGCCAGCGCCTGGGCCAACATCGAGTTCTGACTTGCCGCGTCGCGTCGCGCATGGAACAATTGTTAACCGCCTTGAGGGCGCTTACTCATGAAATCAATCCTGGCTGGATCGATCGCGTGTGTCCTGACCGCGGCCGGCGTGCTGGTCGCGCAATCCAACATCGACGACACCGTGCCCAACAAGCACGCCTGGGGCGAGAACATCGGCTGGACAAACTGGCGCGATGCGAACGCCGCGCTCCAGGGTGTCCAGGTCGGTCCGTTCGTGATGAGCGGGTTCATCTGGGGCGAGAACGTCGGCTGGATCACCGTCGGAGACGGCACGCCCCTTGTTCCGCCGCATTATGCCAACGTCGACGGCGGCGATTTCGGCGTGAACATCGACGGCGCCGGCTTCCTGCACGGCTTCGCGTGGGGCGAGAACATCGGCTGGATCAACTTCGACGGCGGAGCGATGGCGACGCCGCCGCAACCCGCGCGCGTCCTTTGCGCCGATCCGCCGGGCCTGCCGCGCGCGCGCCTGACCGGCTTCGCTTGGGGCGAGAACGTCGGCTGGATCAATCTCGCCGAACTGACCGAGACGCACTACGTCGCACTCGACGACGCATCGACGCCCATCGCCTGTGACGTGAACCACGACGGCTTCGTGAACGGACTCGACATCCAGCCGTTCATCAATCTCCTCCTGCTTCGCGGCGGAAGCTGGAGCGATCTCTGCGCCGGCGACCAGCCGCCGCAGGACAACGTGATCGACCTGGCAGACGTCGGGCCGTTCGTCGCGTGCCTGTTGAACTGATTAAACAACCCCCGTCAAAATCCGTCAGTATCGCTCGCCGTTGTCCAGCCGGCCTTGATCAGACTAGAATGCCGTCATGCGCCTACGGCCCGCGCCGTAAGAGGCGAAACGATCCTGATCGAGGAACCCGCGCATGACCCCTGTTGCCGTTGACGCGTCGCCAACCACCACAGCCGTCCCGCTGCTGGACCTCAAACTCCAATACGCGACCATTCGCGATGAAGTCATGGCCGCCATCGAAGCCATCTGCGAGTCGCAGCGGTTCATCGGCGGGCCGGAAGTCGTTGCCTGCGAGGAGGCTGTCGCGGCCTACAGCGGTTGCAAGGTCGGCATCGGCATGAGCAGCGGCACCGACGCGCTTCTCTGCGCCATGATGGCGATGGGCATCGGCCCCGGCGACGAAGTCATCGTCCCGAGCTTCACGTTCTTCGCCACGGCCGGTTGCGTCAGCCGCCTCGGCGCGAAGCCGGTCTTCGTCGATATCGACGCAGCCACGTTCAACACCACGGCCGAGCAGATCGAGCGGGCGATCGCGCCGAAGACCAAGCTCATCATCCCCGTGCATCTGTACGGCCAGTGCGCCGACATGACAGGAATTCTCAAGGTCGCCAACCAGCGCGGCATCCCGGTGATGGAAGACGCGGCCCAGTCGATCGGCGCGAAGCATCACGGCAAAGCCGCGTGCAGCATGGGCAAGCTCGGCACGCTCTCGTTCTTCCCGAGCAAGAATCTCGGCGCCTTCGGCGACGCGGGCATGATTGTGACGAATGATGCCGCCCTGGGCGAGCGCTGCCGCATCTTCCGCGATCACGGCGCGCAGCCAAAGTACTATCACAAGTGGGTCGGCGGGAACTTCCGGCTGGATGCGCTGCAGGCGGCGGTCGTGCGGATCAAGCTGAAGCACCTCGACGCGTGGTCGGCCAAGCGCATGGAGAATGCGAAGCGGTACAACGCGCTCTTCGCCGGCAGCGTCGTGAAGACGCCGGTGATCGCGCCGGGCAACGACTCGATCTACAACCAGTATGTCATCCGAGTGCCGAAGCGCGACGAGTTGAAGAAGCATCTCGAAGGGCAGGGAATCGGGACGGAAGTGTATTACCCCGTGCCGCTGCACATGCAGGAGTGTTTCGCCTACCTCGGCGGCAAGGCCGGCGATCTGCCGATCTGCGAACAGGCGGCGCGCGAAGTGCTGGCGATTCCCATCTATCCCGAGCTGACCGTCGCGCAGCAGGAGCGCGTCGCGCGGACGATTCGCGCCTTCTATGGCGAGAGGGCCTGACCGTTGGCGTCGCCGGCGTGGATCGGTGCCATCGACCTTGCCGCGGGCTCCCCGCTGATGAAGCATCTCGCGCCGCTGGCGGCGTCGTTTGCGGTCGCGCTCATTGCCACGCCCATCGTGCGGCGCGTGGCGGTCCGCCTTGAACTCTACGACCGGCCCGACGGGGGATTGAAGCCGCACCAGACGCCCATTCCCTACCTCGGCGGCGTGGCGATGTACCTCGGCTGGGCCGCGGCGATCATTGCGGCCGCGTGGATGAGTTTCCGCACGTCCGCCTCGCAGCCCACGACGTTCTGGGTCATGCTCGGCGGAACGGTGCTGATGCTGACCGGCCTGATCGACGACATTCGGCATCTTCGACCGCGGACGCGCTTGCTGGTGCAGGCCGGCGTCGCGGCGCTGCTCGTGTTCGGAGGCGTGGGCGACGGCATCGCGGAAAAACTGATCGAGCCGGTGCGCGGGTCGCTTCCGGCGTTCTGCACGGCGCGCCCCGTGCTCCTCTGCGCGAGCGGTTTCTTCTGCATGATCGCCATCGCCGGCGCGACGAACTCGACGAATCTCATCGACGGCTTGGACGGCCTCTGCGGTGGCGTGCTGGCGATCGCGGCCGCCGGGCTGGCTTATCTCAACTGGCATCTGTCGAACGTGCCGGGCATCGATGCAGCGGGAGACGCGCTTCGCACGATGCTGACGATGGGATTGTTCGGGGCCTGCACGGCGTTTCTCATTTTCAATTTCAATCCGGCGAAGATCTTCATGGGCGACAGCGGCTCGCTGCTGCTCGGCTTTACCGTCGCGGTGGTCATGATCTCGTTCGCCGACCAGGCATCGCCGCGCTGGTTCGCCTGCTCGCTGATGGTGTTCGCGTTTCCGATTCTCGACACCGCGCTGGCCATCGGGCGTCGCGCGCTGAACGGCAGACCTCTTTTCAAGGGTGATCGCAGCCATTTTTATGACCAGGTGCGAGATCGCGGCTTCAGTGTTCGCCGCACTGTGCTGCTTTGCTACGCGCTGGCGGCCGCGTTCGCGATGCTCGGCGGCGTGATGACGTGGCTGCGGCCCTCGTCGCTGATTTTTATTCTCGTCGCCGGGCCGATCCTCGCCGGCGTGCTCTGCTGGCGGTTCGGGATGTTGAAAGTGGACGACACCGCGGATCGACGGTGATTTCAGCGTGCAACCGGCGAAGGCCGGCGTTACAATCCCGCCATGTCCGGGGCAGGGACGCCCCGGCTCACTCGACCCACCCCAGGAGTCGCCGCGTGGTTGGGAACGTCACGACGGTTCGCCGCAAGCTGACGGAGAATCTCAAGCGCGTGCGCGACCGCATCGCCGCGGCGTGCCAGCGCGCCCGCCGCGACCCCGCCGCCGTCAAGATCGTCGCCGTCACCAAGTACGTTGAGATGGAAGTCGTCCGCCAGGCGCTCGACTTGAATCTCGTCGACCTCGGCGAGAGCCGCGCCCAGCAGCTCGCGCAACGCGCCAGCATGATCCACGAATACATCGAGCGCAAGAACGTTCTCGCCAGTCGCAGGGAAGGCCCCGTCCCCCGGCCGCGCTGGCACATGGTCGGCCACCTTCAGCGCAACAAGGTGAAGCTCGTCGTGCCGTGGGCCGAGTTGATCCACAGCGTCGACAGCCTCCGCCTCGCCGAAGACCTGCACCAGCACGCGGCCCGCGTCGGCCGCACGATCGACATTCTGTTGCAGGTCAATACGAGCGGCGAGAAGAGCAAATTCGGCATCGCGGTCGGCGCCGTGCCGCATCTGATCGAGCACCTGGAAACGTGGCCCGGGGTTCGGCTCTGCGGACTGATGACCATGGCCCCGGCGGATTGCACGCCCGTGGAATTGCGCCTTTACTTCGAGCGTCTGCGTGATGTGTTTGAGGATCTGCAAGGGGATAAGCGACTTGGCCCGCACTTCCGCGAATTGTCGATGGGCATGAGCGGCGACTTTGAAACGGCCGTCGAGGCCGGCGCGACCATTGTCCGGCTGGGCAGCACGCTGTTCGAGGGTCTGATGACGTTGAGCGACGTTCCCGAAGAGGGCGAGCATTGAACGCGGGCAGCCTCGACCTGTTTCAGGTGTGGCGCATCATCCTCTCCACCCTCTGCGGCGTGTACGCGACGGTGCTAACGGCGCGGTCGCTGTGGGGCTGGGTCGTGTATCTGTCGGGTTCGGATCGCCGCACCAGTCTCATGCGAAACTACGTCATCGTGCAGCTTCTTCGCCTGCGGCTAGGCCGGTTTGCCGGCGAATTAACACAAATCGGAGTGTGGTTCGCGGTTCTTGCCGGTCTGTTGTATCTTCACCGCTTCTAACCGTCGCATCGGTAAGGCTCGCATGGAAGCCGATTTCGTTGCGATGATTCGAGTTTGCTCCTGATGAACTCGCTCTTGTACGCATGGCTGGGCTTCACGGGACTGACCTGCCTGGTCTGGGTCGGTCGCCATGTGCAGCTTTCGATTGCCGGTCGGCGATTGCCCCCGCTGCGATCCTCCATGTATCAGCCGGGGCGAAGCGAACTGCCATCCGTGAGCTTCCTCGTCGCCGGCAAGGAAGAAGAAGCGAACATCGAGGCATGCCTGACGTCGATGGTGGCGCAGGACTACCCGAACCTGCAAGTCATCGCGGTCAACGATCGCAGCGCGGATCGCACCGGCGCGATCATGGACCGCCTCGCCGCGCAACACGCCAACCTCACGGCGCTGCACGTGAAAACGCTCCCCGACGGCTGGCTCGGCAAGAACAACGCCATGCGCACGGGGCTGGAACACGCGACCGGGCAGTGGTTGTGCTTCACCGACGCCGACTGCGTGCAGGTCTCTCGGCGGTCGGTTCGCGTTGCGATGGAACACGCCCTGGAGCACGATGTGGAGTTTCTCTCGGTGCTGCCCGCGCACGAAACACACGGCTTCTGGGAGCGCGTCATTCAGCCCGCGTGCAGCGGCATCATGATGATCTGGTTCAACCCGCTGCGCGTGAACAATCCGCGCCGGGCGACGGCCTACGCCAACGGCGCCTTCATGCTCATGACGCGCGACTGCTACGAGGCCCTCGGCGGGCACGACGCCGTGAAAACCGAATTCAACGAAGACATGAAAATGGCACAACTGGCCAAGCGCGCCGGCCGCCGCCTGCGCGTCGTGTCGAACGACGATCTCTACACGGTGCGGATGTACCAGTCGCTGCGCCAGACATGGAACGGCTGGAGCCGCATCTTTTTCGGCTGCTTCGGCACCTGGCCGCGGCTCTCGGCGACGATGGCACTGGTGATTGGGTTCAGTCTGCTGCCGTGGGCGGCGCTGGCGGTGGGGGGGCTGGCCTGGGCTGCCGGCGGGACGTGGCCGGGCTGGTCGATGTTTGCCGGCGTGGCTGCGGCGTGTTGCGCGATCAAGACGGCTGCCTTGATGCGGTTTTACCGGTTGAGCAAGACGTCGCCGTGGTATGGATTGCTCTACCCGCTGGGGGCATTGGTCGGTCTGGGTGCCTTGATCAATGCGATGGGGCGGCTGCGACGCAAATCCACGATCACCTGGCGCGGCACGACCTACGCGGCGGGGCAGGGCGACCCAACGAAGAGCCCTTCCGCCTCAATCCAGGCGGCGCAACCCGGCACCGAATTGCAGATGGCCAAGACCAAGTAGGGAATCAGCCCGACTGGCTCATCTCGCGCAGCATTTCCATTACGCGCGTCGTGAGAAACTCATACACCGTGCGACCGCGCTGGACGGCCGTCTCCGGATCCCACGGGCAGGGTTGCGCCCACCGCGCATCGATCTCGATGAACACCTGCCGCACGTCTTCGATCAGCGATTCAATCTTCAATTCCGCCTGCCAGTTCGGCTGATCGGCGCCCGGCAGGGGCGGGAGCACGAGCTTCAGCCCGACCGCGTGAACCGGCCGCCCCAGCGGACCGAGCCGATTGTCCAGTCGCAGGCAGCGCTGGCCGAGAAAAATACGTCCGTCGTTTTCCTCCGTCTGGGCGGTCAGGCGAACCATGGCCCCGGTCGAGAGCATGATGCGCGGGTTGAAGACCGTCCCCACGACGCCGAACGCTAACCGCAGGTTGTCGAAATACACGTCGAGCGTCGAGGTCGGAAAAAAGTCCTCGAAGTTCACCGAGTCGGTCATGACCGTCAGCTTCAATTGGCTGCGCGGGTCGCCCTCGGCCTGCGGCGAGGTCATCTGCCACGCGTGTTCGGCGTATTCCTGCCGCCGCCAGTCAAACCCCTCGCTGCATTTCATCTGAAACTGCTGCTTGTGCTGCTTGTCCAGCGGCGCCGTCGGCGCGAAGCGCGCTCCGACGTGCACCCCGCGCGTCTTGATCGTCTCTTGAAGCAGGAACATGATTTACTTTCTGATCGCGCCGGATGGATCAAGAGCCCTGGCGGCCCTTCACGCGATGACGCGTGCGAAGAGCCGGCTCGACTTACGGTGAACCGGCCGGCTGCGTCGTCGGCGTCAGGCTGACCGGCCGCTCCGACATCCCCGTGACGTTCAGCGAATCGCCACCGACCGGTGCGGCGGCGGGCATGGATGCGGGCGGCGGCGGCGGCGGGGCGAACACCACAGGCCGGCCCCAGCTTTCCATTCCTTTCAACCGGTAGGCTGCTTGTTCGGCGAACGGGGAGTCTGCAAGACGCTTGTCGCCGCGAACCTTGTCATACCATTCTCGCGCACCGGAATAATCGCCCTGATTCTCCGCGATCACGCCCAGGCCGATCATCGCGCTGCCGATCCCCGCGACATCCAGCGCCGGCGACGCCAGCGCCTTGGTGTACGCATCGCGCGCCGTTTGCAGCATCGTCGCGTCGGGTTTGGCCGATCCTCCGGCGGTCGGCGGGGTCGGAAGCATGTAATGCGACAGGGCCGTCTCGGCCACCTTCAACCATGCAGACGCCGTCAGCGAGGCGTCGTGCCCGGCCGTGGCGATCTCTTCCAGCTTGCGGATCTGCATCAGCGGGTCGGAATCGGCCTGCGGTTGAGCCAGCGAGGCCCAGGCGTCCATGACGCGTGCCCTGCTGTTGTAGATGTACCAATAGGTCCCGCCTCCCAGCACCGCGACGCCCAGAACCGCCGCGATGATCGCGGGGAAGTTCCGGCGCACCTGTTCGGTGATTTGGTCGAGTTGGACCGACAATTCGTTGGTGCGTAATTCCTGTCTGCGTTCGGCTTTCATAGCATCAGGGTTCCGATCCGCCTCCCGGCGGTGAGTAGGTTTCCGATCGGATCGATGCCCACACCTGGGTGCTCTGCCCGAACGTGGAGTACTTCGGCTCGATCCGAATCTCGCACTTCTCTTCGCCCTTGCGATAGCGAAGCACGTAGATGTTGCGCATCAGTTTCTCGTCCGTCGCTTCCCATCCGTACGTCGGCATGTTCTGGGCGTAGTAGTTCCGCACCAGCAGCGTCGCGCTCTTGCCTTCGTAAAGATGCTTCACGTTTCGCCGGCCGGCCACCATGTTGTGCGTCGATTCGCGCTCGTTCAGCTTGAAGTCGCGTGGAACCGGCACATCCACCACATACGGCTGTGCACGCGACTCCAGGATCGTCGGCTTGGACGCGTCCTTGGACGGGCATCCCGCCTGCATCAACAGGGCCGATCCCCCGACCAGCACGAATGGTATGCGTAATCGTTTCATGGGATTCCGGATCGCCGGGGCCGGCCGATCCGCCGCGCCGCCCACCGGCTCGCCAGGCCGATCGGCGAAACACGCGAGCCTAAGCGTGCCGACAAGCGATGTCAAACGCGGAAGCCGATCCGTCCGCCCGCCGGGACGGGCTTCAAAGGCCCAGTTCCTTTGTCCAGCTGCGCATTTCGCCGACGAGGCTGTGAGTTTGCTGCCGCTTTCGCAATCGCTCCTTGAGTTCATCCATGGCGGACGCGTCGCCCGTCACATCGACCAATCCCTTCAGCGCCCGCAGCAGGAGGAACTCATTGTCCGGCAGAGGCTGCTTCTTGCATTGATCGCGCGACTTCTGCACCGCCTCGGTCAGCGCCGCCTGGGCACCCGCCTTGTCACCCAGCGCGCCGAGTACGCGGCCCCAAGTCGTCAAATAATGAATATAGGGGATGGACGCGGTGTCATCGCGCGCCGTGAACTGCTTTCCTGCATCTTCCAGGTAAAACTTCGCCCGTTCTTTTTCACCGTTCGCCTCCTGGATACGCCCCATCAGCAGCAGCGCCAGGGAGTTGAGCGGCGAGCCTTCGTACTTGTCGCGCTCCGTTGCCCGCAATGCTTCGTCGCAAACTGCTTCAGCCTCGCGAAAAGACTTCATTTGAATCAGCGGGTTGATCTGCGAAAACTGCATCAGGATCACGGAGTCTTCTTTGTCTTCTCGCGCGCTCTCCCGCGTCAGCTTGAGCGCTTCGCGGTACATCTCGACCGCTTCCTTATAGCGTCCGGCCATTTCGTACAAGATTCCCAAATCGGCCGGGCCGAGGATATCACGATCGGTCGCCGGCTTGCCCCGACTCTTGGAGAGGGCCTTCGTGACTTCGTTGAGCAGCGCGATGGCATCGTCCGCGAGGTGGTTTTGCATGTACGCCCCGATGGCGGTCGCGGAATTGATGATTGCATTTCGGCGCGCGGCGTCGTCACTTGCTTGCGCCATTTCGCCGATGATCGCGTTGAACAAGGCCTGCGCTTCGTCGCGCCGCCCGACCCGCAGGTACACCGCTCCAAGCCGTGAGCCGAGTCGAAATTTCTCCAGCAGCGTGCGATCGCCGCCTTTGCCCATGTACTTCTCATAGAGCTTGATCGCGGCGTCGTAATCGTACGATTCTTCGTACGTCCGCGCGAGATTGCTGACCTCGGTGAACGTGTACGAGTGATCGAGGCCCAGGTGCTTTTCAAACACGGCCAGCGCCTTGAGCCGCAGCGGCGTCACGGGCGCCGTCATCCCGACCCGGTGATACAGCCACGCCAGGTTGCTGTAGGACTCCGCCGTTTCGGCGGAGTCCTCGCCCGCCAGCGTTTCACGAATCATCAGCGCGCGGACTTTGCGGCCCACGGCGCCCTCCGGGTCGTTGTTGAAGGCGAGCGCCGTGCCGAGGTGGTCCATCGCACGAGCCGCCTCGAGCGTTTCGCCGTCCGTTACTTCGTGGATGCTTAGCGCTTGCCGCAGATCCTCCAATGCGTCTTTTGTGCGACCTTGCGTGATGCGCAGCCAGCCCCGGCGCGTCATCACGTCAGCGGTCATTGGATGAACCTTACCAAACGATCGCTCCACGACCGCCAGCAATCGCTCAAACGTTATTTCCGCCTGGTTCAGTCGTCCGCCCTCGGACTGGGCCATCGCCTGAACCCGAAGCGCATCGAAATCCACCAGTTCGTCATACTGGGTGCTGAACACGTTCTCACGCAACTCCACGGCGAGCTTGGCCTTCTTCTCCGCCTGGTCGAACTTGCTCGCCTTGTAAGCCGCCCACGCCTCGCGCCGGGCCGCATCGCCGTGCGCCAGCATCGTACGCTGCTCGGCCGTCACGTCGGCATAACGGCCGTACAGCCGCCGCGCGTTCGTCGCCGAAATACTCAAGAAATGCGTCGGACCCAGCAGCTTGCGGGCAGGCCCCGCGGCCTCGTCCGCCAACTTGATGGACAGGTCAACGTCGCCCTTCTCACAGGCCGCGGCGGCGTCCGCCAACAGCGTGTGAACCTTCTGAATCTGCTTCATTTGTTCGTCTGACAACGGCTGGCCCGTCTCGGCGTTCTTGTAAACGCCGGCGATCGGCGGATGTTCCCGCGCGGCCGCCAGGAACTCCTCGTGCGTGCGCAGTAACTTCGTCTCGGCCGGTTTGCTGGAGGGGGCGGTTGTGGCCGCGGGCTCCTGGCCGACGACCGCTTGCGACAGGCTCGCCGTGCAGGCCGCCAGGCACACCGCCCGACCAGCCAAGTGACCCAACCATCGTCTGAATTCCATTGGTGTCGTATCTCCCTAGTTCGCTTCGAGCCAGCTGCGCTCGACGGCACTAAGTGCCCTGGCGTCGCGCAGCTTTTCCAGAATCTTTCGAAGCTCCGTGCGAAGCTCCTCGCGCCGGCTCGACGGCAGGTCCCCCAGTTCCAGTTGATGCCACAACGCCTTGGCCAGGACGGCGTCGCCGTACAGCGACGTATTCAATTTCTTCAACTCGCGCGCCGTCTCCATTGCCGCGGTCAACGTCGCTTCGGTGCGAGGCTTGTCGCCCGCGGCGTGGTAACATTTTGCCAGCTCCAGCTGGCACTCGATCTTACCCAGCAGATCACGCTGGTACTCCACGAAGATCGACTCCGCGTCTTCAAGCGTGAACTTCGCCAGATCCTGCCGCTTCTGCCGGTTGTACACCCGGCCGGCCGCGAGCAGCGCGTGCGCCGACCCGGCCGAGCGGAAAGGCATCCGGGTCTCCACGATCTTGACGACTGCATCGGCCACCTGCTCGGCTTCCGAAAGCTGCCCGGCGTCGCACAGGGCTTCGACGTAGGTGATCATCGCGGTCGCCGTGGACGGTTCGCCTTTGCCGTACACCTGTTCCGACAGCTCCACGGCCCGCCGCAACACTTCAACCGCCTTCGACGCCTGGCCCATGTCGATCAGCGTCTGCCCGTAGCTCTCCATCCGCCGGACCTGGGCCGCGGTCGGAGGCGTCTTGCTCTTCGCATCGCGCTCATACTGCAGCGCGAAGACCGGCAGCGCCTCTTCCAGGAGCCGATACCGCATCATCTCGTTCGCCACGTTGAATAACTCGTTCACCACCGCGGGCGCCGCGGTCGTATCCAGCAGGAATTTCGCCCGCTCGACCGACTTGGCCGCGAACTTCCGCGCTTCGTCGAAATCGCCCTTGTTGAACAGCACCGATGCCAGGGCCGTGCAACGCGCCATCGCGTTGATGTCCACGACCTCGGGCTGCTGGTCGTCCCGCGCGATCTGCTCCTTGTAGAGGGCGATCGCCCGGTCGAAGTTCCCCGCGGTCTCGTGTGCCCGCGCGAGATTGCTCAACTCCAGCTTCGTATAGGTGTGGTCCGGTCCGACGGTCTCCAGCAGCGTCGCGTAGGCCTGCTCGCGCAGCCGCAAGGCGTCGTCCAGCATGTTCATGCGCGTGTACAGCCAGGCGAGATTGCTAAGTGACACAGCCGTGTCACGGGCCTTCGGCCCCAGCACTGTCTCGCGGATGATCAGGCTTTGCAGCTTCTTGTTCAGGGCGTCCTTCGCGTCGCCATTCAGCGCGAACGCCGTACCGAGATTGTCCAGCACTTCGCCGGCTTCGGCCGTATCTCCGCTGGTCGAACGCAGGATGTACGCCGCGTCGCGCAGGGTCTTGATCGCATCCTCCGGCCGGCCCTCGTGGATGTACATCCAGCCGAGCCGGTCCAGTGCGATCGCCGTCTTCGGGTGATTGCGCCCGTAGGTCTGCTCGAAGATCGCCACGGCCCGCTCGATGTTGTTCTTGGACTTGGCGTACAACTGCAACTCGAGCTGCGCCGCGCCCATTTGCCGAAGCGCCTCGCCCACTTCGGCGTGTTTCGAGCCGAGAAGCTCTTCACGTGTTCGCTGGGCGCGCTCCGCCTGCTTCTCCGCATCCGCGAAGAGACCTTTGTCAGACGCCGCCTGCGCCGCCTCCGATGCCTTGTCCGCGTCGACCATGGCCTTCTGCCCGTCGGGCGGCAAGCGCGCGAAATCGTCCATCGTCCGCTGAAACACGCGGCTGGCCGTGGTCAGGTAGTGATCGTCACCCAGCACTTTCTGATACGTGTCGAACGCCTTCGAAGCGGTCGAGGCGGCGGCCTTGAATTCGCCGCGCTGGCGCTGGGAGCGGGCCTCACTCATCAGTGCTTCGGCATTGGCCACGGCCTTGCGCCCGTCCAGCTTCAGCGGGGCGCCGTCCGGCGCGCGCAGCACCGTGGAGACGGTGAATTCCTTTCGCGCGGCCGAGAGGTACTTCTCATGCGTCATGCCGTCGGAGGGCCGTGATGCGGGGGCGGCGGTCGCGCTCGGCGGATCGGACTTTTCGCCTTCCTGGGCGACCGCCGAACCGATGCACGACAGAAGAAGTCCCGCCGCTACGACTCGCCGCAAAGTCGCCGTCGCGAGGTGAGTGAACCGCCAGTCGGGGAGCGAGCGGTCACGACGCCCGTCGAGACCGCACCGGAGCTTGCTGGAGGAAAACGCGTTCATGAATGGTCTACCCGTCCCACAAAGAAAAGTGCGAATCGACCTGCGGCGCCGGCGCGATGGCGCGGTGCGGCCGCGGGCCAATAAAAATGCCGCAAGCACGATATCGTACTTGCGGCATGATAGGTTCACAATCTCGGCGATTCGAGCGGCCTTTTTGAGGCCGGTCGCATCGTCTGACCCGGTCGGGTCTTAGCGGCGGCGGCGGATCAGGCCGATCGCGCCGAGGCCCAGCAGGGCCAGCGTCGTCGGCTCGGGAACGCCGCTGATCACGACATCATCAACTCGGCTGGTGCCAGTCGTTGCGGTCGTTCCACCTGTGGCGGACGCGGTCGAGTTGTTGACGATGCGAATGCAAATCTGGGGCTGGTTGTCGAGTGCGGTAATCGCGCTAAGGTCGGCAAAGTAATTGTCCATCCCAGTCGGAGCACCCGAGCTCCAAGACGGGCCGCTGTTGTTGCGGATGGCGTACGTGCCGGCCAACGTCGAGTACGCGCCACCGTTGGCGTTGTATTGAATCTCGAAATCGCGCGGGCCGGTGTTGCTGCTGATGGCATCCCACTCAAAGGTGATACCAGAGTAGCCGGTCGTCTCCGTACAGAACTGGAAGTAATCACCGACCGCCCATTCGTTGACGCTGTAGGACTCGGTCGAGCCGTTGCCGGCAGGTGTCGTCCAATCGGCATTGGCCGAGGCATGGCTGCCGCTGGCGGCCGATGTACCGGCAAAGACACCGCTGTCTGCGGCGTGCGGGCCGTTGGTGGCGGAGTTCGTCACGTCACCGGGAACCACAACCTGGAAGCCCCACTCTGCCAGCGGCGGGAACGCATTGGCGACCGTTGCGGTGGCGAGCATGGCGACGACGGCGAGAATTGAGACACGCTTCAACATGATTCCGACTCCTCCTGGTTTACCCGACTTCTGATTTTTCGTCCCGGCACGGGCGCCTCTCCGGGCGATCGCGCCGCATCTTTTACACGTATGGGGTTGCTTCGTTCCCCTGATGCTTCAGCAGCCAGAATACGCGAAACGGCCATTGATTTCAAGCGTTTACGACCGCCGGAGTGTTCAAAATGCGCCAAGGTTTCGTGAGCGGTTATCGAGGGTCCGGCCCCCGCGAACAGGTTCCTGGCCACCACTGCGGCGCTTCACCCTTCGCCGGGAATGCCGCCCAGGCAGCGCTTCGGCCTTCCGAAAACGCTCGTAACCTGTTGTAAAAAAGCACGTTATGATCGGCCGGCGAGGCCCGCTGCGGCCAACTCTTCGAGGTGCCGGACGATCTGTAGGGCATGTGACGATTTTGAGGCCGTCCTCGGGCGCTGCCAGCGGCCGTCGGCCGAGAGAATTTCGACGTCGCTGCGGTCAGCGGCGATGGCCGCGGGGGAGTTCAGGACGATGGCGTCGAAATGCTTGGCTCGGAGCTTGGCGGCGGCCTTGGCGCGGCCGTCGTGGGATTCGAGCGCGAAGCCGATGGTGACGCGCGGCGGCCGGGCGGGTCGGCGTTTGATCCGGCCGAGGGTCGCGGCGATGTCGGGGTTGGGGAGAAGTGACAGCGCGCGGGCGAGGGCTGATTTAGGCAATTTGCGAGATTTTGGGCGGCGCGGTCGAACATCGCAGACGGCGGCGGCGAAGACGGCGGCGTCGGCGGAGGAGAAGGCGCGGCGCGAGGCGGCCAGCATTTCCAGCGCGCTCGTCACGCGAATGAGCCGGACGCCTCGCGGCGCGGGGAGTTCGACCGGGCCGGAGATCAGCGTCACGGCGTGCCCGCGCTTCGCGGCGGCCGCGGCGATGGCGTAGCCCATCTTCCCGGTGGAGGCGTTGGAGAGATAGCGCACGGGGTCGAGGTACTCGCGCGTCGGCCCGGCGGTGATGAGGATTTTCAAACGACGTTTCATCGGCGGGAGCGCGGGGCTTTGCGCTGAAGGATCGTGGCGGCTTCAAGAAGGATCGCATCCGGCTCGGCCATGCGACCCGCGCCAACGGTGCGACAGGCCAGCCAGCCGCTGCCGGGCTGCACGATGTGATAGCCATGGCGCTTCAGACCGGCGACGTTTTCCTGAACGATCGGGTTTTCCCACATGCGCGTGTTCGCGGCCGGGGCCAGCAGAACGGGGCAATCGGCCGACATGACCATGGTGCTGACGAGGTCGTCGGCGATGCCGTGGGCGATTTTGCCGAGCATGTTGGCGGTGGTGGGCGCGACGATGAACAGGTCGGCGGCTTCGGTGAGTCGCAGGTGCTGGGGGTCGTGGTAGTTCGCCTCGCCCCAGAGCGTGGTAAAGACCTGTCTCGCGGTGAGGGCCTGAAACGTGAGCGGGGTGATGAATTTCTGCGCGGCGTCGGTCATGGCGACGCTGACGCCGCAGCCGCGCTGGACAAGCGCCGAGACGAGGTACGCGGTTTTGTAGGCGGCGATGCCCCCGCAAACCGCGACGACGACTTCGTAGCCGCCAAGCGGGGTGTCCTCGCGCGAGGCGGCGACGCCCAGCGCCACAGGCGGCGCATCGGGGCGGCCGGTTGGCGGCGCGATCGGACTAGGCGTCTTGTTCGCCACTGCCGTCCTCGGCATCGTTGTAGGCGATCTTGCCTTCGATGATTTCGCGGATGGCGATTTCCATCGGCGTCATGCGGCCCGGCTCGATCAGCGGGCGCGCGCCCATCATGAGCTGCTTCCAGCGCTTCTGGATGAGCGCGGTCAGGCGGAAGCGGCCGCCGACTTTGTTGATGATGTCCTCGTTCTTCAGGTCCTGAATCATGGTGCGGTTCCTCTCAAGCAATCGCTGGTTGACTTCGCGCCGGGCGCGACAGGATCAGGTCGCGCACCGATTGTACCGTTTTTTCAAGATCGTCGTTCACGACGAAGTGATCGTAGCAGCCCGACTCGCTGGCGAAGCGGATCTCGCCGTCGGCCTTGGCCAGTCGCTCTCGGATGACCTCGGCCGGGTCGGTGTTGCGGCTGACGATTCGCTGTTTCTGGGCCTCGGGCGTGGGCGGCAGCAGGAAGATGGCGATGGCGTCGGACATCTTTCGGCGGACCTGGATGCAGCCCTGGATGTCGATCTCGAGAATGATGGAACGCCCTTCGTGGACGGCCTGCTGCACGGCCTTGAGCGGCGTGCCGTATTGATGGCCATAGACCTGGGCGGATTCGAGCAGTTCGCCGGCCCGGTCCATGCGGGCGAATTCGTCGGGCGTGACGTAGTGGTAGTCGCGGGAGTTCTTCTCACCGGGGCGAGGCTTGCGCGTCGTGACCGAGACGCTGAACTCGGCGGGCAGCAGGTCGCAGAGGCGATGGCAGATCGTGGATTTGCCGACGCCGCTGGGGCCGCTGATGACGATGACGCGGCCGGTGGATGGTTTGGAATTCGTGGTCATGCTGCGGTTGCTCGAAGCCCGATTCTAGGCGACGTTCTGAACCTGTTCCTTCATGCGGTCGATGGCGGCCTTGATCTCCACGACGTGCCGCGAGATGGCGGCGTCGGCGGCCTTGCTGCCGATGGTGTTGGCCTCGCGGAGCATTTCCTGCGCGAGGAAGTCGAGCCGGCGGCCGGCCTCCTGACCGGAGCGGCAGATTTCCGCGAACTGGTCGAGGTGGCTGGCGAGGCGGGCGATCTCTTCGTTGATGTCGCAACGTTCGGCGAAGATGGCGACCTCGCGGATGATGGAGTCCTTGTCGAGTTCGACGCTGGCGCCGGCGACGAGCTGCTGCAATCGGGCGAGCAGGCGCTTGTGGTATTCCTCGACGACGCCGGGGGCGCGGGACTGAATCCCGGCCAGCCGCGAGCGGATCTCGGCGCATTGGGCGGTGAGGTCCTTCAGCAGGGCCTCGCCTTCCACGGCGCGCATTTTCAGCAATTTGTCGATGGCCTCGTCGACGACCTTCGCGGCGGCGGTGTAGCGGGCTTCGAGAATCGTCTCGTCCGGCTCGGCGGATTCGCAGACACCGGGCAGTTCCAGCAGCGAGGCGAGATCGATGCGGGCGCTGCCGAGCTTGGCGGCGAGGGGGGCCAGGCGCTCGGCGATGCGTTCGAGGGCGGTCTGATTGATCTGGCTGTCGGCGGCGCCGTTCTCATCGCGGACGCGCAGATTGAAGACGATGCTGCCGCGGCCCAGGCGCGTGCGGAGTTGTTTGTCGAACTCGGCTTCGTAGCGCTGGAGTGATTCAGGCAGGCGCAGGGAAGACTTGTAGTAGCGGTTGTTGACGCTGCGAATCTCCGTGCGGATGCTCACGCCGTCGACGTGGGCCTGGGCAGCGCCGAAACCGGTCATGCTGGAAAGCATCTACAAATGTCTCCTGATTCGCCGAATTGGCAGTTCCGGAACAACTGATAGAACCCGCTCCCTTACGGTTGCGGCTCGGAAAACCACATCGCGGCGATGATTGCGCCCGGCTTAGTTCGGCTTCGACTCATCCGCGGGCGGCGTTGATTGCGCCGGAGGCTGCGTATTGCCCGGAGGCGTTGCAGGCTGCCCTGTGCCAGAACCGGTTGCCGGCGTCGACTCGGCCGAGTTCTTCGGCGGCTGGTTCACGAGCGGGGTGGACGTCTGCACGTTTACCGGCTGCACGTCGATCGGCGTCGCGCTGGTGTTCGGAGTGGCACCGCCGGTCATCGGGGCCTCGGTTGAAACGGGCGGCGGTGCGGCTGGCGAAGCGCTGGCCGGGGCGATGGCTCGTTCAAATACAAAGACCGCGGTGATGGAAAGGATGATAAATACGCCGGCAAGGCCGACGGTGACCCACGTGAGGAAGTCGCCGGTCTTCGTGCCGAAGGCGGTATGCCCGCCGACGCCGCCGAACGCGCCGGAGAGGCCCGATCCACGATTCTTCTGAAGCAGGATCAGCCCCATCAGCAGCAGGGAGACCAGTACGATAAAGAAGGTCAGGATGACCTGTCCAAACGTCGCAACGAGATACGTACCAGGGAACATGGTTCAGTATGATCCTTTCACTCGGAGCGCGGCATCGATGATCGCGTGGAAATCGGCCGACTTCAGACTTGCCCCGCCGACCAGCGCGCCATCAACGTCGGGGCACTTCATCAAACTGGCGGCGTTATCAGGCTTTACGCTGCCGCCGTATTGTATGCGAATTCCGTCCGCAACGCGCGGGCCGCACAAACGGGCCAATTCTCGCCGGATATGGGCATGGGCGTCCTGGGCCTGCTCGGGAGTGGCGTTTCGACCGGTACCGATGGCCCAGACCGGCTCATAGGCGATGACGATGCCGGCGGCAGCATCGCCGGACAGGCCGGCCAATCCGCCTTCGAGCTGGCGCGTCAGCACTTTTTCAGTGACGGATGCATCCCGCTCGGCCAGCGTTTCCCCGACGCAAAGGATGGGAGTCAACCCGGCGGCGAGGACGGCCTTGACCTTGGCGTTGATCATCGCATCGGTCTCCCCGTGGATGTGGCCGGCGGCGTCCTTCGGGCCGATGGTGTGGCGGCGTTCGCTGTGACCGAGGATGACGTAGGAGGCGCCGGTCTCGCGGATCATGTCGGCGGAGATTTCACCGGTGAAGGCACCGGATTTTTCGTGCCAGCAGTTCTGGGCACCGAGCCTGATCGGCGAGTCGGCGACGGCCTTGGCCATGGGGAAGAGATAGACCGCCGTCGGGCAGATGGCGATGTCGATCGCGGGGCTGCCGCTGATGCGCGCGCGAAGGTCTGCGACCAGCGCGCGGGCTGCGGCGAGATTCAGGTTCATTTTCCAGTTGCCGGCGACAAAGGGTCTTCGGGACACGGTGTTACTCCGTCATGATCTCGGTGGACTTGGGATACGAGCCGAGCACGCGCAAGACGGCGCAGTGCGTGCGGGCGGCGTCAATGGCCGATTTGATCGGCGCGTCGTCCGCATGGCCGTCGATGTCGGTGAAGAAACAGTATTGAGACTCCCCGCTGGCGTGGGGCCGCGAGGTGATCATCGTCATGTTGATGCCGGCCTTCTGAAAGACGAGCAGGACGTTGACGAGCGCACCGGCCTGATGGGCGGTGATGAAGAGCAGGCTGGTGCGGTCGTTGCCGGTGGGGCGGGGGCCGTCGCCGCCGAGGACCAGGAAGCGCGTCGCGTTGTTGGGGCTGTCCTGAATGTTCGGCGCGAGGATTTTCAGCCCGTAAAGCTTGGCGGCCAGAGCGCTGCCGATGGCGGCGGCATGAGGCTGCTGTGCGGCCATCTCGGCGGCCTTGCTTGTGCTGGGGGCGGGGGAGATTTTCTTCGAAAGGCCGGTTTCGCTTAGCCAGCGCTGACATTGCGAGAAGGCTTCGGGCTTGGAATAGACGACGGCGATCTCATCCTGCCGGCAGTTGGCGAGCAGATTGTGGCGGATGGCTCGCGTCATTTCGCTGCAGATTCGAACATCGTAGTTGGTGAAGGCGTCGAGCGTGTCCAGCACCGCGCCGCCGGTGGAGTTCTCCACCGGCACGACGCCGTAGTCGAGGCGGCCGTTGGCCACGTCCTCGACGACGCCGAGAATATCGACACGCGGCTCGTATTCCACCGACGAGCCGAACCGACCGAGGGCGGCTTCGTGAGAGAATGAGCCGGCCGGTCCGAGGCAACCGACGCGCGGCGCGCGTTGCAGGGCAAACGATGCGGACATGAGTTCCTTGTAGATGTTCGTCATCGCGCCGCGAGTCAGCGGCCCCTTTGAGAGGGCGTTGATACGCTGGAGCACCTCGCGTTCGCGTTCGGGAGCAAAGACGGCGACGCCGGCGGCGCGCTTGACGCGGCCGATTTCGACGGCGATGGCGGCGCGTTCATTGAGCAGCGTGACGAGGCGCTCATCGAGGGCATCAATGCGTTGTCGCAGTTCTTCGAGCGTGGCCATGTCATGTTCCGCGCTGCCCGGTTGCATACCCGCGAGCAAAGCCCCGTAGTAGAGAGCGCCGCCGGAGGGCTGTCAAAGGATCCTGCTGCGGAGGGCCATTGCGTGAATGCGGCTCATGTGGCGGCACTTCGTGATGGTTGAGTCAGAGTGATCTTTTCGGTAGAATCGGAGTTTGGTGTGGTGGTCCGACATTGTCCCTCGCTGGATCGAAACTCAAACGCGGAATTTCGCTCGCCAATTCTACGGCATGAGCCACAGCGCAAACTGGAGGAGATTCAGATGCTTCGAAACGCAATGGTGTTCAACGTGGCCCTGCTTGCCTTGTGTGCGGTGGCGACGCGGGTTCCCGCGGCGGGGCCGGATGTTGTCTTAAGCGATAGCACTTCACTAAGCAGCTATGGACCGGTCGGCGCGATGCGTGCCTATTCGATCGGTTCCAATACGTGCAACCTCGGGAACCAGAACCTGTTGTGGACGAACAACAACACACCCGGTCTGGCGATGAACGCTTACCGGCTGCACGACGGCCGTCTGATGCAGATTGGCATGTCGTGGGTGAAGACGGCCTGTTGCGCCGCCGCCGGCGGTGGGTGTGGTATGACTTGCAACAATCAAGGCGGCACGGTACTCGGTGCCGGTTGCCTGGATGTTTACACGTCTGGCTGGAACGCGGGTCAGGGCCGGCTGGCGCGGCGATCGGGGATCAACGCCTTCACGGGCGCATTTGCCAATGCCGACGGCGCGACGGGCGACGCGATTTTCAAGCGGTTGCAGATCCTTCAGAGCAATCTTGATCCCGCGAACTATCCGGGCGCGCTCTTTTTCTTTGAGGGCGTCTACGCCGCCTCGGACGACGCAACGTGGCAGAACTGGCTGAACAACGCCTCGTACAAGCGCGTCACGTTTAATGCCTCCTATTCGCCGACGTATCAGGGCAGCATTTTCCAGTTCAAGCCCGGCATTCACGCATGGAAGGACCACGGCCTGGGGCCGAACACGCCCGATCCCGCGGTGACCATTACGAATGTCGATATTCCGGCCGAGGGCCGGCTCATTCTGGGGCACAAGGTCACGAACCTCGGAGGCGGGCAGTGGCGCTACGACTACGCCCTGTACAATCTCAACTCTGACAAGTCCGCCGGCGAGGTCACGGTCACCGGACCAGCCGGTGTGACGTATTCGAACATCGGGTTCAACGACGTGAACTACCACTCGGGCGAAATTTACGACAACACGGACTGGCTGTCGGCGTCGGGGCCGGGCGGTGTCACCTGGCAGAGTCCGCAGACGCACGCCCAGAATCCCAACTCCAACGCTCTGCGCTGGGGCACGATGTACAATTACTGGTTCACCGCGAACACGCCGCCGCGCAATGGCACGGTGAAGATCGGCCTGTTCAAGCCGCATACCCCGCAATCGGTGAGCGCGACGACGCTGGTGCCCAGTTGCTTCCTTGACGGCGACCTGAACGGTGACGGCTCGGTGAATGGCGCCGACGTGCAGGACTACGTCAATTGCGCGCTCGCTCCGGGCCTGCCCACAGCGGGCTGCTTCTGCGCCGACATGGATGAGAACGATGTCGTGAACGATCTCGACACGACCGCGTTTGTCGCCGCGCTGCTGAACGGCTGATCCGTTGCGGCAGGCATTCGCATCGCGTAGTCTGTCGCTCGCCTGCCCGGCGGCTCTAGCCGCCGGTCGCACGGCGCATACATGAAAATCGCCTATTTTGACTGCTTCAGCGGGGCGAGTGGGGACATGATCCTCGGCGCGCTGCTTGCGGCGGGGTTGCCGGAAGAGGCTTTCCGCGCGCAGCTTGCTCAACTCGGAATCGGCGGCTACGAGTTGTCGATGCGGCCGGTTCGCAAGCAGGGCTTTGCCGCGACCAGGGTGGAGGTCCGCCTGACCGAGCAGGCGGGCCATCGGCACCTGCACCACATCAAGAAGATCATTCAGGATTCCAAGCTGCCCGCTGGGGTCAAGGATCGCGCGATTCGCATCTTCACGCGGCTGGCCGAGGTCGAGGCGAAGGTCCACGGTACCACGATCGAGGAAGTGCATTTCCACGAGGTCGGCGCGGTTGATGCCATGGTCGATGTCGTCGGCGCGGTGATCGGGATGGAGCTGCTTGGGATTCAGCGCATCGTCTGTTCACCTTTGCCCGTCGGTTCCGGCACCGTGAAGTGTCATCATGGTGTCATCCCCGTGCCGGCGCCGGCCACGGCCGAACTGCTGCGCGGCGTGCCGCTGGCTGCCTGTGACGAACCGGGCGAACTCACGACCCCGACCGGCGCCGCGATTCTCACCACTTTGGCTGACGCATACGGTCCGATTCCCGCCATGACCATTCGGTCGAGCGGCTACGGGGCGGGGACACGAGATGGAACGACGCGCCCCAACGTCCTGCGCCTGCTGGTCGGCGAGGCCGGCGGATCGGCAGTCGATGCCGAGCGCGTCGATGAGATCGTCGTGCTGGAAACCAACCTCGATGACGCCACGGGTCAGCAGGTCGGCCACGCGCTGGACGCGTTGTTCGCGGCGGGGGCGGTGGATGTGTTCACCACGGCGATCCACATGAAGAAGAACCGGCCGGGCGTCCTTCTCACGGTGCTCGCGCCGGTCGATCGCGTCTTCGCCTGCGAAGAGGTTCTCTTCACCCACACGCCAACCTTCGGGATCCGCCGGCACGCCTGTTCTCGTACGAGGCTGGAGCGACGAATTGAAACGGTGGACACGAAGTACGGCCCCGTCCCCGTCAAGGTGGGCATGTGGGCCGGTCGGGTGCTGACCGTCACACCCGAGCACGATGACTGCGTCCATCTGGCGGCCAAGTGCGGTGTCTTGCTCCGTGACATATACTTCGCGGCGCAGCAGGCAGGCCGCGCGCGGTACGGCCTGGACAAGTGACCCCGGGTCGCTGATCGAGGTTGCGACATGACGACACTGGCGGCATTCATCGATCCTCCCAGTCTTCAACAGTGGATCCTGATCGGTCTGCTCGGCGCGTCGCTGCTGGTGATCGCCGTGCAGAGCCGACGCCGGCAGCGAGCACCGGGTCCGGGGCGGCCGTCGGCACTGGAACGCGCGGAAGCGGCGCTGGAGCAAGCCGCCGCGCGCGATCGGGGCGGCGCATCGCGCGGGGCGGTGAATCCGGGCGGGGGCGACGCGTCGCTGCGCGTGCAGAGAGATTTTGAGCAACTTCTGACGGAGCTGGAGCACCTTTCGGAGCGCATCACGCTTCAGGTCGAGGAGGAGTTCGGTCGCCTGCAGGGTCTGATGACCGAGGCCGATCGGCGCATCTCGGCGCTTCGCGTGCTGATTGAGGCGAGTCGGCAACTGCGCGAGCCGCCGCGGGAGGCGGAAGCCGTGGCGTCGCAGCGCGGGTCACACCACGCATCCATGGAACACACCGCTCTTCGAAGTGAGCGGCCGCTTACACCGGCGATGACGATTCCACCGCTGGACGGCGGGCTGGAGGGCGATCCGCGCTTTGCACAGATCTTCCAACTCGCCGACGCTGGGTTTGCCCCGCGCGACATCGCCCAGAAACTCGGCGAAAGCGTCGGCACGGTGGAGCTGGTCCTGAATCTGCGCAATCCGTCGCAGCGATCCATCACCTGAAGAGCATGTCCCGCGCGCGCTGCGGCGAAACGCCTTTCTGCCGCCGGGCGTAGGCTGCCGCGGCGCTGTCGAGAAAACCATCATCGAGCTTGCCTGATTCCAGCGCGGTGAGGATTCCCTCGATCAGATAGGCCTCGGGCACGATCGGCTCGCGCGCGAACAGCACGGGGTACAGACCGTGGTGGACGCAGGCCGCGTGCAGTTGCAGGGCGCTGTGAGACGCCGCGAAAAAGACGCCCGTCGGGCGCGGCGCGTCGATTCGAAGCGACGCAAACAAATCGACCGGTTCGTCGGCTACGGCGTTGCGACCCAGATAGCCGACGACCACTGGCGGGCGATCCAGCACCAGGCCTTCGCGATCGATCGTGACGCGCGTCGACATCCGGCCCATCGCCTGTTGCACGCACGCCTGCATGGCGTTCATCGCGGCATCGGGCGAATAGGCGACGCCCAGTAGAAATACGTCGAAGGGCTGGGCGATGCCGCGCGCCTGCCACGCTTCGCCGGGTCGGATCGTCGACCGAAGCAGGGCGGATTCGACGACACCCGCATCGGCTGCCGCCGGACCGGGTATCTGCTCTGCCAGAAGCTGAAGCTGGTAATCCTCGACGCGTCGCCAGCCGGGCAGGCGAGCCAGGTACGTCGCGAATCCGTACATCGCGCCCCAGCGCAGATCGGTCCGTGCATCGAATGCCGGACGCGGCGACTGGCTGCGCTTGCTCGGGCCGGCCAATGCGACATGAACAACGACCATGATGCGCCGTTCGCGCTGCACTTCATCCAGCACGAAGCGCTCAAAGGTTTCGGCGCGGCGCCGGGTGGCGTGCTCCGTTGGCGGGCGTACGGGCGTGACCGTCGCGTCAACTCGCGGCTGTGCGGTCGTCGTGGCGTGGCGCGTGGCGATGTACGAATAGCCCCCGACGAGTGCTGCCAGCGCAGCGACCACCATCGCGACGCCGCCGATTCTCCACCCCGGCCCTCGTCGTTTGGTCCATAGCAGCAAGGCCATGTCGGGTGATCTTATTGCGGCGCGCCGGCCAGCGTCACGTTGAAAGTCGTCAGGCGGCTAAGCGGATCCTCGAGGAAGTGTACCTGCACGGCGTGCGGACCGGGGCTGACGCGACGAAGCTGGAGCACCAGTGGGATCGGCGTCGTCTTGCCCGGCTCCAACGTCAGCGGCAAGCGCGGCACGGCCTTGCGGTCGGGGTGCAGTTCGCCGCCGTTGACGCGGATGATTGGCCAGCAGGTGATGGTGGACTTGGCTCGATTGGTCAGATTGAGTGTGACCTTCTCCGGACAAGCGAAGTAGCTCAAGCCGAATTGGGTCGACTTGGGTGAGAACGACCACTCGCGCGGGCCTTCAAACGCCACATCGATCGGCAGAGCGGGGGGCACGTCGTCGGCATTGATTGAGGCAAGCACGCGCACCGCGCCCTTATCGGGAACGTCCAGCACCACGTCGCAAGCCCAGTAATCGCCCGTGTCGAATAGGTTCGCGACGCGACCCGGCTCGATGGTCGGCTTGGCGTTGCCCTTCTTGGCGACACGCAGCCAGACGTGGGCGTTGTCGAAACCCTGGTTGAGGGCGTTCTGAATCGTGACGCCGACGCGCGCGGCGCTGCCGTCGTTGGGCGCGTCGAAGAACGTGCGCAATCGCCCGCTGGGAATCGAGTGCTGGAGCTTCTCGGCCGCGTTATCGTCGGGATAAGTAAATGCAAGTTGATCCCCCTTGACCTCGATGACGCGATAGTGGCTGATGCCCGTGGCGCGGTCACGCAGAGACGTGCTGGATTGATGCGTGCGGACGAAGTGCAGATTCGGCACGCCCTTCACGCGGTCTGCGAATTCCTTGAAGTCCCAGTCGGTCGAGCCGCCGGTGAGGAACAGGCGAATCTTGTTCTCTTCGATGAAGGTTTCCAGATTTCCGTTGGCCCGCCAGATATCCAGCAGCGCCAGCTCGTCGCTGTTGGTGCAGAGGAAGGTCAGCTTCTTGTTCTTGTTGCGCCGCAGATCGTTCTCGATCCATTGCAACTGGGAAAAATCCTGATCGATGGGGCTGCCGGGGTGGTCCAGCAGCAGCAACCCGTGATACGCCCCGTAGTCGATGGTGCCGATGGGGCGGCTGGCGACGTATTGCGTAAAGCTTTCCTGGTGGTCGTGCTGGCCGCAGAGCATGAAGACCGGCGCATTGAACTGCTGGAAGTAGTTGAGCACGGCACGCCAGCTCGTCGCGTCGTCGCGCGCCCGCGCCCACTCGGTATAGTCACCGGTCGCGATGATGAACTCCGGCGCGAGGAGGTTGATTTCACGAGGCAAAGTGTCGTCAAAGGCCGGCGCGGTCAGATCGCCGATGTTCATGTTTGAGAGGTGCACAAAGCGGAACTCGGTCTTGAACGTGTCAACGATTTTCACGCTGCGGCGCGAGTAGAAGTTTCCGCCGGGGGCAGCCAGCTCGAGGTCGTACAACCCCGGCGTCGCCTCGGCGGGCACCATCAGCACCATGCTGCAGTATTCGTCGTTATACGACGGCGGCGTCGTGGCCTTGAGGGGCACGCGCACGGTCGGTTCCATCGCATGGCGAAGGAGGAAACGCACGTCACCATGCACCTGCGGACCGCGTTGCATGACGAAGTAGAACGTTTCTCCGGGCGTGATGAAGATCGGTCGCCCCTGCGATGGTTCGCGGATGACGGTCGTGGAATCGGCGAGGGCCGGGCCGGACTTCGCCGAGTCCGGTCGCGGCGGCTCCGCCTGAATGCCTGCGGATGACACCGCCAAGGTCAAGATCGCGCCACCGAGGTTCCGCATGAAGGAAATGTGAAGGTTCATGATCGGGGGTCCCTCAAGAATTTGTTGCTCGCCTGATTTTTTCATTGTGACGCCAGCCGAGGGCGGTATTATACGGATTCGACGGGAAAGGGCCATTCTTGTCTGTGATCGCCGTCGGAATCGCCGCGACCCCATGTCTTTCGGAGGAACAGACATGCCGGGCAGCAGGAAATTTCACGTTGTCGTAGCCGAGCCGTTCGACGCGAAGGCCCTCGCGCGCCTGGAGGAAGTCGCCCGCGTCACGGTGCTGGAGGATTCCGCACCCGAAACGCTCGTGGGCGCGATCGCGGACGCCGACGCGCTCTGCGTCCGCGGCAAGGCCCACGTCACCGCGCGCGTGATCAACGCCGGCGATCGGCTGAAGGTCATCGCTCGCGCCAGCCCCACGGTGGATCACATCGACCTCCGCGCCGCCAGCCGCCGAAACATTCACGTGGTCTACGCGCCGCACGTGGCCGTCGCCTCCACTGCCGAGTTCACTCTCGGTCTGATTCTTGCCCTGCACCGCCGTGTGCCGTTTCTGGACCGCGCCGTGCGCGATGGCGAATTTGAATCGCTGCGCGCCCCCGCCGGCCGCGAACTGGCCCACATGACGCTCGGCCTGCTCGGACTCGACCCCGTCGCGCAGCGTCTGGGGCGCATGGTCACCGCCGCCTTTGAGATGCCCGTCATCTATCACGACCCGGCCGGAGCGACGCCGACGGAATTCGCCGGTCGCGCCGTGAATCTCGACGAACTACTCGCCGAGAGCGACGTATTGAGTCTGCACCTGGGTCTGTCGAACGAGACGCGCGGTATCATCAACGCGCAGTCACTGGCGAAACTCAAATCCAGCGCACTGCTCGTGAACACGGCGCGCGGCCCGTTGATCGACAGCGCTGCTTTGGCGCAGGCACTGCGCCGCAAGATGATCGGTGGCGCGGCGCTGGATGTTTACGATTCCGAGCCGCTCCCGACCGACCATCCGCTGCGTCGCGTGCCCAACTGCATCCTCACGCCGCATGTCGCCGGGGCCACGCTCGATGCCAGCAGCGAGCGCTTCACCGTCGCCGAGGATGTCGTGCGCGTGTTGCTGGGCCAGCCGCCGGCCTATCCCGTCGCGCTGCCGGACGTAAGCGGATGATCCGGCGAGATCGGCCGCGGCAGGGGGGTATGTCAGAATATGGCACTCATGAGATTACGATTTCTCTTGACATGCAACCGGGGGGGGGGGGGGTAGAATCGTCGCTCGTGGTGGTGAAGCCGATTGGCGATTGTCATACTGAAAGGAGCATGGCATGAGACGAGCGATGTGGACGATGGCGGCGGCGGGCCTGGTGCTGATGGGTTCGGATGGCGCGGTGCGGAGCGATTGCCCGCCGGCGAATCAAGGTTGTACATTGCCTCCGGGTGGTTCTTGGACAGATTGTCTTTGGGACGCCATGCATGCGCAAACGTGCTCGAGTACTGTGAACCAATCGTGCCGGTGCAAAGACCTTGCGTGCTACGGGTTTCAAGCATCGCCGGCATACTCGGGGCAGTACGCGACTCTTTCGGGCGAGCGACCGGAAGGATGTTGCAACGAAATCCAGCACGGTCAATGTCATGTGGCCGAGAGTCGACTTTGTTACTTTATCAACTGGTGTGAGACGGAAATAGGCCATTCACCGTATTTCTGTACGCAAACCAATCCATGTGTCGAACCAGAAGGGCCGCCCCAGCCACAATATCGCTTTGAGCTTTGGCTCATGTTCGGAGAAACCTGCTGCTATGACGCACAATGAGCGTTCAGCTTGTGCCTTCCGGGAGCGATTCCGTTTTCGCCTTGTGGGGGTGAGTTTGGCGTTTTCAGTGCTGCCATGTACGAGTTGGGGCAATGAAGTTCCGGCTCCGCTCGTCAAGGCGGTCGAATCGAGACTGAAACCCAGAACGGCGATTCTGAATTACCGATTGACCACACATTATCCTCGTGGCGGGATTCAGGTAGAGCGGATCACAGCCCGATTTGCCGGGGAAAACTTTGAACTGACGGAATTCGGAGACGACGACGGGGTTGTCGTATTTGATCCCGACAAATCGCCTCTCGGAGTAAGGAACGCATGCCTTCCACAACGCCACGTTGTCGATCGCACGAGCCAGCCGCCGATGTGTTGGTCGCACTGGGGGAGTTATGACCACGTGGGGGCGGCTCAAACGGAAAACGGGGCGTTCTTCGTGGACCCCCGCACGATTGGCCTTTGCCTGCAACCATGTCGAAGGATGTCGTGTCATGACGTGATGAAGGCACATTGGGTACTGAAAGAGCCTGATGAATACTCGCTACGCATGGACGGTAATCTCATTCGGTTGGCGCGGATAATCGGTGAAACATCCGACGAACCGCCCTGCAAGATCGTGTCGGAGTATGCGATTGATCCACGGATGGATCACGCGATCGTTTCCATGTCGACCGAGCAGCGCTGTACCGATCAGGCGCCGGACCCCATGACGATTGCACGAAGCGCATACGAACAGATCGACGGCTATTGGTGGCCGGTTCATTTTGAAAGTGAGAATCTCCGCTCCGGCTATCGGTTTGTGTATCAATTGGAGCACGCCGAGTTTGATCGGCCGGAGCATCCAAAGTCGATTGGACCCGACGATCTCGGCATGCCGCCCGGTGTGCCGGTATACCACCCGGACTATGTTGACAAGCCCGGCGAGTTGCCCGCTCGCTACCTCGGCGGTGGCAAGGTCGTATCAAAGTCGGAGTGGGAGTTGATCAAGTCAGATTACGATCTGCACGCCCTTCAGGAATGGATCGAAGCCTGCCGCGCCAAAGGCAGCGGCTATTTCCCCGCCTGGTGGGACGACGCATCGGGTCGCTTCGGACTGGAGGGCGTCGAGCACAAGCCGGACGAGTGGGAGGCCTACGTTCGCAGGTGGATTCTGA
>CAZQCF010000015.1:0-90703 GCA_964592235.1 uncultured Planctomycetaceae bacterium
CTTGTCGAGAATTTCGCCGCGGGCTTCCATGCGGTCGAGCATCTTGCGCCGGGCGCGGGCCTGCTTGGCCGAGTCCTTGGCGGCGTGCGTCCGCGCGATGTAGTCGCGCTGATGCGCGAGAAACTCCGACTGCTTTTCGTATTCGCGCATCGCCTCCAGCCGGCGGATGCGCTTCGCGCCGGCGTAATTGGTGTAATTGCCGGGATAGACCGTCGCCCGGCCGCCCTCGACCTCGATGATCTTTGCCGCCACGCGATCCAGAAGGTAGCGATCGTGCGAGATGATGACGGCCGCGCCGGGGAAATTGCCGAGGAATTCTTCGAGCCACGTCGTCGCCGCGATATCGAGGTGGTTCGTCGGCTCGTCGAGCAGCAGCAGATCGGCGGGGGTCAACAGCAGGCGCGCCAGGGCGGCGCGGCACTTCTGACCGCCCGAGAGCACGCCGACCGGACGGTCGTACTCCTCCGGGCCGAAGCCCAGGCCGCCGAGGACCTCGCGGATGCGAATCTCGAAGTCGTAGCCGCCGGCCGCCTCGAACGCCGCATGAAGACGGTCGTAGTCTTCCAGCAGCTTCGCCTCATCGGGCGTGCCGTGGGCCGCGGCGATTTTTCGACCCAGTTCGGCGATCTCGGCCTCGGCGCGGCGATTCCACGCGAAGGCCTCGCCGACAGCCTCGATCAGCGTCGTCTGTGAATCGAGCGTCGGCTCCTGCGGAAGATAGGCGATCTTCAACCCGCGCGACGTGGTCAGATCGCCGTGATCGGGCTGCTCCAGGCCGACGAGCATCTTGAAAAGTGTCGTCTTGCCGCAGCCGTTCGCGCCGACGAGGCCGACCTTCTCCGTCGGATGCAGATCGAGCGACAGGTCGCGCAGAACGACCTTGCCGCCGTAGGACTTCTGCACGCGCTGGAGGGACACAATCGCCATTCGGAGATTCTACGGGAACTCACGCATCAACGTCGCGGTCAGATCGCGATAGCGCTTGGGTTTCGATCCGAGCCGCGACCGTACGGGAGCGCCGTGATGAAGCTTGGAGGATGATTACAGCAGGCCCGGCACAGGCTGCGCGGGGTGCTGCCGGACGGCTTCGTCGCCCATCCGCTGCGGCGCACCCGGTCCGCGCGGGGCGAACAGCGCAAACGCGGCGATCAGCAGGCCGGCCGACATGAGCAGGAAGATCGGCCGCAGGTCATCGTCGAGAAACAACTCGATCAGTTGGCGCTGCTGCGCCCACAGCTCGGCGCGAATCGCCCAGCCGGGCCAGTCGTCGGGCGTGAGCAGTTCGCTTCGCGCGGGCGGCGGCACGTACTTCGGCGGCGGCGCCGGCTCGTAGACACGCGGCAGGACCGGCAGAATTTCCTCGCCCGGCTTGCGATATTGCAGATCGAGCATCGCGAGTTTTTCGTTCACCGCCGGGTCGGCCGCAAAGGCCTCGATCAGCCGCGCGCGATGGTCGATCTCGTCCTGCAGCGCGGCGCAGCGGTGAACGAGGACCGCTTCCTCGGCTCGCACCGCGCCATATTCACGAATCATCGGGAGAACAACCGTCGGCGCGAACAACGCGAACGCCAGCAACGCGAGCAGCGCGAACATGATGCGATGGCCCAGCGGCGACGGCCCGATGGGCTGCACCGGCATCGGCTCAAGCGGCTTCGCATCCATGCGATCGTTCAAACGGCTCACCCTCACCCAAGCCCGCTCCGTCGATGGAAGCGGGCGCGAATCAGACTACTTGTTCCACAGCGTGCCGCCATAGACGGCCTGCTCGCCAAGCTGCTCCTCGATTCGCAGCAGTTGGTTGTACTTCGCCACGCGATCGGTGCGCGACAGGCTGCCGGTCTTGATCTGCCCGGCGTTGGTCGCGACGGCCAGGTCGGCGATGGTCGTGTCCTCCGTTTCGCCGCTGCGATGGCTGATGACCGCGCCGTATCCGTTGCGCAGCGCCAGTTGCACGGCGCGCAGGGTCTCGGTCAGCGTACCGATTTGATTCACCTTCACAAGAATCGCGTTGCCGCATTGCTCGTTGATGCCGCGCTGGAGGAACTTCGGATTCGTCACGAAGAGATCATCACCGACGAGCTGCACGGTCTCGCCCAGGCGCTCCGTGAGCTTCCGCCAGCCGGCCCAGTCGTTCTCGCCGAGGCCGTCCTCCAGCGAGCGGATCGGCCACTGCTTCGATTTCTCGGCCCAGTATTCAATCAGCCCGGCCGAGTCGACGACCTTCGACGGATTGCTCTTGAAAAACTTGTACTTGTCCGGCGCCTTGGCTTCGTTCGCCAGCTCGCTGCACGCCGGATCCAGCGCGAAGAAAACCTGCTCACCGAGTCGATAGCCGGACTTCTCGACAGCCGTAGCGATCACTTCGAACGCCTCGTCGTTGCTCTTGAGGCTCGGGGCGTAGCCGCCCTCATCCCCGACGGCCGTGTTGTAACCCTTTTCCTTCAACACCTTCCCGAGCGTGTGAAAGATTTCCGCGCCCCAGCGCAGGGCCTCGCGAAACGTCGGCGCGCCCCACGGCTGGATCATGAACTCCTGGAAATCCACCGTGCTGTCGGCGTGCTTGCCGCCGTTGAGAATGTTCATCATCGGGCAGGGCAGCACATTCGCATGGCAACCGCCCAGGTAGCGAAAAAGCGGCAGCCGGCACGACTGCGCCGCGGCCTTCGCTGTCGCCAGCGAGACCGCGAGGATCGCGTTCGCGCCGAGATTCTTCTTGGTGTCCGTGCCGTCGGCCGCGAGCATCGCCGCGTCGACTTCCTCCTGATCGGTCGCGTCCAACCCGAGCACAGCCTGGGCCAGCGCGTTCTCGACGTTCTCGACCGCGAGGAGGACGCCCTTCTTGATATACCGCTTGGGGTCGCCGTCGCGCAGCTCGACGGCTTCGTGCTCGCCGGTGCTCGCGCCGCTGGGCACGATGGCCTGACCCACGCTCCCGTCTTCAAGAACGACGACGGCCTCGACGGTCGGGTTGCCGCGCGAATCGAGAACTTCGCGGCCGTGGACGTGTACGATTTCGCTGTTCATGGCGTACTCGCGTGGCTATGCAATGTATCGACCCCGTCGCCCGCGGGTCACCAATCCCTCCCAAGAGCCGGGCGGCGAACCCGGCCGGAGAGCACTGTAAATCGACCTACGGAGGCGGACAAGCGGCGGTTCGTTTGGGTAATGGGGGGTAGGAATTGAACGCGCCGGCGGTTGTTAACTCGGGGCAGTCGTGTGCGATGGTTCATCAGCATGGCCGCCAACGGCCGCGGCCATGCCATCCAATGTGGCCAGGTTTCTCGCTTCGCGAAAATGTTGACCGGTGCCGCCTGCGATCAATACTCCGATTCGGGGCGCTCTTCTTCGCGGCGGCCTTCCTCTTCTTCGCGCGTCATCTCCTCGGTCACGAATCTCCCCGGGATGCTCCCCTGACGCGTGAAGGTGCTAAGGATGTCGACAATCTCGGAATAGGGCACGGCCAGCCCGCGCACGTCGCCATCCTCGCCAAACTGCGTCGCATCGCCAAGGAATGCCACGAGTTCACCCGCGTTCAGCGGCGCCTTCAACGGCGGCGAGTTTGCCCCGGTGCGCTTGTTCTTGTACAGCACGGTGAGGTGGTCGTCGCCCTGCTGCGCCGTGATCGTCGTCAGTAAGCGACGTTTGTCATTTCGCTGTCCGTCCGGGAAGATCACCGGCGGCTGGCAGCGCATCTGCGTGCCGAAGACCGCGACGACCGGCTGATTCAGTCGTTGCACGTAAATCAGGTTCGCCCCGCCGCTGTCGATCACATCGAGGATCAGATTGTCCTGGTCGAGCACGCGCCGCGTGATGGCCGGGTGCGGCCGGCGACGCAGGCCCAGGTAGGCGCGGATGCGCACCTCCTCGTTGGAATCGCCCGTCAATTCGTGTAGCGCTTCGCCCGCGGCGTGCATGTTCGTCGCATAGCCCAGCTCGTCGATCGCCTGAAGGCGGAATCGGCTCTGCGCGTCCTTCGCGTGGCGCACGACCACATCCGTGCCGCCGTTGTCGCCCATGCGCATCCCGGTGCGCCCGGCGAAGTAATTCGTATCCGGCATCGGGTGCTGATACAGCTCGCGGATGTCGTCCAGCGCGACCTTGCCGATCGACTCCCACGCCAGACCGATCGATTCAAACTCCGCGTCAGGATGGACGATCTCCGCGGCGAGTTCCTTCGACCGCTTCTCCAACAGCGCCGGGTTGCCGTTCAGCGTCGTATGAACCACCTGCTCAAGGAAGATGCGCTTGCGCTCGGCGAACTCATCGGGAATGGTTAGATCAACGCGCCCCGGGCTGATGGCGTTGGCCACCTGTTTCAACCCGCCCCAGCGCCCGTTCAGCCGCGTCACGATCTGCTGCGCGACGCTGTAACTTGGATCGTTCAGCGTCAGCCGCACCGTGCGAGATTCCTTCACCTGTCCGCCGCCCAGCACGAATCCCTGCCGAAGATCGACTTTGTCCGTCGGCAGCCCCTGCCGATCAAACGGACTGACCAGCATCGGCCCGCTCGCGGTGGCGAGCGTCTTGCCTTCGATCACCCCGGACGGCGAATCCGCGTAAAGCTTCAAGTCACACAGCACCAGTCGTCCGCCGACCAGCGACTTGGCCTCCGACCCCAGTGCCCGAATCACGACATCAAACCGGTCGCCCTTCTTCGCTGCCGCCGGGATCAAGCCCGTTACCTCTACCATGCAACTGTTCAGGTCTTCAAACAAGGCGCCGGCCGGCAACCCGGGCATGCCGACCTCCTGTCGCCTGCGAACTTCCTTCGTAATGTAGTTCTTCACAACCTCCGGCCCGTCGCGCCCGCCCGTATCGACGAGATCGATCACGAGGCCGTAGCCGCGCACCTGCGTAAGACGCAGGCCGTCGATCGTCACCAGCGGGCCGATCGTCCCCTCCAGTGCCTTGGTCTTCGCCAGCGGCGCGGGCATGGCCGTCGGCTGCTCGCGCTTCTCGCGTTTGAAGCTCTCGACGAACTGATCCCATTCGCCTTTGGCGCATCCACCCGCACTGATCAAAGTCCCCACGCCGGCCGCGAGGGTCAGCGCCAGCACGGTCTGTCGCGCTCGCGCGCGGGGTCGAGGAGTAACAGCATGGACCTGCTCGTTGCGGGAGGATTTCATCTTCATTTGATCGACCGTCAGGCGGGTTGCACTCGCGGGTAATGCCGTGCGCCGCCAGCCACTCGCGTCCAGCCAATGCGGTTCAACAGTGCTTCTGCAAAGCAAACCTTGTGCATCGTCATCGGGCTAATGGCAAAAAGCTAACAGCTAAAGGCTCATATCGAAAAATCATGCGCCGGGCCGCCGCCGGACGCCTGCTTCGGCGGGCGCAGCGTCGTCTCGGGCGGGCGGACCACGACCGTGCAGCCGGCCGGGATGCTCGCGGTGATGAACGTCGATCCGCCGATCGTGCTGCCCTCGCCCAGCACGGTATCGCCGCCGAGGATGATCGCGTTCGCGTACATCGTCACGCCGTCCTTCACCGTCGGGTGGCGCTTGTAGCCGCGCACCATCCGCCCGCGCTCGTCCTTCAGGAATGATAGCGCGCCGAGCGTGACACCCTGATAGACCTTCACATGGTCGCCGATGTCGGCCGTCTCGCCGATGACGACGCCGGTACCGTGATCGATGAAGAAGCTGCGGCCGATCTTCGCGCCGGGGTGAATGTCTATGCCTGTCTGTTTATGCGCCCATTCGCTCATCGTGCGCGGCATCACCGGCACGCCCAGATCGTGCAGCGCGTGGGCGTAGCGATAGACCGTCACCGCCAGCATGCCAGGATAGGTGAGAATGATCTCATCGAAGTTGGTCGACGCCGGATCGCCATCGTAGGCCGCCTGCACGTCGAGCGCGAGCATCGCGCGGATATCGGGGATCGACTCCAGCAACCGCACCGTCAGCTCGCGGGCCTTCGCGTCGAACGGCAGCGCCTGCTCGGTGCTGCCGGCCGGGTCGTACTTGCCATCGATCTCGTTCTGGTGGCAGAGCGAGCGGAAGACCTGCATGTACAGCCGCTGGCCCAGGCGCGGGAGCAGTTCACCGACGTGATGTGAGATGTTCGATTTGGACAGGTCCTGCCGGCCGATGTAACCGGGATATGAAACCTCAAGCAGCAGTTCGACGATGTGGATGATCTCTTTGGTGCTCGGCAGGTAGCCGCGGCCGATATGGCTGGTGCGCGCATCGGCCAGATAGCTCTTCACGATGCGGTCGAGCAGGGCGGGCAGTTTATCGTCGATATCGAATTCGCCGAGCATGGGTGGGCCGTGGTTCGTGGTCAGTTGTCAGTGTTCAGTGGCTCGTAGTCAGTGACCGAAGTCTATACGGGTGCGCCATTTAGCCGACGGGCATGCCCGCCGCGTGCACCGCCATTCAGATCATACGCCTGAACCAGTGCCGATACTATTTCCGTTTTTTTGAGCGACGGGGCTTGGTTTTACGAGACGCTTTGGCTCTGAAGGCAGATATCTCTGCGTGACGGTCCAGCGCACTTTGTCTTCGTTTAAGGCGAGCAACAGATCGCGAAAGTTGCGCGGGAGGCTCATCGATGCACCTTGTGGCGAAATACGTCCGCACCATGTCCCACATCGCCTGCATCCGACCCTTCGGCCCTACCTTCTTCCAGAAGGCGGCGTCGAACTCGCCGAGATCGGCGTGCCGGTCGATCAGCCGAGACATGATAACTCTTCGGCGTCGCGCCATCATTGGACTCCCAATCGCAGAATCCGCACGCACGAACCGGATTCCTACCCTGCCAATCATAATACATCGGCCAGACCACGATACGCTGCAAACGCTGATGCCAATCGCTTTTCAGCCTCTGCTCGCGCCGGTATAAAGTCCGCATGGACTTTCACTCCCTCGGCAACACCAGCGTCGTCGGCCTGCAATGGGGCGACGAGGGCAAGGGCAAGATCGTCGATCTGCTCACCGAGCACTTCGACGTCGTCGTGCGGTATGCCGGCGGGGCCAACGCGGGCCACACCGTCCGCGTCGGCGGCGAGAAGTTCGCCCTGCACCTGGTGCCCAGCGGCATCCTGCGGCCCGGCGTGCTGAACCTAATCGGTCCCGGCGTCGTACTGGACATCGAGATTCTCTGTGGCGAGCTGGACGCCCTTCGGCAACGCGGCATCGCCGTCGGAGACAACCTGCAAATCAGCACGCGAGCCCACCTCGTCATGCCCTGGCACAAGAAACAGGACCGACTGTCCGAAGCCGGCCTCGCCGACAAGAAGATCGGAACGACCGCCAAGGGCATCGGCCCGTGTTACGCCGAGAAGATGCTGCGCAGCGGCGCGCTCCGGGCGGGCGACCTCGCCGACGGCGCGGCGTTTCGAGAAAACGTCACGCGCATCTGCGAGGAGCGCAATCGACTCTTTGCGGCGATGTTCGGCGACTCCGAACCGATGGATGCGAAGCAAATCGCCGACCAATATCTCGAGCTTGGCGCGCGGCTCGCCCCGCACCTGCGCGACACGACGCTGACGCTGCACGACGCCGTCGCGCGCGGCGATCGCATCCTCTTCGAAGGTGCACAGGGCAGCCTGCTCGACATCGACCACGGTACGTTTCCGTTCGTCACCAGCAGCACCTGCATGGCGGCCGGCGTCGCGGCCGGCGCGGGCGTGCGACCCTCGGCGATCCGCAGCTACCTCGGCGTTATCAAGGCCTACTCAACGCGCGTCGGCAGCGGGCCGTTCCCCACCGAGCAGGACAACGCGACGGGCAATCTCATCCGCGAGCGGGGTCACGAATATGGCACCACCACCGGCCGCCCGCGGCGCTGCGGCTGGTTCGATGCCTTCGCTACGAAATACAGCGTCGATCTCTGCGGCATCACGCAACTGGCGATCATGCATCTCGACACGCTCGGCACGCTGCCGGAGGTGAAGATCTGCACGAGCTACCTGCATCGCGGGCAGCCGCTGAAGATATTTTCGCCGGACATCAAGGTGCTGAACGAGGTCGAGCCGGTGTACGAAACGCTGCCCGGCTGGCCGGGTGACATGAGCGGCGTGAAATCGCACGATGACCTCCCGGCGGCCGCGCGAGCATATCTCGATCGTCTGGAAGAACTGCTCCGCGTACCGATCACGCTCGTGAGCATCGGCGCCGAGCGCACCGCCACGCTGCACCGGGGCCCGGGTTGACTCCAGGTCGTGTGGGACCGGCTAAAAGCCGGATCGAACAGGCTGTTAGCCTGTGCCACACTGAAGCATGTGCCGAAAGCCCATGCCAAACTGAAACGATAACGGTTATATGCCCACCGCCGAAAAACTCGACCCGCAGATCGAACTCGGCATCCCGCGCGAGCGCCTACCACGCCACATCGCCGTCATCATGGACGGCAACGGCCGCTGGGCGCAGCAGCGCGGCCAGAAGCGCGTGACCGGTCACGAGGCCGGAGCGGAAAACGTTCGCGAGATTGTCACGCATTGCGCCCGGCTGGGCGTTCAGTGCCTGACGCTTTACAGCTTCAGTGCCGAGAACTGGTCCCGCCCGCTGGATGAGATTGCGCACCTGATGCGCTTGTACGTGAGGTACCTCATCCGCGAGCGCGGCGAGATCATGGATAATGACATTCGGCTGGTTCAAATCGGCCGCCGCGCGGGCCTGCCTGATGAAGTGCTCCACGAACTCGACGAGACGGCGAATCTGTCCGCGAACAACAAGGGCATGACGCTCTGCCTGGCGCTGAACTACGGTTCGCGCCTGGAAATTGTCGACGCAGTCCGCCGCCTCGCCGCCGACGTGCGCGACGGCCGTCGTAAACCCGATGAGATCGACGAAGCCGCCATCAGCGATGCGCTCTATACGAGCGGACTGCCCGACCCCGATCTGCTCATTCGCACCGCCGGCGAAATGCGCGTCAGCAATTTCCTGCTCTGGCAGATCAGCTACGCCGAGCTGTACGTCACGCCCGTGCTCTGGCCCGATTTTCACGTCAAAGATCTGAACGACGCGATCCGCGATTATGCCCGGCGAGACCGCCGCTTCGGCGGATTGTGACGTGAAAAAGGCACTCTAGGTCAGCGCGATCCGCGCCGCCCGCCGCTTGCCCACCTGCACCAGCATGCCGTCCGTCGGCGTCACCGTCGCCTTCGGGTCATCCACGCGCTGCTGATCCACCAGTACCCCGCCGCCCTGCACCAGCCGCCGGCCCTCGCTCGTGCTCGGCGCCATGTCCAGCAGCTTGAGCAGCTTCGGCAGCCAGATCGTCCCGTCGGCCTCGCACTCACTCCGCGCCACCTTCACCGTCGCGATATCGTCACGCAATCCACCTTCGACCATCACCTGCTGCCAAAGTTGCTCCTCGTGATCGGCCGTCGCCGCGTCGTAAAACGTCGTGACAATCGTCTTCGCCAGCAGCACCTTCGCGTCGCGCGGGTGCGTCCGCGTCGGGTCGGTCAACTCCCTGATCCGCTCCGTCGGCAGCGTCGTCAGCAGCGTGTACCACTCCGGCATCAGGCCGTCGCCGATGCTCATCGTCTTGCCGAACATCTCCTTCGGCGAATCCGTCACGCCGATGTAGTTGCCCAGCGACTTGCTCATTTTCTCGTGGCCGTCCAGCCCGCGCAGGATCGGCATGATCACGACCATCTGCGGGCGCTTGCTGTAGGCCGCCATGAGATCGCGCCCGACGAGATTGTTGAACGTCTGATCGGTGCCGCCCAGCTCCACGTCGGCGTCGATCGCCACCGAGTCGTACGCCTGCATCAGCGGGTACATCAGCTCGGTCATGATGATCGGCACGCCCTCGCGCAGGCGCAGCTTGAAGTTCTCGCGCTGCTCCATCTGTTGCAGCGTCATGTGGCTGGTCAGTCGCAAAACATCTGCAAATGTCAATTTTGCAAGCCACTCGCTGTTGTAGCGGATCTCCAGCTTCGCCGGATCGGTGTCCAGCACCTTGCCGGCCTGCTGGAAATACGTCTCGGCGTTCCTGCGAATCGTCTCCTCGTCGAGCATCGGCCGGGCCTTGGTCTTGCCCGAGGGGTCGCCGATCCGCGCGGTGTAATCGCCGATGATCAGCACGGCCCGATGGCCCAGGTCCTGAAACTGCCGCATCTTGCGCAGCACGACCGTGTGACCCAGGTGAATGTCCGGCGCGGTCGGGTCCATGCCGAGCTTGATGCGCATCGGCTTGCCGGACTTGGCCGACGCCGCGAGGCGATCGCGCAGCTCGGTCGGCTTGTCGCCGTAGATGTGCTCGCAGCCGCGCTGCAGCGCGGCGAATTGCTGGTCAAAGTCCATGTTCAAGTCGGCCACGGGGTCGATCCCACCTTGAGTGCGCTAAGCTATTCTCTCGCCGCGGCGCGACGGGCCGCGAAGCGCGGCAAATGGTAATGAAACAGTCGCGATTGTTCCAATGGCGCGACGTTTGGCACGCCGCGCCGTCGATCGTACGATGGCTGAACCGCCATGTTCCGCAAGCTCCTTTTTGCTTACGCCGTCATCGCCGTCGCCCTGTTGGTCACCAGCGCCGTCACCACCACGCGCGCGAAACGCATCAGCGGGGACGACCACTACCTCTTCACCAAGACGTCGATCCTCGTCAACGAGCCGGCCCCGCCTGCGAACGAAACCGACGCCGCCCTGGATGCGGCCTTCGCCGAGGACGACGACGAAGAGGCCGCCGCGGACGCTGGGAGGATGCTGGTCTCGCGGCCGTTCTTCGTTCTGGGCTTTCTCGACGCGACCGGGCCGTTCATCGTGCTGGTCGGGGCAATACTGACCGTTGCTGCGTTCATTCGCCGTCGCCGCCGCGGGCGGTCCGCGCCGGACGAAGTGCCTCAATTGTGACATTTTCCGCGCGGGTGTTCCAACCCTGAAGCGCTTCGCGCCCCTGGCGGAGCAGCTCTTGAAACACCGTGTCGTGATTGAGAATTCGCGCGGCCGCGCGGCCCAGCGCCGCCTCACACCGGCTTACGCGCACCAGCGGGCAGCCCACTTCCTCCGCAAGGCGACGAAGCGACGTACGCAATTCCTCGCATGGAATGCCGAGTCGCTCGGCGGCGCAGCGGCGGATCAACTCGCGGTCGGCTTCACATCGTTGCGGCCGCTGCGACTCGATGGTCACAGCCCGCGCGATCGCCGCGTCGATGCGCTGGCGAATCAGGTCACCGAGGGTGATGCGGTCGCGCGCGGCGTTCGGCATCGCTCGTCGCGTTCGATGGCAGGGAATGGAAAACAGCCTGTCGTCGCGCCCGTGCAACGGGACCACCCGCGGCAGAGAATAGCTCGGCGACGCTTCGCGCCGGTTGGACGGCTCGGACGGATCGCGCGCATCGGCCGCCGCGCGCCGCGAGGCGTCGCGCCGCCGGCGCTGGGTGACGAACGGGACGCGGATCATCGGCCCGTATTCGTGCCGATATCGACTCATGGCGAAATGAATTCGAGCCATCGCGTAGGAGGCGAAGACTCCGTGCCGCGCCGGGTCATGCGAGCGAATGGCCTCGGCCAGCGCCAGATAACCCTCCTGCGTTATGTCCGCCCGCTCCGGCGGAAAATCCGGCCGCGCTCCGAACGTTCGCTTCAGCGTCAGATGCACTAGCGGCGCGTGCCGCTCCACCAGCGCCCGTTGCGACGTACTCAAGCCGGTCAGCGGAATCGTGGCAGACGGATCGGCCTGGACCTTCCGATGCGATGGGGGCGGTGGTTCCGTGCTGCCCGGGCGGTGCGCATTGCACGGCGCGCCGCCGCCGGGGTGATGCTTCGCCGCGCGCGACGAAGCCCGGTGGCTGCGCCGGACGCGAGCGATGCGGTTGCCGGAATCTGCGAAGCGGGTCATGTCCTAACATATACCAAACATCGACCGGTGTCAAGGAAGCTGCGCGGAATCGATGGCGATCAGCCGACCAAAGCGTCAAGACTTGTCACCAGCGCTGCCCGCACTGCTTCGGGATCGCTGCGCGTCAAATCGACCGAAGCCCCGACCTCAAAGGGACCTACGGCCGTGCGCGTCAGCAATTCACAGACCGCCCCACAACCCAAGGCAATTCCCAGGTCTCGCGCGATCGCTCGGATGTACGTCCCCCGGCCGCAGGCGATATCCAGCTCCAGCCGTGGCCAGTCATACGCGAGCACGTCAATCGCGTCGATGCGGATCGGGCGCGGTTCGTGCCGCACCGTCTCGCCCGCCTTAACGCGCTGGTAGCTGAATCGTCCGCCGACGCGCATGGCGCTGTAGTCCGGCGGTGTCTGCATCACGTCGCCGCGCAGCGCGGCCACGGTTGCGTCGACCGCCTCGCGCGGGGGCGGCTGGGCGCCGGGCACGTCGCGGAAGGGTTGCTCCGGATCGAATGTCTCATTGGTGACACCCAGCCGCAGCGTCGTGCGGTAGCGCTTCGGCATGGCCATGATCCGTTCGACCCAGCGCGTCGCGCCACCGACACACCCGACGATCACGCCGTCGGCGAACGGGTCCAGCGTCCCCGCGTGGCCGACCTTGCGCAGCCCGAAGATCGGTCTCAGGCGATAGACGTATTTCGCGCTGGTCCATCCGCGCGGTTTGTAGAGATTCACCGCGCCGCACGGCTCCGGCGGATCGCCGGGTGACGCCGCGCAAGGTTCCTGCTGTGAATGGCTCGTTGACATCTGCCACGCATTCTAAAGCCGCAAGCACAACTCCTCTCCCCCTCGGGGGAGAGGCTGGGTGAGGGGGGTAGGCTGAATTCTTTGCGACCTTCACCCTCACCCCGGCCCTCTCCCTGGCAGGGAGAGGGTGTGTTGAATCTGCTTCTACGGCGCGGGCTGCGTCGTTGCTCGCGCGGGCTGCGTCGTCGCCCGCGCGGCCGCGACGTCCAGCGCGCGAAGCATTCGTCGAACGTCGTCCCGATCCGGCTCGCGGTCGAGCAGCGCGCGGGCTTCTTCTCGCGCGTCGTCAATGCGACCGAGCCGGGCCAGCACCGACAGCCGCAGCATTTGAGCCGGGGGCTTGAGGGCACGATGTCGCGCGAGCGCGTCAAGCTGGGCCAGCGCTTCGGCCGCCCGGCCCCGATTGAATTCCAGAATCGCCAGATTGAGCAATGCTTCTTCGTGTCGCGGGTTGATCACTAGTGCTGCGCGATACGCCGCCGCCGCGTCGTCGAAACGTCCCAGCTCCAGCAGCGCGTTGCCGTAGTTGACGCGCCCGTCGACCATCTCCGGCTCTTCAGCCAGAGACTGCTCAAACATCGAAATCGATTCGGCCGCGCGACCCGTTCGTGCCAACACGCCCGCGAGGCCCGCCCGCGCCAGCGAATCGCGATCATCCATTTCCAGTGCCTTGCGGTAGAAGCCCTCGGCTTCATCGAGCCGCCCCGCGTCAATCAACACCGCCGACCGCGCGCGAAGCGGCGCGGCCTCTCCCGGCGCCACTGCCGCGGCGCGATTGACCGACGCGAGCGCTTCATCAAGTTTCCCGCCGCGACGATGGATGTCAGCCAGAATGAGCCATGCATCGGCCGCGGACGGATCGACTTTCACCGCGCGCTGTGCGTCGCGCTGCGCTTCGGCCAGTCGTCCGGTTGCGGCGAGCGCTGCCGCGTGATTGGCCAGTCCCGTCGCCGACGCACTTCGATCCTTCGCGCGCCCCAGGTTTGCGATGAGCGCCAAGGCGATCGCCGCGATGAACCCCGTGAGCATTTGCTGCTTCGAAAGCTTGGGCACTCCAGTCGGTCGAATACGCAGCAAATGGGCGATGAGTTGCAACACGCCTACCGCCGCGAAGCCGATCAGCACGGGGATCATCGGGAAGCGATACCGCCCGAAGACGACAAACGCAACGAGTGTCACCACTGTGGCAAGCATCCACAGGTAGAGCGGCCACAGTTCGCGTACGCGATGGACCGACAGAAAGACGCCAATCGTTGCCAGCGGCAGCAGCACGCCGAAATGAAAGAAACGGTCCAGCCATCGCAGGACCGAGCTGTGCTCCGTGTAAACGTAGTAATCCTCCGCGTCCATCCACTCGGCCGCGCCGAGCGTCATGAGCACCTTGCGAGCCAGCAGCTTCGCCCAGTCGCCGGGATTCGCGCGGATGCGCTCGACGGCCTGATCGAAGTAATAGTCCGACACCTCACTTGGAGAGAGTGACCGGCCGATCGCGCGCTCGGCGGCGCGCGTCCAATCGCGCTGTTCGAACTCCCCGCTGCCGCGCCCCAGGCGCAACGCCTGATACGTGCCGCGGCCGCTCGGATCGTTGCCCATGGCGAAGTTCTGCCCAAGATTCGGCGTGGTGAGCACCCATTCGCCGAGCACGACGCGATTGCGAATCACCCACGGCGCGAGCATCAATGCGATCGCGGCCGCGCCAGTGATTGCGAATGCCGCATGGCCGACACGACGCGACGGAATTAACGGCGTCTGTGGCGCGCGCTGGCCCAGCCAGAGAAAGGCAGGCACGATCGGCGCCGCCAGCAGCAGCGCTTGTTGAACGTGGATCAGCAGTCCCATGATCGCGCCGCAGAGCAGCGCGCGGGGGACGGTCGGCCGCTCGCGCCAGAGGGTCATGGCCCATAGCAGCGCCACGACCAGGAACATGCCGAGGCTGGTCTTTTGAATCAGCAGGTCGAAGAAGATCGCCGGCGGATAGAGCGCCAGCATCAGCGCGGCGATGAGGCCGACGCGATCGGAGAACCACCGGCTGATGGCGCGATGCAGCAGCAGGCACGAGAGCGCGGCGAGCATGAGTTGCACGATTCGCGGAAAGAGAAGGTCGTCTGCATCGATGCCACGCGCCGCGGCGAGTTGGCGCACCGCCGCGAGGAAGTACGCATAGAGCGGCGCGTGGACGAACCCGCGCGGGCAGGCCCATTGCCCCGAGGCAATCGCCCTGGCGCAGTCCTCGTACACGCGCCCGTCAGAGATCGTGTGATTCAAGAATCCCAGATCGCGCAACTGATGAAGGCACGCCATCCGCGCGGCCATCGCGATGAAAAAGATCCCGAACAAGGCGGTAAGCTCACGGACTGCGGCCCACTTCCGAGGCGCGTCGGGGCCGATGGGCGTCGGTTGAGGCTTGCTGGGAGTCATGAGCAGCCAAGCATAAGGCAGGGTTTGCAATCGCCGCGCGAAACGTCTACCGCTCTTGCCCCTTCGTTACCCCGCCGGGCGATTGAGAAACCGCTTTCCGCACCAAAAAACTGCTATTTCCGATCCGCCCTGACTATGCTATGCTTCCCGGCATTCGGGATCGGCTGTGCGCGGGGTGATCCAGCCTTCGGGTTGAATCATGAACGGCCGATAACCTTCTGGGGTGACTGGAGAAACGCGAGTGGAACTTCCAAGACGCGAACGCGGAGAAGAGCTGTTACCCCCCGGTGCGCTGACGGACCTGCGCCGCCGACTCCGTCTGATTGCGCCCCAGCATGACCTGACTTCCGTCGTGGCGTGTGCCTTCGACCATCGCACGCGCATGCTGCCGTTCATTTATGCCGACATGCGCATGGCGCCGGCCGGCGTTCGTGCGGTCGGTTCCGCGATGGCCGATGCGGGCTTCAACAAGACGCGCATCGTGCTGCAACAGTGGAACAGGAAGTTTCGCCCGTCGCTGATGCGGCTGGATGGGCGCATCCCCGACCTGTTCATGGTCTCGTCGATGCAGATTCACACGGCGGCGCTGAAGGACCTGCTCCGCGATGCCTGCCGGATCGAGGAGTCGAACCGGCCGCTGATCATCGCCGGCGGGGCGAAGACGATTTACGAGCCGTGGGACGTGTTCAGCACCGACGCGGCCGACCCGTGGGGGGCCGATGTCGCAGTGACGGGCGAGGAATATGTGCTGTTGAGCCTGCTGGAAGTGGTGCTGTCGGTGCGGAAGCCGGGCACGTCGCTTCGGGCCGCGTTCCTGCGGGCAAAAGAAGACGGTTTACTTGATGCGATCCCCGGTTTGGTCTACCCGCGCATCGACGCGGCGACGGGCCGTACCGAGCAGTTGATCGATACCGGCATTCAGCAGCTCGTCGGCGACCTCGATGAGTTGCCCGACCCGGTTCACGGCTATCGCCTGCTCGAGCCGCCGAGCAACGCGACGACGCTCGGGATGAAGGCCCTGCCGGCCAGCAGCGTGCGGCGTTATTCACCGATCGCCTCGCTCGTACTCACGTTCGGCTGCAAGTTCGCCTGTCAGTATTGCCCGATTCCGGCGTACAACCAGCGGCAGCATCGCCTTAAGAGCGGCGAGCGCATCGCCGAGGAGTTTCACCGGCTGTACAGCGAGTACGGCCTGCGCTATTTCTTCGGCGCCGACGACAACTTTTTCAACCACAAAGAGCGCACCCTGGAGATCATCCAGACGCTGGCCCGCAAGGAGTTCAACGGCCAGCGCGTGCGAAAGGTCATCCGCTGGGGCACGGAAGTCACGGTTCACGACACGTTGCTGCTGCGCGACCATCTGCCCGAAGTGCGCAACGCCGGCGTTCGCGCCCTGTGGCTCGGCGTCGAAGACCTGACCGCCACGCTGGTCAAGAAGGGTCAAAGCGTCGACAAGACCACCGAGGCGTTCCACCTGCTTCAGAAGCACGGCATCTGCCCGATGCCGATGATGATGCACCACGACACGCAGCCGTTGTACACGCCCGGCAAGCCCTACGGCCTGATCAATCAGGCGCGGCTGCTGCGCAAGGCCGGCGCGGTAAGTCTGCAAGTGCTGATGATTACGCCGGCAACGGGGTCCAAGCTGTACGAGGAAGCGTTCACCACCGGCCTGGCCTACGACGAAGTTGGCGGGCGCAGGGTCGAGACGCACATGCTCGACGGCAACTACGTCGTCGCGTCGAACCATAAGCAGCCGTGGAAGAAGCAGTTCAACATCCTCGCGGCGTATCTGTATTTCTACAATCCGCTGCGCATGCTCTGGGCGCTGGTCCGGCCCAAGAGCCGGTTGTACCTGGCCGACGCCGGCATGCAGTTCATCGGCATGTGGGGCCTGGGCCAGACGGTCCGCCGCACGCTCGGCTGGGCGTTTCGGCTGATGCGCGGCGGCATCCGCCGGCGCACACGCATCCCCGCCAGCCTTATTCCCATGCGCGCCGTGAACGGCGAGGCCGCCAGCCACGCGCTGCCCGGAACGCCGCTGGGCGGTTTCGTGCAGTTGCAGGTTCACATGCCCGGCAAGGCAGCACGCACCGCGCGAGCATCGGCATAGCGAAACGCCAAGACGCCAAAACGCCGAAACGCCGAAACGCCGAGTCGCGGTGTGCGGAGGTGTCGTCCGCATAGGGATCCTGTGCATCAACCTGGGGTCGACAGTGGGATTTGGCAGCAGCTTCGGTGAATCTCGATTGAGGAGATGATTAGGCGTGTGTGCCACTGCTTCAAGCAGTGCAACCGACCCGGTGCGTTCTCTCGTGATCGCACTGCTTGAAGCAGTGGCACACGGCATGATTTACGGACCCTGGAAATGCTCTAAGAGCACCTAACATAATGAAAGCAGTCCACGGTAATTGGACGGGCGGGACGCCCGTACCACCCTTTCTGTTTGGCGCTCTAATTACGACCGTGTTGAACTATCGCGGCGGGTCGACGGATTGACTGGTTGGCGTTTTGACTTTTTGACTCTTCGACTTTTCGTCTTCGTGCATGAATTCCGGCAGGCCGAAGGCCCGGCCCTTGCCGATATGCTCGATCATTCGGAAGACGACGGGATTGACCAGTGCGTCGACGCGCGGCCCGGGCATTCCGATCGCTTTGAAATCAATCAACGACTGATCGCTCCGGTGGCAGTCGGTGCAGGATCGCGGCTCCTTCCGTCGCAGCGGATGGACCGCCGCCAGCAGCGAATCACGCTCCGCCTGTGACAACCCCGTGTCCTGGCGCGGCGCGACATCCACCGCTTGAGACGTGGTTACGGTCTGATTCGTCGGTGAAACGGCGGCGCCGTTTCGCTGGGCCGCACGCTCAACCGCTTCGAGGTATCGCCGTTTGGCGGCGTCTGTGTCCGGATGCCCTCGTAACAGGTTTCCATCGCGGTCCACCACGGCCAGCTTCGCGCCGTATTCACCGCGGAAGTGACGCGGAAGCTCTTCCCTCGCGGCACTTAACAGTTTCTCCATCGCCGGCGAACCGGGCCGTACGGCGGCGATGTGCCGGGCGAGTTCCTTGAGGCTGCGCGAGCCGCCCGACGCGTCGGCGGCTTCGTGCAGCAGCCGGCCGAGCCGGTCCGCGTCGGTCTGATCGAACGCGGGCGCTTCGCGCCGGCGCGCGCGACGCTCCGTCGCAGCAGCGCCGCCGGTTCCGCGCGCCGCGTCATCCGCACTGGCCGCGAGCACCATGCCGAACGCATCGAGCAGGGCGGGCGTCCTACGCGGCTCTCCGGTCTTCAAGTCGTACCACGCGAGTTTGAGCGGGGTGGGCTGGTGGTCGAAATGGCAGACGCCGCAGTGCATCGAGCTGGCGTGCATGTTGAGGAAGGCTCGCAGCTCCTTGTCGCGCGCGTGCGGCAGGGGGGCATGGCAGCCGCTGCGCGAGCAGTCGTTGTAGGCATCGGGCGCGATCCACGTATCGAGCCGATGGTAATGGGCCAGGGGCGAGCGGGGGTGCTCTGCGGCATCGAGCGCGGCGAACGCGCTGCGTCCGGCTGCGAGCGTCGCAGCGTCCAGGCGCGTCGGCAGGGCGGTGATCTGCGCCGGCGGGCCGGACTCGATGGCGAGCGAGACGATCAGGTATCGCACGGCCGCGAAAGTGAGGTAGCCGATCAGAGCAGTGAGCGCGAGGGCATAGACGCGCGGGAACGTGCGCCGAAAGGCGCGCCACGACGCAGAAGCGATGCGCCGCCAGGGGATGCGTGCCACGGCTGTGACCCATTTAGCCGGCATGACCGCCCTCCGGGCTAGGTGAGCCGTGCTCACCGTGTTCGTCGTGGTGGATTCCCAGTTCGCTCGCGACTTCGTGAATGAGGTCGGTGTGCTCCTCAACGAGTTTCGGCAGTGGGGTCTCGCCGGTGATCGTCGCGCGGGAGAGCGGGAAGACCTTCGGCGCGAGGATCACGTTGTAAATGTGCAGGATACCGACGTGGATGACGGCGAGAAACGCTTCGTAAGTGTGTGCGATCGTTGCGATGTTGAAGATCCGCCCGCCGAAGAAATGCGAGCTGATCTGCTCGGCCCAGAGAATCAGGCCGGTGATGCCGAGCAGCATCGTCCCCCAGAAGACGCCGAGGTATTCGAACTTCTCCGCCGGGCTGAATCGCCCGAACGATGGCCGATCTTTGCGAAGGAAAAGCAAATGCGCGAAGAGTTGCAGCGACTTCTTCGCGTCGTCCATCGAGATCCACATCGGCAATCCGGTGAAGGCGGTGACCCAGGGGGCATGGTGGCCGCCGGTCATCAGTTCCTGCGCCCGCTTGCGCAGGACGAAGAAGACGTCGAGCATGTGCATGAGGAAGCCGACGACGAGCGCGATGCCGGCCCAATGGTGGGTGACGCGCGCGGGGCCGAGTCCACCGAAGAGCTGGATGAGCCAGGCCGCCCAGTCGCGGTCGGCGAACTTCAGCGGGAACCCGGTCACGACGAGCAGCACGAACAGCACCGTGAGAATCCAGTGTTGCACGCGGTGGCGGACCTTGAAGCGCACCAGTTGCTGCGCGCCGACGGGATGCTCCTCGATGCGTTTGACCAGCTTGATCAGACGCGGGTCGCCGTGGGCGGTGCGCCCGATGACGATCTGCAGGAGGTCGAGCAGCACCAGCAGGGCCGAGGGACCGAACGTAAGAATCGTCAGGACGATGAAGGTCGCGGCGATGGCGAATTCGAGCGTGCCCTGGGCCGCGGGCAGGTCGAGATGAACGGCCATGTCGGCGATGGTCAGATCGGCGCCGGGGTGGCATTGCGTGCTGCGACAGGAATCCGCGATTTTGGAATGGTGGACGCTGGATCGCTCGTCGCGCTTGCTGAGCATGAGGTGCACGTTTTCTCCAGCGTTGACGTGGCACGACAGGCAGCTCGCGGTGGTTTCGTCGCCGAGCAGGGCGGCTTTGCCGTGAAAGCTGCGCACGAAGCTGGCGACCGACTGCGGGAGGCTGTGGTCGGCAAGGACCTGCGGATCGCTGTGGCAGACGGCGCAGACCTGGGCGAGTTCGAGGGTCGAACGGGCCGGTTGCAGGCGCGAGGCGACGTGCCGCATGAAGTAGTTGATGTCGGTCGGCAGTTGCTGGCTGTGACAGACATCGCACCGGTCGAGCATCCGCTCGGAGAGGTCGGCGAAGGCCGGCACGGCGATGGTCGGATCGCGGAAGATCGGTTCATCGTGGCAGTAGAGGCAGTTGGATTGCCCCTCGTTGAGCAGCGGTCCGCGGGAGAATTTGAGTTTGGAGAGAACGTCCCGCGTGTGAATGCTTCCTTCCAGCATGTCGGCGACGCCGCCATGGCTGAAGGGCTGCTCGGTTCCGGCCGGTCCGGCGAGGTGGCACTGGGTCGCGCAGTTGACGGGCGTGACGGGTTTGTGCGGGATCGTCGTGACTTCGTCGCGGGCGTGGCAGTCGGTGCAGGCGAGCCGCGCGTGCGGGCCTTTCATGTGCGTGGTGTAGTCGGGATCGACGAAGTAGATGTGCGCGCGGCCGGTTTGCGGGTCGAGCCGGCTCAAGGCGCGGTATTGATGGCAGAGAAGGCAGTTGTCAGGATCGTCGGCGCGGGCGGTTTGCGGAAGGGTGCTCGTCGTCAGCGCGGCGATCAGCACGGTGAGCGCGCGGCGCCACGGAGTCGCGTGATGCCAAATCGGGGTGGCGGGAATGCAGCGGGTCATCAACCGCGAACGCCTCCGAGCGTGTTGCGGGCAAGTCGCGCGCCAACAGGGCAGATCCTCATGAGCCGCGCCTCACCTTGCGAGGGGTGAACATTCCGCACAACGCCGGGGCATTGTGCGCGATGGGGAGCACTCCGCAAAGGGCGCGAGGACGGGGCGCAGGCCCCACGATTGCGAGAATGTTCGCAACCGAGTCGGATGATTCCACAGTCGTGCCGGTGTGAACCCATCGGCGTCCCCCAGATTGACATGCAAGCGTCATGCGATTGGGGAATCGTTCACACAGCTCATTCGAAAGTCGACAAAGGATCGCAAAACCGAAGTTATCGCGCTTGTGGCACAGTGATTGCCGATTATACTTCCACGGTCGCGCGGCTGGGCGGCGAGCATCCGGCATGATGCACTCGCAGCGTTCGCCGCGAACAAAGATCGCGCGACAAAGTGGATCGATTTGAGGCATGAGACTGCTTTTCCTCTAACGTGTAACACTCGCAGGATTGCAACAGGAGAGTACGCATGGCGACGTACCTGGCTTCACGCGGAAACCGCACGATGCTCGGCATGGGATTGGTCCTGGGTCTTTGCGGCGCGGTGCTGCTGGGCATGCAATGCCCCGGCGGCCCGTCTGTTCCCGGCATCACCGACACGGATGGCGACGGCATCCCGGACAGTGAAGACAATTGCCCAAATGCAATCAATGCCGATCAGGCCGATGCCGATGGCGACGGGGTTGGAGACGCGTGCGAGCCGCCGCCTCCCGGATCGGGCAACTCCGGCGTGACCGGCAAGTACGTCGGCTCGGCCCGTTGCGCGCAATGCCACGCGAACATCCACAACAACTGGGCCGCCACGCTTCACGCCAAAGCGTATGAGTCGCTGGAAGCGATCGGCCAGCAGAACAACGCCGACTGCATCGGCTGCCACGTCGTCGGCTTCGGCGAAGAGGGTGGCTTTGTCGATCGCGCCACGACGAACGTGCTGGCCGGCGTCGGCTGCGAAGCCTGCCACGGCCCGGCGCGCGACCACGCCGAGAACGCGTCGGATGAGACGCTGCGGCCGCCGCGGAACATCGCAGCGTCGCTCTGCGGCCAGTGCCACACCGGCGAGCACCATCCGAATTATGATGAATGGCTCACGTCGGGCCATGCAACGGTCGTCGAGAGTCCGGCGACGAGCTTCACGAACGGCACGAGCCTGAATAGTTGCGGCACGTGTCACTCCGGCGACTATCGCTTTCTGGCAATCATCAATAATGAGACAGTTGCAGATGACGCGCTGGCGGGTGTTCCCCGAGAAGAGATGAACGCAGTCACCTGCGCCGTCTGCCACAACCCGCACATGCGCACCGGCAACGCCGTAGACCCCGGCGACGGACGGGACTTCCAGCTTCGCTACCCCGAAGTCACCAGCCCCACGCCCACCAACACCATCGAGGCCACCACCAACGCCGAGCGGTTCAACATCTGCGGTCAGTGCCACCACGAGCGCGGTCGAACGTGGACCACGACCTCTCGTCCGCCGCACCACAGTGCCCAGGCAAACGTCTATGTCGGTGAAATGGCCATGCCGCCGACGACCGGCGACGATCCGGTTGTGCCGCTCGTGCCCAGCCGCGTCTCGGTGCACTCATTCGCCACCGAGCAGTGCGCGACCTGTCACATGTATCGTGAAGACTTCCAGAGCGAAGAGGCGCCGGCCATCGCCGGGCACAGCTTCCAGGTCAGCACCAAGGGCTGCGCGAATACGGGTTGCCACCCGTCGTCGGCCGCGGCGACCGCGGCACTCGCCACGCTCCAGACCGAGATCCAGGGCAAGCTCGACATGGTCAAGATGCGGCTCGATACCTGGGGCAACTGGGAGTACACCTCCAACGGCGGGCCTTCCAGCGGCGGACAAGCGGCGATCCCGGATAATGTGAAGAAGGTTCGTTTCTTGTATCACTACATCCTCGCGGACGGCAGCAAGGGCATTCACAATCCAGATTACGTGCGCGACATGCTGGACGAATGCGACGACTTGCTGACCGCCCAGGGGCTGTAGTGCATCGCAGCGCCCGGTGTCGAGGTAACTCGGCGCCGGGCTGCAGCGGCATCCCCGCTTTGCTTGCGAGGGAAATCGGAATCTGCCCGGTTCATGCAACCGATCCCTGTCCTCGTACCGCGTTGCGCCCTAAAGTAAGGGAGCGATTCCGGGGCACTGCCTGCGGTCTGGATTGGGATTGATCATGCGCGACCCCTTTGAGCCAGTTGCCAGGCGTCGATTGACTCGACGCATTGTTGTCTTGCTGGGCTTTGGTACGAGCTTGGTCGCGCTGCCTGCGGCGCAATGCGTCTCGATCGGCAACCCGCCACCGAATTACGGTGTCTACTACAACACGACCGATCCCACCAACAACGGCGCGACCTATGTCGGGTCCGCCGCGTGTCGATCCTGTCACAATGACTTCGGCGCGGCACACGCCCTTCACGGCCACGCGCATGCATTGAAAGCGCCCCAAGGCGCGTCGCCGACTTATCCAGCCGAGGCGCCGCTCGCCGGGGTGCCCAACCCGCCCGACGGCTTCACCTGGACCGACATCTCCTACGTCGTCGGCGGGCACATGCATGGCGCGAAGTTTCTCGATCAGTCGGGCTACGTCATCATCAATTCCACCAGCGGCGTCGATTCGCAGTGGAATCTCAAGTCCCCCCCCAATGGCGGCGCCGCGCGGTTCGCGCCGTTCGGCCCGGCCGACCCCGTCCCGCTTCCATATACATTTGACGAATTCGTCCATCGAACCACCGGCGCGCGCCCGCAGGATCCCGCCGCGCCGCTCTTCCAGGACGGCCGCGCGGGCATTCGCGGCACCTGGTCCGAGCCGGGCGTGCAGTGCGAGGCGTGTCACGGCCCCGGCTCGAATCACCTGCCCGATCCGTTCGAGCGCGAGCTGTTCGTCGATCTCACCGGCGCGGAGAGCTGCTTCAAATGTCACAGTCAGCCCTACGGCGCGACGGATGGCGTGATCCCCGTGAAGGAGTCCTTCATCGTGCCGCTGGCGCAGTACCCCGAGCTGCGCGCCAGCGGGGGGCATCGCGATTTCTCATGCACCTACTGCCATGACACGCACGCGTCATCGGTGTTTGATCCCGATCGGGGTATTCGCAACCGTTGCACCGCCTGCCATAACACGCTCGATCTGGGGTTCCACACCGGCGAGGTCTTCACGCGCGGCGACTATTCCGAGCCGTTGAGTTGCGAGAGCTGCCACATGCCCTTCGCCGTGCGGAGCTATTCCACGGCCGATCCGTCGGTGGTGGGGCCGGTGGCCCGCGTGGCCGATACGCGCTCGCACATCTTCCGCATCAACACGCAGCCGGTCGACTACATTTCGTTCATTTCGCCGGACGGCACGCAGGTTCGGCGCGATGCCGAGGGCCGCGCGGCGTTGACGGTCGATTACATCTGCCTGCGCTGCCACAACGGCAACGGCGCGTTTTCGCTGACGCTGGAACGTGCGGCTGAAATCGCGTCGCAGATTCACGAAGAGTTTGAATAAGTCGGCTCGCCGCAATGTGCTTTCATTTTGGAGCCGATACACCGCCGCCGTAGGGTGGGCACGGCGCACCGCACTGTCTTGTGTGGAACCCGTCGCCTTTTCCTGCGACCGCTGTTTGGTTAGAGTACGTCGCTCGAAACCGTTCGCGATGCGGACCGCTCTTGAGCGATCCGAGCGAGCGATGAACTTTGAATGAGGCCGACCCATGACCAAGGACGTACTCGTCTTCGTGGAACAGCGCGATGGAAAGATTCTGCCCGCGGCATTGCAGGCGATCTCGGCGGCGCAGCAACTCGCCGGCAAGACTGGCGGTCGCGTTGCGGCCGCGCTGATCGGCAGCGGTCTTTCGCCGCTCGCGGACCAGCTCGACGCCGCCGGCGTCGCGACGACGTATCTCTGCGAGGCCGACGCGCTGGGCAAGTACAACGCCGTGACCTACGCGAGATCACTGGCGTCGATGATCCAGAAGGCCGATCCGCAGATTGTGCTGCTCGCCGCGTCGTTCATGGGGCGCGATCTCGCGCCGCGCGTCGCCGTGCGCGTGAACGCCGGCCTCGCCACCGATTGCATCGAGTTCGACATCGAGGGCAGCGGCGCGCTGGTCGTCCGCCGGCCCATCTACAACGGCAAGGCGACGAGCAAGGTTCACTTCAACGCCGGGCGCGTGCAGATGGCATCGGTGCGGCCCAACACGTTCGCCATGCCCGGCGGCGCGACGAGCAAGGCCGAGCGCGTGAGCGTGCCGTTCAACGCCGACGCCGGCGACGCGCGACAGGTTACGAAGGAAATCGTCCGCACCGGCGGCGCGGAGAAGGATGTCACCGAGGCGGCGATCGTCGTCTCCGGCGGGCGCAGTCTCAAATCCGAGGAGAACTTCAAGATTATTTTCGATCTCGCGCACGCTTTGGATGCGGCCGTCGGCGCGAGTCGCGCGGCGTGTGACGCGGGCTATCAGCCGCACTCGCGGCAGGTGGGGCTGACGGGCAAGACGGTGACGCCGTCGCTCTATGTGGCGTGCGGCATCAGCGGGGCGATTCAGCACCTGGCCGGCATGCGCGGCAGCCGCCGGATCGTGGCGATCAACACGGATGCGGAAGCGCCGATCTTCAAGGTGGCTGACATCGGCGTGGTGGCGGACCTGTTTACCTTTGTTCCGTTGCTGACGGAGGAAGTGAAGAAGGTCAAGCACTAAGTTCCGCCGGTATCGTCCTCGTTTTCGGTGCTTTTTGCGCTGGGCGGCCTGGCATCGAGTGACTCTTCGCGCTGTGCGATTCTCGTATAAACTTGCGCCATGAACCCCATCGCCATGTCGCTCCTGCTCGTCGTCGCCTGGGGCCTGTTTGCCTGGCAACTCAAACGCCGCTACGCGCTCATGACGCTCGGCCCCGGCGAGAGCCGCCTTGATCATCTCGCCGAGCGCCTTCGCCGCACCTGGCAATACGCCTTCGCCCAGAAACGCATGCGCCGCTATTGGTGGGCCGGCGTCGCGCATCAGTTCATCTTCCTCGGGTTCATCATTCTTCTGCTGCGGTCGCTCTTGCTGTTCGGGCGCGGGTTTGACGCCGACTTCAACTTCTGGGGCCTGCTCGCGCGCGGCACCGCGCTGGGCGACGGCTACTCCCTTTTGAAGGACATCTTCGTCGTCCTCGTCATCGTTTCGGCGGCGCTGTTTCTCTATTACCGCCTCATCAAGCGCGAGCGCCGCATGACGCTCTCCACCGAGGGTGTCATCATCCTGCTCATCATCGAATCCATGATGTGGGCCGACATCCTCCACGACGGCGCCGAGCAGCGGCTGCACGCGCACCGGGCCGTCGCTGCCGCGGCACATACTGGCTTCGACGGGTTTGAACCGGCCGGCTCGATCATGGCGATGGTGTTGAGCGGCGTCGGCAGCGAATCGGCCCTGTCCTACATTTCCGCGTTCGGCTTCTGGACGCACGTTACGCTCGTGCTGCTGTTTCTGAACCTGCTGCCGGTTTCGAAGCACTTCCACATCGTCACGGCGATCCCGAACGTGTTCACCCAGTCGCTCCACCCGCGCGGCCGGCTGCCGAACGTCGAGGACATCGAGGGCAAGATCGAGCGAGAAGAGACGCTCGGCCTGACGCGCATCACGCAACTGTCGTGGAAGAGCGTGCTCGACTTATATACATGCACGGAGTGCGGCCGCTGCACCGACCAATGCCCGGCGAATCAGACCGGGAAATTGCTTTCGCCCAAGCAACTGACGCTCGATTTGAGGGATTACCTCTACAAGAACGAAGACAAACTCGTCGCCGCGAAGCGCGCTGCCGCTGGTGGTAACGGCAACGGCGATGCGTGGACGCCGTCCGACTTCGTGCCGGACATCATCAAGCCCGAGGTGCTCTGGGCCTGCACGACCTGCGGCGCGTGCGAAACGGAGTGCCCGGTGTTCATCACGTACGTCGACAAGATCGTCGACATGCGGCGGCACCTCGTGATGGAGAAGTCGGAGTTCCCCGCCGAGTTGCAGAATGCCTTCCGCGGCATGGAGTCGAATTCCAACCCGTGGAACTTCCCGGCGAGCGACCGCGCGGCATGGGCGGCCGATCTCGATGTGCCGCGCATCGCCGAGAAGCCCGACGCGGCCGTGCTGTTCTGGGTCGGCTGCTCGGCGTCGTTCGACGATCGCGCCCGGCGGATCGCCCGCGCGACAGCGCAGTTGCTCAAGGCCGCTGGAGTCGATTTCGCGATTCTCGCGGAGGAGGAGCAATGCACCGGCGACCCGGCGCGGCGGGCCGGCAACGAGTTCCTCTTCCAGATGCTCGCGCAGGCGAACGTCGAGACGCTTAACCGCTACAACCCGCGCACGATCGTCACGACCTGCCCGCATTGCTTCAACACATTGTTGAATGAGTATCCCGACTTCGGCGGCAAGTTCAACGTCGTGCATCATTCGGTCTATCTCGCCGATCTCGTGAAAGCGGGCAAGCTGAAGCCCTCCAACCGCATCGACGCGAAAGTCGCCTACCACGATTCGTGTTACATGGGGCGGTACAACGAAGTCTACGAGCCGCCGCGCGAAACGCTCCGAGCCATCCCCGGGCTGACTGTGCTGGAGCCGGCGCAGACGCGCGATCGCGGCCTGTGCTGCGGCGCGGGCGGGGCGCAGATGTTCAAGGAGGAGGAACACGCCCGCGAAGGCGCGCAAGGTGAGCGCGTGAACATCCGACGCGCCGAGCAGTTGCTCGACACCAAGCCCGACTTGGTCGCCTCAAGCTGCCCGTTCTGTCAGCGCATGCTGATCGACGGCCTCGCCAGCAAGCAGCGCGAGGACGTGAAACAGTTCGACATCGCCGAATTGCTCTGGCAGTCGGTGGAGAAGCCCGCCTGACGAGCGACCGTACTCGTCCAGCGTTCTGTATTCTGCATACTGAACGGGCGATGGATGGGCTTATTGGGAGCCGGCCGGTCGAAGCTTGCCCGCTTCGCCGTTTTCCATTTGATAGACGTGTTCGGCACCGGGGTAGCTGCGGCCTTGAATGTCCGCGACGTAGGCCGCGACGGCGCGCGACATGTCGTTTCGCACGTCGCCGTAGCGCTTTACGAAACGGGGTAACGGACCGGCGCTCAACCCCAGCATGTCGTGCAGCACGACGACGTGCCCGTCGCAGTGCGGCCCCGCGCCGCAGCCGATCACGGGCAGAGCCGTGGACTCGGCGATGATCTTCGCCGGTTCGGGCGGTACGGCCTCCAGCAGCAGCGCGCAGGCGCCGACGTCTTCCAGCCGCTTCGCATCGTCGATCAGCAATTGTGCCGAGCGGGCATCGCGCCCTTGCGCGCGATAGCCGCCGAACTGATGCACCGCCTGCGGGCGCAGCCCGAGGTGAACCATAACGGGGATCGTTGCCGCGGTCATGGCACGAACGGTGTCGGCGATGCGCGCGTCGCCCTCGATCTTTACGCAGTCGCAGCCGGCTTCGCCCATGAAGCGACCCGCGTTGCGGATCGCCTCCTGGTGCGTGATGTTGAATGAGAGGTACGGCATGTCGCCGATGAGAAAGGCGCTGGGCGCGCCGCGGCGCACGGCGGCGGCGATCAGCACCATGTAGTCCATCGTCGCGCGAAGCGTGGAATCGTGCCCGAGAACGACCTGCGCCGCCGAATCGCCGACGAGAATGCAATCGACGCCGGCAGCCTCCTCGATCTGGGCCGTGGGGAAGTCATACGCCGTCAACATCGAGATGGGTGTGCGCGAACGCTTGCGGGAAACAAGCGTGGCGAGCGTGATTTTGTCGCGCGGCATGGCGGGCATTCCGTGGGCGAATCGTTGTGAATAGTTTAGTCGCTGCGCGATTCGACGACAAATCGAGCGTCGAAGTACGAGCGTGCAATCCGCGCCGGGGCGTATCGCCCCGGTGGCGGCCGGCGGTTCTCTACCCTCGGCGGATCATCGCAAATCGGGCGAGAATGGATTGCGCGATTCGCGCGTGCGGCAGCGACGCGCCCCGTCAATCAATCGACAGGCTGCGCACTTCCGGCGGCGGCTCTTCGAGGAGTCGTGCCACGGTCCCGACGCGAACGTCCGTCGACGCCGACCACACAAGAAAGAACATCGCCTCGCGGGCCAGCCGCTGAACCGGCATCTGGCGAAGCAACCCCGTTCCTTTTCCGTAGACCAGCGCCGCCGCGGCGACGCGCACCAGCAGATCATTGACGGCCACGCGCAGGTCGGTCTTCTCGTCGGCTGCGCCCGCCGGCTCATCGACCGACCCCGCTGCGCCCGCAAGCGGCGTCGCGCGGGACATGGCTTGTTGCGTCACGCGATACAAGCGCTCGCGCATGGCGTCGCAGCGGTGTTGAATCTCTTCGGCGAGCGTTCGCAGCGCGCCGTCGGCGCTGCCGGAATGTGCGGCAATGAACACTGCCATCGATCCCGCCAGCCCCACGCCCGCCGCCGCCACGACGTGCGGCCGAATCGTCATGCCTGATGACAGCGCATTGGCAGCCGGCCCGCGGATCACGCGCTCGGGCGGCACGCGCACGTTTCGGCAGTGAACCTCGCACGTGTGCGACGCCTGCAACGCCATCAGGTCCATCGGTTTGTCGATCGTGACGCCGGGCGCGCGGGTGTCCACCGCCGCTAGAAGTTGACGCCCGTCTGGGAGGAGGGCTGCCGTCACGATCAGGTCGCTGCGCGCCGCCGACGTGACCCACGGCATCACGCCGTTGAGCATGAAACCCGCTCCATCGGGCGCGGCGGCCAGCGCTGGGCGCGCGCCCTGACGGCTCGTGGTCACCTGGCTGATGCCGACCGTCGCCAGCACTTCATTCCGCACCAGGCGAGGAAGTAGGCCCGCCTTCAGCGAGTCATTCTCGCCGTCGGCAATCAATTCACAGGCCCGGTCCCGCTGCGTAAGTATCAGCAGCGTCGTCATGCACCCTGCTGCTACCGCCTCGTAAGCCTGCGTCAACTGAACCTGGTCCAGTCCCAGCCCGCCGTATGCAGCGGGGATCACCCATTGCCATGCACCGGCCGAACCAAGCTCGGCGAGCGAGGCCTCGGGCCAGATTCCGGTAATATCGTGGTGCGTGGCGAGCCGAGAGAGATTGTCGGCCAACTGTTGCAGCGAAGGCTCCATGTCGGGATTCTAAGCCCAGGCGGTCCGTCGAACGACCACCGTGGCGAGATCAATCAGGGCCCAAGTGCAATCGAGGTGAGCGACTCTCATCGAACGCGCGAAGCGAATCCATGGGGACTCGCGGGTTGACAGGATTTTTGCCTGCCCGTTACACTTCCGCGTCCCAGTGGAGACGTGCTCCCGGAAGGCCTGATTGGGCGGCGTAGAACGTTCGCCCTTTTATTTTGCCGGACTTTGTTCCATTTTGCACAAAGTCCCCGGCGGACGCCTTCACCAGGAGCGTGAGATGACTGGCGCGGAGCCTTCCGGACGACCTCCAGGCAACTGGATGCGCCACGCAGGCACGGGCCTCGAGTTGGCGGCTGCCATCGGCGGCATGTGCACGATCGGGTACCTGCTCGATCGTAAGTTCGACTCGTCGCCGTGGTGTTTGCTGACGTGTGCGCTGCTGGGGATCGTCGGCGGGTTGTACAACCTCGTGCGTTCCCAACTCCGGGGCGCGCTGGGACTGAAAAAACGCGAACGCAGCAGGGACGATTCGCAGTCGCCCAGCCGAGACGACGGATGAACGACGAAGCGGCTGGCCGGCGGCTTCAGCGAGGTGTCGGATGGCTGGCACTCATCCCGCTCGCGGCGAGTTTGCTGCTCGCCGTTGTGGGATTCGTGCCGACGCAGCGCATCGCGGGTGAGGGCGGAACGCGGGCATTGTTGCTGGCCTTGGCGCTGGTGACGGTGATCGTTTACGCAACGCTGCTGCCGGCGATGCGAATGATGCGAGGTCGCCCGGCAGCCGGTCGGTTTAATGTCGCGCTTGGCGCGAGCGTCGCGCGGATGTTCCTGACGGTTCCGCTGGCGGCGCTGATGGCGTGGCAACGGGTGGCGGAACCGCGGCCGTTCCTGGTGTGGGTCGCCATCGGTTACGTGGTGATGATCAAGGCCGAGACGCTGACGTTGATTCGGTGGAGCAAGAATCTCGAGACGCCCGCATGATGAATTACCTGCTTGCATCCGGTGACAACCCGCTTTCGCACGTGGTCGATCACACCTGGCTGAAGACCGCCGACGGGAAGTTCACGATTCTCTCGAACCACGTCATCATGATGCTGGCGGCGGCCGTGCTGCTGGTGTTGTTCATGCCGCTCTGGTCGCGGTCGCGCAGCACGGGCAACGAAGTGGCGGATCTGACGCCGCGCGGCCCGCGCAACATGATCGAGGCCATCTGCGCGTTTCTGCGGGACAAGGTCGCACGCCCCAATCTCGGCGAACACACTGACCGGTTCATTGTCTACATCTGGACGGCTTTCTTTTTCGTTCTCACCTGCAACATCCTCGGCCTGCTGCCGCTTCAACCGATCACGCAATGGGCCATCGGCAAGCCGATCTACGGCACGGCGACCGGCAACATCTGGGTCACCGGCACGCTGGCGACCTGCACACTGTTCATGATCGTGATCAACGGACTGCGCATCCACGGCATGACCTACGTGAAACACTTCTTCATGGGACCGTTCCCGATCAATTGCCTGATTGCCGTGCTGGAAGTCATCGGCCTGATCGTGAAGGCCGTGGCGCTGGCCATTCGTCTGTTCGCGAACATGTGTGCGGGGCACATCCTTCTGGCCGTGCTGTTAAGTTTCATCATGATGGCGGGCCAGAGCAGCCAGGGGATGGGCTTCGCGATCGCGGTGCCGGTCGTGCTGGGCAGCGTGGCAATCAACATGCTGGAGATCTTCGTCGCCTTCCTGCAGGCGTTCATCTTTACGTTCCTGTCGTGTGTGTTCATCGGTCTGGCCGTGAACATCCACCACGATCATGAACACGACGAGCACCATGAGGAAGGGCACGGCGCGCACGCGGGACACGCCCACTAAGGAGAGTTGCAGAACGTTTCGCATGATGCACAGGGATCCATGAGTGTGGGACCGGCAAATAGCCGGTCCGACACAGGCTATTAGCCTGTGCCACACAAAATGAGGGCGCGTTCGGTCGCATTGAGCGACTGCGGCGTTTGATACGGAGTTCAACCGGCCATGCTCGCGTAGTGGAAGCGCGGGTCACGAGGCCGCGAGGCGATGGCACGAAGGTTGAAGACAAGAGGCTGTTTCCACCGGCTTCGCAGACAAGAGGAATGTGGAACCATGAAGAAGGCAGTTTTGACGGTGTTGGCGCTGGCGATCGTGTTTTGCATTGCGGCGCCGGTTATGGCTTCGGACGCGGCAGGCGCGACGGGCAGCCGCTGGCTGGATGACAAGGGCGCGGCCTACCTCGGCGCGGCGATCGGCGCCGGCCTGGTGATCATGGGCGGCGCGGCCGGCATCGGCCGGATCGGCAGTAGCGCGACGGAGAGCATGGCGCGGCAGCCGGAGGCGAGCGGTTCGATCAACGGCGCGGCGCTGATTCTGGCGGCCATGATCGAAGGCGCCACGCTGTTCGCAGTGGTCGTGTGTCTGCTAGGCGTGTTGAAGTAAGTCGAGAGAAACCCGATCGGGCGGCGGCGGAAACCAAACGCCGTCGCCCGGCTCGGTCTCGGTGTTGACGGGAAGGTGGCCGGTTTGCTTCTCGGAAGGAATGTTCGCGGCATGTTTCAGAAACGAATGACGTGTGGAGTCGCATCGGTCCTGGGCGCGTTGACGCCGGCGCTGGCATGGGCATCGGAAGCGGGCGGCCACGGGGACTCGGCGCCGAACCTCTTCAGCGGCGATCTGGGCAATTCGTTCTGGACGCTGGTCATCTTCGTGTTCGTGCTCGTTGTGCTGGGCAAGTTCGCGTGGGGGCCGATCCTGAAAATGCTCCAGAAGCGCGAGGAGTTCATCTCGCAATCGCTGGAATCGGCCAAGCGCGACCGAGACGACGCGAAGAAGATGATGGCCGACTACGCGAAGAAGATCGAAGCGGCCCATCAGGAAGCGTCAGCGATTGTCGACGAGGCCCGTCGCGATGGCGAGGCCCTGCGACGCAAGCTGCACGAAGATGCCGAGAAGGAAGGCCGCGAGATGCTGGCGCGCGCGCAGCGCGACATTCAGATCGCGAAGGAGACGGCAATCAGCGAGTTGTACTCGCGCACGCTGGATCTGGCGGGCGATGTGGCCGGCAAGATCATCAAGCAAAAGGTAGACGGGCAGGGTCACAAGGCGCTGCTCGATGAATCGATCGCGGAGTTGAGCAAGGCAGGGCGGAACAACTGACCCACGTGAACGCGAGCCTCACCCCGGCCCTCTCCCCACGAGAGGCAGAGGGAGTTTGAATCAGGCATGGCAACGGAATACGACATCACATCCGCGGCGGCGGCGGTTTATGCCGAGAGCTTGCTGGAGCTGGCGCGCGAGGCGGGCAAGGCCGAGGAGATCGCCGACGAGCTGGCGCAGTTGGTCGCGCTGGGGAAGAGCCATCCGACGTTCGCGGCGATGATGCACTCGGCGGCGCTCGACGACGACGCGCGGCGTGCGATTCTCCAGCGGATGTTCACCGGCCGGGTCCATCCGCTGGTGCTTAATCTCATGCTGGTCCTGAACGACCGGCATCGATCGCATATCTTCCGGCACGTTTGCACCGCCTATCAGCGCAAGCTGGATGAGTCACTGGGTCGAACGGCGGTCTATGTTTCGACCGCTGTCGCATTGGACGAAGCGGCCCGGGTGCGCGTCCGCGAGGAAGTTCGCCGGTTGACGGGGTTGGATTCGCGGTTTGAAGAGCGCGTCGATCCCGCGATTCTCGGAGGGTTGATCGTCCAGGCGGGCGATCGGTTGTACGACTACTCCGTGCGTCGGCGGCTGCACGATTTGCAGCATCGGTTGCACGAGTCGATGAAGGAGTCGTTGGTCGGCGGCGTATCGAAGTTTGTGACACAAGGATAAATCGCACATGAAGATTCAGGTTGACGAAATAGCCTCCGTCCTCAAGCAGGAAATCGCGAACTACCGCGAGCACCTCGAAGCGGCTGAAGTCGGGCGCGTCATCACCGTCGGTGACGGCGTCGCACAGATTTACGGCCTGTCCAGCGCCATGGCCGGCGAGATGATCGAATTCGAGAACGGCGCGATCGGCCAAGTCATGAACCTGGAAGAGAACTCCGTCGGCGCGGTCGTCCTCGGCGATTACCTCGGCGTGAAGGAAGGCAGCACGGTCAAGGCGACCGGCAACCTGCTAAGCGTGCCCGTCGGCGATGCCCTGATCGGGCGCGTCGTCGATCCGCTGGGCCGACCCATCGACGGCAAGGGCGCGGCGACGTGCAGCGAGCGCTGGCCGCTCGAATATCACGCCCCCGGCATCGCCGAGCGCCAGCCCGTCAATCAGCCGCTCCAGACCGGCATCAAGGCGATCGACAGCATGATCCCCATCGGCCGCGGGCAACGCGAGCTGATCATCGGCGACCGCAAGACAGGCAAGACGGCGATCGCGATTGACGCGATCATCAACCAGCGCGACACCGGCGTGATTTGTGTCTACGTGGCCGTCGGTCAGAAGGAATCGACGGTCGCCGGCACGGTTGAGAAGCTGCGCGAACACAAGGCGATGGATTACACCATCGTGGTATCGGCCGCCAGCAGCGACGCGGCGCCGTTGCAATACATCGCGCCGTACGCGGGCTGTGCGATGGCCGAGTACTTCATGTACAAACACGGCAAGCACACGCTGGTTATCTACGACGACTTGTCGAAGCAGGCCCAGGCGTATCGACAGCTGTCGCTTTTGCTGCGCCGCCCGCCGGGTCGCGAGGCCTACCCCGGCGACGTGTTCTACTTGCACAGCCGCCTGCTGGAGCGATCCTGCAAACTGGCCGAGCGCCGGGCGATCGTGCCCGCGGGCCAGCCCTACAAGGCCGGTGGTGTCAACAACAAGACCTACATCGGCGTGCCGGGCAAGCACGAGTCCGAGCACGACGTGAAAAATTACGCGGGGCATGCCGTCGTGGTCGACCCCACGTCCGGCGGGTCGCTTACGGCGCTGCCCGTGATTGAAACGCTGGAAGGCGAGGTGTCGGCGTACATCCCGACCAACGTGATTTCGATTACTGACGGCCAGATTTACCTCGAGCCCGACCTGTTCTTCGCCGGTGTCCGGCCCGCGATCAACGTCGGCATCTCGGTCAGCCGCGTCGGCGGCAACGCGCAGATCAAGGCAATGAAGAAGATCGCCGGCTCGCTGCGTCTGGACCTCGCGGCGTATCGCGAGCTGGAAGCGTTCGCCCAGTTGGGAACGGAACTCGACGCCGCGACGCAGCGGCAGCTTGACCGCGGGGCGCGCATGGTGGAGCTGCTCAAGCAAGGTCAGTTCAAGCCGTACAACGTGATCGATGAAGTCATCAGTATCTTCGCCGGGTCGAAGGGATATCTTGACGACCTGCCGATTTCGCAGGTGGCGACGTTTGAAGAGCAGATGCTCAAGTTCGTTCGCGACGAGCACCCGGAAGTGCACAAGGAACTGACGGACAAGAAGGAACTGACCGACGCGATCGACGCGAAGCTGAAAGAGATCATTGCGGCATTTAAGAGTCGATTCGTTGCGGCGGGGAAGAAGTAAGTGGTTAGTGACTAGTGGTCAGTGGTCAGATGACCGAATCCAACGCCGCCTGCACCTGATATTGGTTTGAACGAGCATGAGTTGTGGCGGATATAAGAAGCTACCGAGACTTGATTGCGTGGCAGAAAGCCATGGATCTTGTCGTGGAAACCTACCAGGCGGTCGAAGGGTTTCCGCGCGAAGAGTTGTACGGTCTGACAAGTCAGATTCGTCGAACCTCGGTCTCGGTGCCGAGCAACATTGCCGAAGGGCAGGCTCGATGCAGCGGCGCACAGTTCACTCACTTCCTGGGAATAGCACGTGGGAGCCTTGCAGAATTGGAAACGCAATTGTTGCTTGCGAGCCGAGTCGGCTTGCTTCACGAAGGGTCCTGCTCTCTGCTGCTCGAACAATCGGCAGAAGTGGGACGATTGATCAACGGCTTGATCAATTCGCTAAGACAATGAGGCGCGAACGAATGGCAGCATTATTCGCGGCGCAAACCCGACAAAGTAACTGGCCACTGGCCACTAACCACTGACAACTGCGCATGGCTAAGGCAAGACAAATCGTCAAACGCCGAAAAGCGGTGACGAACATCCGCAAGATCACCAAGACGATGCAGCTCATCGCCACCGCGCGCTTTCAGCAGGCCTACAACCGCGCCGTCGCCACGAAGCCCTATACCCAGAAGATCACCCAACTCGTGCAGGAGCTTTCGGCCGCTACCGCCGGGCAGATCGACCACCCGCTGATGCGCGACAACCCGGACGCGGCGAAGGATGTCGCGCTGGTGATCACGTCGAGCCGCGGGTTGTGCGGCGGGTACAACGCAAGCATTCTGCGAAAGGCCGTGGTGCAGCTCGATTCGGGCAGCGCCCGCACGCAAGAGCTTGTGGTCGTCGGCAAAAAGGGCAACGCGTACTTCAAATTCATCCGGCGGCCGGTGACGAAGGCCATCACAAACATCGACGACCGCCCGCGCTTTGAGCAGGTTGAGCCAATCGCCGCAGAGCTGATGCAGCGCTACGCCACGGGCGAGATCGGCCGCGTGACGGTTACCTACATGCGGTTTATCTCGACCGGCAAGCAGGCCCCGGAGACGGTTCAATTGCTTCCGCTGTCGGCGGAACACACAGCGCTAAAGCCCGGCGACGCGACGCCAGCCCATGCTGGTCCCAGTGTGCAATACGATTTCTCTCCTGAACCGGAGTCGCTGCTCAAGGTGCTGCTGCCGCAGACGGTCAAGGTGCGCCTGTATCAAGCTTTCACGGATGCGGCGGTGAGCGAACAGGTCGCGCGCATGGTCGCGATGAAGGCGGCGACGGACGCCGCAGGCGACATGATCAAGTCGCTGTCGCAATCGTTCAACCGCGCGCGGCAATCACAGATCACGATGGAACTACTCGACATTGTCGGCGGCGCAGAAGCGCTGAAGTAGAAACAATTGGAGAAGATGAATGGCAACTGCCACAGCAACAGGTAGCGCGGGCAAGGTTACGCAGGTCATCGGCTCGACGCTCGACGCCGAGTTTCCCGAAGACAAGATGCCGCGCATCTACAACGCCCTTCTCGTCGATGTCGAGCGCAAGGTCGGCGGCTCCGTCACCAAGGAGCGCCTGACCTGCGAGGTCGCTAGCCACCTGGGCGGCGGGCGCGTGCGAGCCGTCGTGCTCGGCAACACGGACGGCCTGCGACGCGGCGTTGACATCCTCGACACCGGCGCGCCCGTCAGCGTGCCCGTCGGCATGGAAACGCTCGGCCGCGTCTTCAACCTCGTCGGCAATCCGATCGACGGCCGCGGCCCGGTCAACGCGAAGACCACGCGACCCATTCACCACGAGCCGGCGAACTTCTCCGAGCTGACGCCCAAGACCGAGCAGCTCGTGACCGGCATCAAGGTCATCGACCTGCTCGCGCCGTTTGTCCGCGGCGGCAAGACCGGCTTGTTCGGCGGCGCCGGCCTCGGCAAGACCGTCATCATCCAGGAGATGATCGCCCGCATCGCCCGCGAGCACTCGGGCTACTCCGTCTTCGCCGGCGTCGGCGAGCGAACCCGCGAGGGCAACGACCTCTGGCTCGAAATGCAGGAAGCGGAGTTCAAGGACAGCAGTGGCAAGGTGAAGAAGGTCATTGAGCACACGGCCATGGTCTTCGGCCAGATGAACGAGCCGCCGGGTGCGCGGTTGCGCGTGGCCTTGAGCGCCCTCACGATGGCCGAGTACTTCCGCGACGATTCCGGCGCGGACACGATGCTCTTTATTGACAACATTTTCCGATTCAGCCAGGCGGGTTCCGAGGTATCGGCGTTGCTCGGTCGCATGCCCAGCGCCGTCGGTTACCAGCCGACGCTCTCCACCGAGATGGGCGAGTTGCAGGAGCGCATCACATCCACGAGCCAGGGCGCTGTCACATCGGTGCAGGCGGTGTACGTCCCGGCCGACGACTTGACCGACCCGGCCCCGGCGACGGCCTTCACCCACCTCGACGCGTTCATCGTGCTCGCGCGTTCGATTTCGGAGAAGGGCATTTATCCGGCCATCGATCCGCTGGCGTCAAGCAGCCGCATCCTGGACGCGCAATACATCGGTGATCGGCACTACAACTGCGCGAAGCGCGTGCAGCAGATTCTCCAGCGCTATCGCGACTTGCAGGACATCATCGCGATTCTCGGCGTGGACGAACTGTCAGAGGAAGACAAGCTGCTTGTCGCCCGGGCGAGGAAGATCGAGCGGTTCTTCAGCCAGCCCTTCTACGTCGCCGAAACGTTCACCGGTTTCCCCGGCAACTACACCCAGTTGGACGACACAATCCGCAGCTTCGAGGGCATCTGCGACGGCAAGTACGATTCCCTGCCCGAGCAGGCGTTTATGTACGTCGGCGCGATCGAAGAAGCAGTCGAGAAGGCGAAGAAGCTCCAGCAGTGATCGGCGGTCAGTCATGGGCCCAGATCGCGGTGGCGCTGATCGTTGTGGGCCCGCTCGATTTGGCGATTTCCCTGAAGCCCCGGCCAAGCTTGGCCGGGGCTTTATCTTTCAATCGATCTCGTGTTCTCAAACAACATAAAGTTTTCAATCGGCTTTGCGTTTTCAATCAATTTCGTGCTTCATGTTGCGTTTGATCTCCCGCCCGATCTGCCGCGTTCCCTTTCCGGGGCCATGTTCTTCTCGAAATATTCCCACCAAACCGCTCAATAAGAAGGGAGCGCGCCGATTCCGCGCCGTCGAGCCGCCAGTCGAATCAGGAGTTTCGCCATGATCGGTCTCCACGCAGTTCTCGTCCGCCGGGCTATTACCGCCGTCGCAATTCTGTTCGCGCTCTCCTCGGAAGCTCACAGCCAGCAGCAGCGAGCCGACCCGGACTTCAAACCCGTTGCCGACAAGCCCGCCTACACGACGCAGCATCCTAAGATTCTCTTCGACGAAGCGCATCACAACTTTCACACCGCCTCGGGGCGATACAAACCCTTCGCCGATCTCATCACTTCCGATGGCTGCGTCATCACCCCCAACACAGCGAAGTTCACCGCAAAATCGCTCAAGGGCTACGATGTGCTCATCATTGCCAACGCCATGGGCGCCGAGCGCATGGGCACGGAGGAGGCGCAGAATCCGGCCTTCACGACGAAGGAATGCCGCGCCGCGCGAGATTGGGTGAAGGAAGGCGGCGCGCTGCTCCTGATCACCGATCACTATCCGATGGGTTCAGCAGCCGAGCGGCTTGCCAAACAGTTTGGCATAGATTCCAGCACGGGCGCAACGGAGGAGTACACGTTTGAGAAAAGTGCGGGGCTGGGCAATCACGCCATTCTGAAAGGTCGCAACGATTCCGAGCGCGTGGAGAAAGTCGGCACGTTCACGGGGCAGTCGCTCAAGGGCCCGCCGGGCAGCGCGGAGTTTCTCAAGTTGCCCGACGACGCGATGGAGCGCGTGCCCGATCCGGAAAACCCGTTTCGCAATCGACCGTTGACGCGTTCAGCAAAGGGCCGCTGCCAGGCAGTCGCCTTGAAGTTCGGCAAAGGTCGCGTCGTGATGCTCGGCGAGGCGGCGATGCTCTCGGCACAGCTCGCGCCGGACGGCAGCAAGTTCGGCATGAACGTCGAGGGAATCGACAACAAGCAGTTTGCGCTAAACGTCATTCATTGGCTCACGGGTCTGCTCGATGCGGACGAATCTCAAGACCAGCCGGGCACGGGTGCAGGAAACTAGAACCGGTTTCAAAACTCCTCTCCCCCTTGGGGGAGAGGTTGGGTGAGGGGGGAAAGTGGTTCAAACGAAATGATTCACCCTCACCCCGACCCTCTCCCTGGAAGGGAGAGGGTGTTTTGAAACAGTTTGTAGGCCTAGCGCCCGAGGAGCAGGTCGACCATCGGCCCGATATCGGATTCGTCGACGTTCCCGTCGTTTGTCAGATCGCCCAACAGGATGTTGCAACCGACGTGCGTCGTGGCGTAGCCCTGCGGATCGAGCAGCGCCTGCACGAATGCGGCGATGTCCAGTCCGTTCACGGCGCAGTCGCAGTTCAGGTCGCCGAGATTGAGATAGGTCGGCCCCAGCGTCGCGGTCACGTGAAACGTATCCAGGCCCGCCTCGACCGTGCTTTGCGGATTCGCATCGTTGACGGTGAACCGAACCTGCATCGTGGAGGTCAGTGTGACTCCTGCCGCGAGCAGGTCTTCGTGATCGATCTGGTGATACTGCCAGTTCAACCCGCCGTTCTGGGTGTGCAGCGCGATCTGGGTCCACGGTCCCGCCGGCCCGTTCGAGCTGATTTCGACCAGCATCCGATCCACGCCGCCGTTCGTGTTGGATAGCCGCAAGTAGTACTCGTAGCTCATCGTGATCACGCCGGCGGACATGTCCATGATCGGCGAGATCAATCGCACCGCGCCGTTGTCCACATCCGAATCGCCCGGAGTGTTCTGCGTGAGCCAGCACTGCCCGCCGAAGTCGGCGTCGAATGCCGGATCGAATGAACTGCCCGGATCATTGATTGGCGTGCCGCGCTGCCATTGGCCGGCCGTCGCGCCGAGGACGGCCGTCGTCCAGCCGCGGTCGCGCTCGAAATTGTCAAACAGCACTGTCGGAGATTCGCACTCGTCGGGTCGGTTGTCGCCGTTGCAGTCCCGGCTTACACCGCCGGCGATGTCGCAGGTGTCCGGCACGCCGTTTCCGTTGCAGTCGAACAGGGGCCCGTTGGGCCATAGCTCCAGCCGATCGGGGATGCCGTTCGTGTTGCAATCGGTCTCGCACTCGTCGGGCGTCCCATTGCGGTTGCTGTCAGCGCTGGAGCCGGAGGCAAGGTCGCACGAGTCAATCAACTGGTTGTTGTTGCAATCAACGCCCCATCCCGGCATGAAATCGAAACCGGTAGAGAATCGCAGCCCCGTGTCGTTTCCGGTGATGTACGACCGGATGAAGTTGCCCGTGCGGGCTTCGAACTGATAAATGCGCGTCGAGTTCACGTGCAGCGGGTGAGGGCCGTCTCCACCGGTGAATGAGTGGTCGTCGTCGTGCCCGCCGCCATTGGGGTCGCCGTTGTGGAAGTGTCGGCTGATGTAGACCTGGCCGTCCGGGCCGATCCGCACGCCCCAGGGGCCAGCCATAGTCAGCGCGACATCGGTTCCTGCCCGGTTGAACTTGCGAAGGAGGTTGCCGGTCGCCCCGTCGTACTCCAGCACCGACCGCGTGGAGAAGCTTGCCGCCAGCAGGTTGCCGTCGGGCTTGAAGGCGATTCCGCGCGGGTTATCCAGCCCGCCACTGTGCTGATTGGAGACAAACTCTCCAACAAACGCTCCCGTGACGCCGTCGTACTCCAGGATTCGGCTGTCGTTGCTGGTGACAAACAGGTTTCCATTCGGGCCGAACTCCAATCCGAACGGCGACACCAGCCCGCCTGCGCCCGGCGCGACAAACACGCCCACAAACGCACCCGTGGTTCCATCGTATTCCAGCACAGCATGACTTCCGCTGCTGGAGACAAATACGTTTCCGTTCGGGCCGCGCGTGATGCCGGTTGGTGTCGCCAGCCCGCCGGACCCCGCGCTAACGAAATCGCCCACGGTCGCACCCGTTCGATCAAACTCCACGACGCGATGATCGTGGCCGCTGGTGACCAGAATGCGCCCATCCGGCGTGACCAGCACGTCGTTCGGTTCGTCAACCTGCAGCGCATCGGTCGCAATGGTCACCACGCCGCTGGCCGCATGAAACGCCTTCACACCGCCTTCATGCCCGGCCAGCCACGCGGCGTGCGCATTGTCGAGTTCGGCGAGGTCTGTCATCCCGTCGTTGTCGCAGTCCTGGCAGGAATCGAGAATGTTGTCGCGATCGCGATCCAGCGTCATGTTTGCGAGAATCTCGACCGCATCGGCCGTGCCGTTGCGATTGCAATCCGTCTGGCATTCATCGGGGACGACGTTGTTGTCCAGATCGGCGCTGAAACTGTTCGCGATGTCCACGTCGTCGGGAATGTTGTTGCCGTTGCAGTCTGGCTCGCACTCGTCAGGGACTCCGTTGAGATTCAGATCCGTGCTGGTCATCGCGGCGATGTCGGCCGGGTCCAGCGTGCCGTTGTTGTTGCAGTCTTCGCATTCATCGGGCACGCTGTTGCCGTTCGCGTCCGGCGCGCCGCCGAGGATCTCCGTCTCGTCGGCGATTCCATTTCCATTGCAGTCGTGCATTAGGCAGGTCAGCCCTTCGAGATACGGCTCGATGATCGCCTGAATGCCGCGATGGAACCGCAGATCGCTGACGGCGTTTCCACCGCTGACGGTCTGGCTGCAATAGCTCATGATCGTGCCGCGCCGGGCCGGTGTGTCGAGGCTGAAGCAGTTGTCCAGGCCGATATCGTGCGTGTGCGGCGCGTCGATGTTGTGCCCCAGCTCGTGCGCGGTCACGAATATGTCATAATTGAACACGCTCGGAAACTGCGGATCGGGAAACATGCCCATCGCGTAGCCGACGACCGAGTAGCCGTTGGTGCCGCAGAGCGATCCCAGAAAGGCCACGCCGCCATAAGGCAGATCGCGCCGCCCGGAGAAGAACTGGGCCACGTCGCGCGGCACGGCCTGCATGTTGGCATTCCAGAACGAGCGAAACGCGTTCAGCGGGTCAGGCTCGTTGAACAGGTCGTTCCAATCGTCCCAGACGCGCACGAACGTGAGATCGACGCGCGCGTCGACGTCGCGCTCGCAGATCGTGCTGACCTCGGCAAACACTGCGGCCGTGTAGCTCGCTGTCGCGACGGGGTCACCGAATAGCTGAAACAATTCATGGTCGGTTTCCACCGCCAGTCGAATGACATGCGGTCCGGGTTTCGGGGGCGTACTGGGGCCCAGCGCGGGTTCGCGAGCGGGAACCGGGGCAGCCATTGCGCCGACGGCGCAAGACGGCGTATCCGGTCCTCGCTGGCCGGCGAAGATCATCGGCTCCAGCGCGACCTGACCTTGCTGAAGGCTCGATCCGTCCGAAGGATGATTCGTGATGCGATAGCGCGCCCCGCCGCGCCCCAGATCAACGATGCCGCCCACGCCTGTGGGCGAAAGCGATATAAAGACAAACGAATCGGCGTGACCCGGTACGCGGCCTCGAAGGACCAGGGCTTCGGCGACGGCGCCTGAAATGTCCCGATCCGGCCCGCCGGCCTGGCCCATCACGAATTGCGTTCTCGGAGCGGGGGCGCTTCGGTGATCGAGCGCGAGGTCCACCGCTTCGCCGCCCGGCAGTGGAACGCCGACAACCCGGGTGAAGCCCTGGGAGTCGAAACGCGCCTGAAGCTCCGCGCGATCGATTGATACAACGGTCTTTGAATGGGCATTGCGGTGCCGCGGTCGCCCTTCTTCGGCGACGGTCTGCGCCACGCACGCCAGGGCGATCCCAACGGCCATCGCCCGCGCCGAGAGAATGAAAACACGTCGAGAACGGGGGAGTTTGCGGATCGGTGTCATCATCAGATTCCCATCTCCACGATCGATCGCTCGCGCGAGGGCCGCGCGCACTCGGGTAAGCACACGGTTATTTTAACCAATGCCAGGCGGGCGATTCGCGCAAAAGTCCCGGGAAACGTGTTAATTTGAGGGCGGCCGTGTGCAATGAACCGCCTGCGGCCGCGTTTGCGTGGAAATATGGGGGCGGCGTTGTGAATGCCGGAGGCGGATGGAGTGAAATCGTCGTCAGCGGAAAAAAAGTCAGGCCTGCCGCAAGACCGGAGCCCACGCCGTGGCGCTCGGATGAGGGCGTTGTCTTACGACAGGCCTTGTGTGAACGGTCGGAGCGTGCGTCCGTGTCATCTCATCCGTGAGTCGCTCCTCCCGCGATTTGCCCCGCGATGGGGGTCACATTCCCATTACTCGCCGGCGCCCCTTGCGGGGTTGGCCGGATCGGTATGGTCCTTCACCTTGCCTTTTGAGTTCGTCCGCTCGTGTCGCACGCGCTTCACCACCAGCGCGCCGGGCATCAGGCCCCACGCGAGCAGCTCGCTGCGCACCATCTCGCGCACGAGGCCCGCCGTCACGACGCGCAGGCCGCAGTTGAACACCAGCTGCTCCACGCGACTGGCCATCATGCGCGACGTCGGCGCGTCCAACTGATGCTGCCGCTTCAGATGCTGCACGATCAGCGACTTGTCCCAGCGCTTCTGGACGAAACGCCCGTCGGTCGGCCTTGGCGTCGCGACCATCATCACTTTGCGCCGCCGGTCGCGAAGGTTGGCATGGTGGCGGATCGCCATGGCCGCCTCGCAATGCCCGGTCTGGCTCAACACGAGGTCCACCAGATCGACCAGTTGACGCGAGGGAATGGTGGATCCCTTGCTGATGCTGTGCAAGTACTCGGTGACCGCCTCGCCCAGGCCGCGCGCCATGGCGGCGGTCAGTTCCGATGCCTCCCCGGTTGCCTCCAGGCCGCTGAAGATGCAACTAAGGATTTTGGACGTCATGAACGGCTCGATGCTTCCATCGCGCTTCACGACGCGCAACTCGCCCTTACTCCGTTGGTGGCTCATGGAAAAGTTCCTGCTGACCGTCGACCTCCTGCTTGTCGCGGTCCAAGATGTCTTTGGCTTCCTGTATGAAGTCATCCACCATCTGGAACTCGTGGTAGAGGCTGGCGAAGCGCAGGTACGCGATCTTGTCGATCTTGCGCAGCCGCAGCGCGACCGCCTCTCCGAGGAAGGCGCTGGGCACTTCGCGGTCGAACTGCCGGAAGACCTGCTCCTCGACTTCGTTGATGATGTCGGTGAGGGCTTCGGCGCTGATCGATCGTTTCCAGCAGGCGCGCTGCAGGCCGCCGAACAGCTTCTCGCGCTCGTAGGGCGCGCGGGTGCCGTCCTTCTTGACGACCAGCAACCGGACCGTTTCCTCGACGCGTTCATAAGTGGTGTAGCGGCGCTGGCATGAGGGGCACTCGCGCCGCCGTCGGATGACTGTCCCCCCCTCCGTCAGTCGCGAATCGATGACTTTGTCCCGATGACGATTTTCTTTGCAGTACGGGCATTGCATGGATCGCCACGGCTGTTTGTCGGGGTTGCCCACCAGCCCCAACATCTTGTATGCCTGCCGACCGTATCACCCTACGGCGCGGGTGTCAAGAAAAAAATGCACGCCATGTGATTCGCCACGGTCGAACTCCGGCCGTAAGATTTCGCCTCGCGCCGCGGAACGACTCCAAACCGCGCCGCAAGAAGAATTCACAACCATGACCGGACGACTTCTCGAACACCGATTGAGCGACATTCTCCTCACCGGCTACAGCGTGGCCGGGGAGGAGACGGTCATTGCCGCGCCGGAGTTGAATGTGTGTTTCGATGTCGGCAAAGCGCCCGCGCAGATGCTCGCGGTCGATCATGTCCTCCTTTCTCACGGGCACATGGATCACTCCGCCGGCCTCGCCTACTACTTCAGCCAGCGAAATTTTGTCGGCAATGCGCCGGGCTGCGTGCTGGCGCCGGTCTCACTGGTCGAACCGATCCGCGACTTGCTTCGCGTCTGGTCGCGCATCGAAGGCCACCCGTCCCCCGCGCGCATCATCGGCATGAAACCCGGGGACAGTTTGGACGTTCGCAAGGGGCTGGTGGTTCGCGCGTTCGAGATCAATCACGGCGTCGCGTCGCTTGGATTTGTCGTGGTCGACGTGCGACACAAACTCAAGCCCGAGTTCGTCGGCAAGACCGGCCCGGAGCTGGTCGCGCTGAAGAAGCAGGGGGTGCAGATTGAGCACACCGTCGAAGTGCCGCTCGTCGCCTATTGCGGCGACACGGCCGAGGGCGCGTGGATGGATCATCCGCAGGCGCGCACGGCGAAGGTGCTGATAATGGAATGCACGTTCTTCGAGGCCGACCACGTGAAGCGGGCGCGGGCGGGCTATCACCTGCATGTGAAAGACGTGGCCCGCATTCTGCCGCGGCTCGAGAACGAGCACTTTCTCCTGACGCACCTGACGCGGCGCACAAGCCTGCGCCAGGCACGGGCGATGCTGGGGAAGATGGTCCCGCCCGACGTAATGGCCCGCGTGACGTTTCTGATGGATTCGAAGCGCGGCCGACCAGCGAGCGACGAACCGCCGATGCCGGCGAATGATGCCGGCTCGCGCGGGGAGGCGAGCTGACGCGCGAGCGCTGCGCATCGCAGTTTATCGGTTCTGGCCCCGCCAGGCGGCGAGGGCCTTCATCTCTTCGGCAAGCTTGGCGTAGTCGGCGAGGGTAAGCGACTGCTGCCCGTCAGACAGTGCCCGGCTCGGTTCGGGGTGCGTCTCGATCATGACACCATCCGCGCCGGCTACGACCGACGCCCGGGCCAGCGGCGGCACGGCCCAACTGATGCCCACGCCGTGCGACGGGTCGGCGATGACGGGCAGATGCGTGTGATGCTTGATCATCACGACCGCCGAGAGGTCGAACGTGTTGCGCGTCATCGTTTCGTAGGTGCGGATTCCGCGCTCACAGAGCATGACTTCGTAGTTGCCGAGGCTTAAAAGATACTCCGCCGCCATGAACAATTCCTGCAGCGTTGCGCTGATGCCACGCTTCAGCAGCACGGGCCGCCGCAACCGGCCCGCGGCCTCCAGCAGTGAAAAGTTCTGCATGTTCCGCGCGCCGATCTGCACCACGTCGGCCACTTCCGCCACGGCCGCGAGCGATTCGACGTCCTTTACCTCGGTCACGATCCGCAAATCGAACGCCGCCTTCACGTCGGCCAGCAGACGCAGGCCTTCTTCCTTCATGCCCTGAAATGCGTACGGACTGGTGCGCGGCTTGTAGGCGCCGCCGCGGAGGAACTTCGCGCCGCTCGCCGCCACCGCCTCGGCCGTTCGCAGAATCTGCTCGCGCGATTCGACGGAGCAGGGACCGGCCATGACGTGCAGGCCGCCATCGCCGACCTTCGCGCCGCGCACGTCGATGATCGTCGGCTCGGGCTTCACCTCGCGGCTGACCAGCTTGTACGGCTTGGAGATCGGCACACACTCGGCGACGCCGTCGAGGTCCTGGAAATGATCGGGCGAGACCGCTCCGGGGTTTCCGGTGATGCCGACGGCGGTTCGAATCGATCCGGGGATTTCGTGCGGCGTGAAACCGATCTCTCGAATGCGGGCGCAGACCTGCTCGATCTGCTTTGCCGTCGCACCTTGTTTCATCACGATAAGCATGGGAACCTCAATGCGGCGGTGCGGCTTGTTCGGGTGCGCCGGTTTTTGCCGAGGCGCCGGCCGGCCTTTGGGCCAGGTAGTTGGCGTACGCCCGCAGGTGATCGCAGAGCGGCTTTTCCTTCACCGGGTCGAGATCGTAGCGCGCCTCAAGCTCCTGCAACACATCGTCGATCGTTCGGCCCTGCTTGCGCAGCCAGTAGGCGGCGAGCACGGCGTTGGATCGTTGCTTGCCCGCGGCGCAATGAAAGAACGTCGGCCGCGCGCGCTCGTCCGCGACGACTTCGGCTGCCCGATCCAGCGCCTCGAACGGCGCAAGTCCGTCTCCGGGCATGGGGATGCGAATCTGTTTCAATCGCAGCGCCCGCGCGGCGGCGACGGCGCCCTGATCGTCGGGATCGTCGGTCTGGCCGGTGAGACTGACGACGGTCTTGACCTTTTCCTCGGACGCGAGCAGCCGGATGTGCTCTGCGGTGGGCAGGCCACCGCGGAAGAGGCTGTCGGCCTCGACTTCGACGAATCGGCGCGGGTACTTCCAGCGGTCCTGCATGTGTGTCAGTGCGAGGACACCGGCGGGGAGAGCAACCAGCAGCAAAGCCAGTCCGATCGCGCGTCGCATCAGAGGAGCCTCCGTACCGGAAGGAGGACTCGTTGCGAAATGCGACAACATGACATGACAAAGGAAGACGACATCGGGGTTGAGTTTATTGTGCGGCGATGGCCTCCGGCAGATCGACGGCGTTGATGGCATCGAGCATCTTTCGGAGCCGGCCGTGCGAGCGGCGGTTGAATCGCATGATCAAGCGCGGTTTTTCCGGCAGCTCGTCGCCTTCTTCGGGCAGGGCGGCGCCCAGCTCGATCTTCCCGCCATCGAGGATGTCCGCGTACTCGGCGTTTAGCCCCGCGACGAAGTCGGTGGGCAGCTTATCGTTGAGACGGATCACCAGCGTGTCGCGCACGTAGCGATAGGAGTGGAATCGGCGATAGAACCGGAGAATCTCCTGTACGGCGACTTCGATATCGTCGGTGATTTTGATGAGGTTCATGTCCTCGGCGCTGATCATGCCGGTGTGCAGCAGTTCGGCCTTCACGTAGGTGCGCCAGTGCTGCCAGTAGGTGCCGCCCGGGGCATCGATAAGCACGACGGGGACCATCGGGGCCTTGCCGGTCTGGATGAGCGTCAGGGCCTCGAAGCCCTCGTCCTGCGTGCCGAAGCCGCCGGGGAAGAGCGCGATCGCCTTCGACTCGCGAATGAACATCAGCTTGCGCGTAAAGAAGTAGTTGAAGTTCACCAGCTTCTTATCCAGCGCGATGAACTCGTTGGTGCGTTGCTCGAACGGCAGGCGGATCGCCACGCCGAAGCTCGCCTCGGCCCCCGCGCCGCCGTGACCGGCCTTCATGATGCCGTCGCCGGCGCCGGTGATGACCATCCACTCGCACTCGCGCATGCGCTCGGCGAACCGCAGGGCGGCCTGGTAATCGGGGTGATCTTCCGGCGTGCGGGCCGATCCGAAGATCGACACCTTGGGAATGTGTTCGTACGGGGCGAACGTCTTGAACGCGAAGCGCAGCTCCGCCAGCGCGCGATCCATCAATTTCACGTCTGCCCGGGCCGTGCCGTCGGCGCAGAGCCGACAGACCGTGCGAATCATGTTCCGAAAGTGCTCCCCGTCCGGGCCGGGACAAAAGCGAGCGACGAAGTCGGCGATGGCCGCCTCGCGCGCCTCGCGGGCTTCGATGACTTCGCGGGATTCTGGTGCTGATTTGTTGTCGCTCGCCGCGATGGCGCTGCGACCCTCGGACGTCTCGCGCGATGCGCGCGCGCCGCCACTTACCGGACTTGTTTCATTCTTCACGTGTGCTCTCTTTCGTTGATTTCAGCCGTACCCGTGTACGGCCACTTCGTTTTCTCATTTTTCTTGTCCAACCAGTATAGCCGGTTTCGCCCGGCGTGCCCAATGGCCCTTTTCGCTGCGTTTTCGCTGCCGCGACCGCCCGGACCGGCTTTGACATTTCGCGCGCTGCGTGGTTTGCTCCACTTGGAAGGCGCACGTCATGGGCTGGCCCAACCGCATCTCTGTCGGGCGATTGCTGCTTATCGCCCCCTTCGTCGCTTGCCTGCTTAGTCAGCCCGGCCATCCGTACTTACGACATGTTGCAGTGGGACTGTTCGCGCTCATGGCGATCAGCGATTTTCTGGACGGCTACCTCGCCCGGCGGCTGAAAGATGAATCGCCGCTGGGTGCGTTTCTTGACCCATTGGCCGACAAGTTTCTTGTGACGTTCGCCGTGATCATTCTTGCCATCGTCGGTGTTCGTGAAGGCATCGAACCGCAGGCAAAGATCGAGCTCCTCCCGGCATGGGTCGCCGTGGCCGCCGTGGGGAAGGACCTGTTGGTGAGCATTGGCTTCGCGGTTGTTTACCTGTCCACCACACGCGTCCACATTCAGCCGCGGCGGCTGGGCAAGTGGTGCACGACCGCGGAACTGGTGATGGTGTTGGCGATGCTGCTCTGGCCGGAGGTGTATGGGCTGGGCCGTTTCGGGTATTATTTCGTGCGAGGATTGTGGATGGCCGTGGTGGCGCTGGCGATTCTGGCGACGCTCGATTACATCCGAGCCGGCAGCCGTTTCATTGCCGCGCAGGCCCCGCGGGACCCGGTCCATTTGGATTCCGAATCGCGCGGCTTGCCGCGCTGAAAGCACAGGTCGGTCATGTCGGACGGCTCACCCTTTGCGACGATTCCCGAAGCGCTGGACGAACTTCGCGCCGGGCGATTCATCATTCTCGTGGACGACGAAGACCGCGAGAACGAGGGCGATCTCGTCTGCGCCGCGCAGCTCGCCACGCCCGACATGATCAACTTCATGATCCGCCAAGCCGCCGGCAAGCTCTGCCTCACGCTCACCGCCGACACCTGCGAGCGGCTGCATCTTTACCCGCAAGTGCACGAGAACACGGCTTCGCACGGCACGGCTTTCACCGTTTCGGTCGATGCCGGGCCGGAGTTTGGCGTCACCAGCGGCGTGTCCGCCGCCGATCGCTGCCGCACGATCCACCGCTGCATCGCCGACGATGCGAAACCGTCGGACCTGCGCCGGCCGGGTCACATCAGCCCGCTGAAGGCCAAGGCCGGCGGCGTGCTGGTGCGAGCGGGGCACACGGAGGCAAGTGTCGATTTGGCGCAGCTGGCCGGGTTGAAGCCGGCCGGGCTGATTATTGAGATTCTCAACAAGCAGGGGGAGATCTCGCGACTGCCGGAGCTGATCGAGCTGGCGCGCGAACTGGGTTTGAAAATCTGCACGATCGCGAGCCTCGTGGAATATCGCCTGCAGCGCGAGCGATCGGTGATACGCATTGAGTCGATCCCGCTGCAGAACGAGTTCGGCACATGGACGCTGCACGCGTACGAATCGGTGCTGGACAGCGAGCCGCACGTGGCGCTGTGCATGGGCGAGCTGGGCCGGCACGACGGCGCCGGCGAGCCGGTGCGCGTGGAGCACCCCGTGCTGGTGCGCGTACACAGTCAGTGTCTGACGGGCGACGTGTTCGGGTCGTATCGCTGCGATTGCGGTGAGCAGTTGGACCTCGCGATGCGGCGAATCGCCGAAGCCGGCGAAGGCGTGGTGGTGTATCTGCGTCAGGAGGGCCGCGGCATCGGCCTGACGAACAAGCTGCATGCGTACCGGCTGCAGGACGAGGGGCTGGACACGGTCGAGGCGAATGAGAAGCTGGGTTTCCCGGCTGACAAGCGCGACTACGGCATCGGCACGCAGATTCTTCGCGACCTGGGACTGCACCAGGTGCGAATTCTCACCAACAATCCCAAGAAAACAAGCCGGTTGTCAATTTATGGGCTGGAGGTGGTGGAGCAGCTTCCCCTCCGCATTAAGCCGCGCCCGGGGAACGAGAAGTATCTGCGCACCAAGCAGACCAAGCTGGGGCATCTGCTGGATGAAGAGTAATTCAGTCTATCCGTAGAAGTTCCCCGCAAAGCGACCGCATCAGGTCGTCAGATTTTGGCGATGCGGGTCACACGCTCGAAATGCCGATCGCGCGTGAAGAGCGTCAAATTATGTTGCCAGACGAGCGCGGCGATCCAGAGGTCGTTCGTCGGGATCGGCGTTCCCAGTCCTTGCAGCTCAACAAGAAGTTCTGCATAGAAGTGGCTCGTCTCGGGGTCGGGAAGCAGCACATGGACACGCGGCTGGCGCAGAAATCGCGATAACCCTTCCTCATTGCGACGAGGCTGACGACCTTTGAGGAATCCCGAGCGAAGCTCTCCCAGCACAATGAACGGAATATAGACTTCCGACGCCGTCCGAATCGGCTCGCGCGCTTCGGGCATTCCCAGGAAGTAATCGCGATAGCGATTCGTATCGAGGGCGAGTCTCATTTCCACATCTCGGGATCCACCTGCCTTTGTTCTTCCAACGCGCGGTCAAACTCCGGGTCGGGCTGCATGGAACCGAAGAACTGATCCAGATCGGTATGAATCACCTTTTCTTCGGTCCGAGTGGCGGCGCGACGCAACGCATCGAGCAAAACAGCGTTCAGGCTGCGGCCCAGACGCTTCGCTTGTCTGCGTAGCGCCCGATCGAGGTCGTCCGGCACGGATCGAATCGTGTACTGGGTTTTTCGCGGTTTCTTCATGCCTGCATTCTATGCCTGCACTGCCTGCATGGCAAGCAGGCACTTTCCACGTCGGCCGCCGAGCACGGATTGTTGAGCCGGGAGAGGCCAGTTAGCATCCGGAAAATGCCCGTTCGTCTGAATCGGAGGCTGATACCATGCCAAGCGTTCGTTCGGGCTGCTTCGCCGCACTTGGCGGCGTTTTCTTTACCCTCGCGGGGCCGGGATGCTCCTCGGCCGGCTTTCATTCCTACGACCGATTCCGGGCCGAGCGCACCCTTGCCAGCGCTGCGCCGGCCCGCGCGCCGACCGCCGCAGCGTTGAATGCCGATGCGCTGCCGCCCCTCGAACCGCACGCTTCCAACGCAGACCGAACCAATCCCGCGCTGGCCGAGGCGGACGAACAGCGCATCGTGATCTATTCGGCGAGTCTCAACATGGTCGTCATGGACATCGATCGATCGATCGACGCGGCGCTGGCCATGACGAAGGAGCTGGGCGGTTACATGCAAAGCCGCCACGAGAGCCGGCTGGTCGTGCGGATCCCCGCGGCGAAGTTCGAGAAGGCCCTCGCGCAATTCGAAGAGCTGGGAACGGTTGACGGTCGCCAGATCGAGGCGCAGGACGTGACGGAGGAATTCGTCGATCTCGATGCGCGGCTCAAGGCGGCGCAGGCCGTGCGCGAGCGGTTGCTCGCCGTACTGGCCGATGCGCGGAAGGTTGAAGACACGCTCGCGGTTGAAAAGGAACTGGGCCGCGTCAATGCCGAGATCGACGGGCTGAAGGCGAAGCTGGACGTGCTTCGCGGCCGCGTGGCGATGAGCACCGTGTCGTTGCTCTTCAAGCGGGTGGCGCGGCTGCCGGCGCTGGGGCCGGGGATCCGCTTGCCGTTCGCCTGGCTGGACGAACTCGACCTGGGCCGGCTGGTCGGGCAGGACGAACTCTCACCGCGGTACTTGAAGAATATGACAATGGGCTACAAAGGTTCCTTCTGACCGCCGAACGGGATCCATCATGAAGCAAACAAATACAAGCTGTTTCAAAACCCCCTCTCCCTTCGAGGGAGAGGGTTGGGGTGAGGGTGAATCGATTCGTTTCAGCCGCTTCTCCCCCTCACCCGACCTCTCCCCCAAGGGGGAGAGGAGTTTTGAAACCGGTACTGGGAAGTTTCGGATCAAGACGGTTGTCGCGCTCGCGCTGGTGGCGCTGGCGAACGGCTGTGCCCGGATCGACGCACCGTCGGGCTACGTCGAAGTGAAGAACGTCTACGGCTACGACTACAAGGCGGTCTCAGCGCAGGGCAATGTTTTCGCGCTGACCTCGCGCGACAACCCCGCCGGCAAGGGTGATCTGACGTTCTGGTCGCAGGCGGTCGAGCATCAGAAGGTGGCGATCGACGGCTATCGGCTGGAAGGGCGGGAGGAAATCAAATCGGCGTCGGACCTGGCCGGAACGCTGTTCGATCTGCGCGTCGGAAGCGGCAGCGCGGAGTACACCTACCTGATCGCGCTGTATGTGACACCGAGGACGATCTACACCGTCGAAGCCGGCGGGCCGAGCAAGCGGATCGAGACCGACCGCGCCGCGATCACGCGCGCGATGGCGTCGCTGCGGCCATGATACGCTTGCGGAATTTTTCGCTGCAATCGCATCGTAGAGGCAGAGGCGAGCCGGCTCCTGATTGGCGATTCCCGGTCCGCAAGCAATGCAATGCTGCCGGCCCACCGCATCCGGGCTGCGATCATTCTTGATCTTCTAAACGGATCGAATAACCTATCTCTCACTCTTCCCGATTGGCAGATTTGGCGTGCCGTTCCGTCAAGTCGAGAGAAGGCTCATCGGGCATGGTCGCATGCCCTGCATGCATGGAAGTAACGCTTGAAGTCATCCCGGGCGCCTTATCGTTTCGACGTGTGGAGCGCGTGCGCGACCCGCACAAAATGCGCTCGATCAATTCAGTTGATGACCTGTGCGGATGTTAATGCTCGAACGCGTCGTAATGTTCTCGCCGCCATGTTGGTCGGGTTCATAGCCGGAAGCGGGCAGGCGGCAGTCGCTCACGAACCAACGAGGGAAGGTGAAAGTCCGTCCGGCATGATCTGGATCCCCGGCGGCGAGTTCTTAATGGGCACGGATGATCCTGCCGCCTGGACCGCCGAGCGGCCGGTACACCGGGTACGCGTTAGTGGTTTCTGGATGGACCAGACAGAGGTCACCAACGGCCAGTTTCGCGCGTTTGTTGAAGCGACGGGGTACGTGACGACCGCGGAACGCCAACCTGATTGGGAGGAAATGAAGAAGCAGTTGCCGCCTGGCACCGAGCGCCCGCCCGACGGGAAGCTCGTGCCGGCGTCGATTGTATTTCGCGCGCCATCGTCGCAGCCTGGCGACCTTGAAGACATTCATCAGTGGTGGAACTGGGTTCCCGGCGCCGACTGGCGGCATCCACAAGGCCCCGGCAGTGATATTTCGGGTCATGACAATTACCCGGTGGTACAGGTTTCCTGGGATGATGCCGTCGCATATGCCCGCTGGGCGGGCAAGCGCCTCCCGACCGAATCGGAATGGGAGTACGCGGCGCGCGGCGGTCTGGATCGCAAACCATTTGTGTGGGGTGACGATGCGTATTCAGAAACGCGCCCGCAGTGCAACGCATGGCAGGGTGAGTTTCCATCGCGAAACACCCGCGCGGACGGATACGAGCGGACCGCCCCAGTCAAGTCGTTCAAACCCAACGGTTACGGCCTGTACGACATGGCCGGCAACGTCTGGGAGTGGTGCGCCGATTGGTATCGGTTCGATGCCTACCGCCTGCGAATCGCTGAATCAAAAGGCCGCCTCATCGTCGATCCCACCGGGCCGAGTGATTCGTGGGACCCGGATCAGCCGTACACGTTCGAACGAGTGATGCGCGGCGGCTCGTTTCTTTGCCATCCGAGTTATTGTTCGTCGTACCGGCCCAGCGCCCGCCGCGGCAACAGCCCGGACACGAGCACGGAGCACATGGGATTTCGATGCGTCATGACGCGGGAGATGTGGCTCGCCCGCCGGTCTTCGGCACCGGGCACGGTTGAGCGGATCGACGACAATCGTACTCGATCCAACGGATCAAAAAGGTAACGCCCTGGTGGAAGAGGCGTGAAGCCACGAACGATTGAGCCTCAATGTGCGGTCGGGCGCGGCCTGACCATGAAGGAGAAGCAAGCGTGAAGATTCTCATTCCAGTAATCTGGTTTGTCATGGTGTGTTCCGCCTGCGCATCGACGGGCGCGGCCGAGGAGTCCCCAGGTGGTTCGAAGCCAGCGATGTTGACGGCGCAAGATCGCTCGGTCCTACCTGTTCGGGAGCCCAAGGTCGAGCCGATCACCGAGATCGACGCGCGCCGTGTCAAGGCGCCGCCGCGATTCGCCGTCCAGGCGCCGCCGGGTGCCCCGAACGTCGTGCTTGTGTTGATCGACGACATGGGTTTTGGGCATCCCAGCACTTTCGGCGGGCCGTGTCGCATGCCTACGCTGGATCGGCTGGCATCCACCGGTTTGAAGTACAACCGCTTTCACACGACTTCACTGTGTTCACCGACCCGCATGGCGTTGTTAACGGGGCGGAACCACCACGTCAACAACGCCGGCGCGATCATGGAGCTGGCCACCGCTTTTCCGGGTAACACGGGCGTGCGGCCCAATAGCGTGTCGCCGCTGGCGGAAATCCTGCGGCTGAACGGATACAGCACGGCCGCATTTGGGAAGTACCACGAAACAGCCCCCTGGGAAGTCTCGGTCTCCGGGCCGTTCGACCGGTGGCCCACGCGATCGGGATTCGACAAGTTCTACGGATTCATCGGCGGTGAGACGAACCAATGGTCGCCGGCCGTGTTCGACGGCGTGACACGCGTCGAATTGCCGCGCGACCCGGCGTATCACTTCACCACGGACATGACCAATCAGGCCATTGCGTGGGTGCGGTTTCAGCAGACGATGACCCCGGACAGGCCCTTCTTCATCTACTTCGCGACCGGCGCTACCCATGCGCCGCACCACGTCCCGAAGGAATGGATTGCCAAGTACCGGGGTCAGTTTGACGACGGGTGGGACGCCCTGCGCGAAAGAACCCTGAAACGGCAGATCGAATTAGGGGTCGTACCGGCCAGTACCAAATTGACTCCCCGCCCTGCTGAAATTCCCGCCTGGGATTCACTGACGGCCGATCAGAAGCGCCTCTTTGCGCGCCAGATGGAGACGTTCGCGGGTTTCGCGGAACACACGGATCATGAAGTCGGGCGACTGGTGCGCGCGATTGAGGACCTGGGCGAAATGGACAACACGCTGATCTTCTATGTTGCCGGCGACAACGGTGCAAGCGCCGAAGGCGGCCCGGACGGCACCTACAACGAACTGCTGGCGCTCAACGGCATCGTCAGCGATGTCTCTTCCCAATTGAATCAGCTCGAAAAATGGGGAGGGCCCAACACGTTTCCGCACTTTGCGGTCGGCTGGGCCCATGCCGGCAACACGCCGTTTCAATGGACCAAACAAGTTGCGTCACATTTCGGTGGGACGCGCAACCCCATGGTCATACACTGGCCCAAGCGGATCAAAGCCAAGGGCGAGATTCGTTCCCAGTTTCATCACGTGATCGATCTGGCTCCGACCATTCTGGAGGCCGCCGGCCTGCCGGAACCGAGTTCGGTCAACGGTACGCCGCAGCGGCCGATGGATGGCGTCTCGATGCTCTATACGCTGGATGATCCGGGCGCGGCCGATCGCCGCCGGACTCAATATTTCGAGATGTTCGGCAATCGCGCCATCTACCACGAAGGCTGGGTCGCCGCGACGCGCCACTCGATTCCCTGGCTCGCCCAGGCCAAGCTGCCGCGGTATGAAGACGATCACTGGGAGCTGTACCATGTCGACGAGGACTTCAGTCAGGCCGAGGATCTCGCCGCCCGAAACCCGAAGAAGCTGAAAGAGCTTCAGGAGAAATTCGTTGAGGAAGCCATTCGTAATCATGTGTTTCCTCTCGACGACCGTCGAGTGGAACGATTCGACCCGACCCTTGCCGGGCGTCCGGACCTCGTCGGTTCCCGTACGGCGCTGACGCTTTACGAGGGCATGACTGGTATTGCTGAAAACGCATTCATCAACCTCAAGGGCCGCTCCTACTCCATCACGGCGGAAGTAGAGATTCCGCAAGGCGGTGGCGAGGGAGTGATCATCGCCCAGGCCGGCCGATTCGGTGGCTGGAGTCTTTACATGAAGAACGCCCGCGTGCATCACGTTCACAACTACGGTGGATTGGAGTGGTTTGCGGCGTCTTCATCGCATCCAATTTCACCCGGGCATCACACCATCCGTTACGAGTTCAACTACGCGGGCGGTCCACCCGGCGCAGGCGGAATCAGCCGCCTAAGCGTCGATCGCGAGTCGCCCGTGGAGGCGCAAGTGGGCAAGACCATGCCGTTCTTTTACTCCGGTGATGAAGGCGTCGATGTCGGAATGGACAACGAAACGCCCGTGACCGAAGAGTACGCGGAAGGAAACAACCGGTTTACCGGCCGGATCAACAGTGTGACGATTCAATTGCGTTAGGTCATCAAGTGGGTTCATCGCGAGCATTACCATGGGCAAACGGCTCGTCGGGCTTGCATTTCTCTTGTCGGTCGTTTCCGTGGTCAACGGTCAGGAACTGGCCGACGAGGCGTCGCCACCGGGTGGGGCATCTTCACCCAGCGGCGTGTCCACACCGACCAGCCAGCCGGCGATGCCGTCGCTGATCCAAAGGCTGCCGAAATACTCGGGGGACTGGTGGTCGCGCGAGTCCCTGACCGGCGACTGGGGCGGCGAGCGGACGAAACTGGCAGAACAGGGCGTCTTGTTTGACCTGGACGTGACCCAGTGGATGCAGGGCAACGCGCACGGCGGCAAGGACACGAACAATGCTTTTCGTTACTCGGGGTCCGCCGATTACACGTTGCGACTCGATACGGCGCGGATGGGTCTGTGGCCCGGCGGCTTGCTGACGCTCCACGGAGAGACGCAGTTTTCCCAGAGCATAAACCCCAAAGTCGGCTCGCTGATGTCTTCCAATTATCAGGCGCTCCTTCCGGTGCCGAACGAGCCGGGTCTCACCACCTTGTCGGAATACTATATCACCCAGGCATTGTCGGAGAAGCTCGTCTTTCTCGCCGGCAAGATGGACCTGTCGATGGGAGACGACAACGTCTTTGCCCACGACCAGCGAACGCAGTTCTCCAATTCGGCATTTCGCATCAACCCGGTCCTGTACTCGGCCGGGCCTTACACCGCGCTGTCGGCGGGCGTCCTCGTCATGCCGACCGACTGGCTGTCGATAACGACTTTTGTAAACGACAACGATCCGGAGGGCGCCGCCCGGAAAACCGGCTTCAACACGGCGTTTCACGATCGCAACTGGCTTTCGGTCGCGCAGGAGTATACGTTCAAGATCAGGCTGTTCGAGAAACCCGGTCACCAGCGATTTGGTTGGTTCTGGACTTCCAGGGACTTCATCGACTTCACCGGCGATTCGCGGCTTCAACTGCCCGGCAACGTTCAGCGCCTCGGCTATTTGCCCGGGCCGGCCGGACGCCTTCAGCAGCGTTTCAAGCTTCCGCGTGGGCTTCGGACGCTGCGACTGGGTGACACGGTATTGATCGCCGACGGCCCCGACCGTCGGCCAGACGACTGGGGACTCTATTACAATTTTGACCAGTATCTGTATACCGAGCAGGGCGACCCGACGCAGGGATTCGGTTTGTTCGGGCGTTTCGGCTGGTCGACGGGAGAGGCGAATCCGATCGAGGAGTTCTACAGCCTGGGCGTCGGTGGAAAGGGGTCGATTCCCACGCGAGATCGTGACACCTGGGGCGTCGGATACTACCTGCTGAACATGAGCGATGACCTGCCGGCGATCCTGGGCATGGACGCCGAGCAAGGCGTGGAGGTGTACTACAACATTGAGGTCACACCGTGGCTGCACATCACCCCTGGTCTGCAGGTCATCGCCGATCCCGGAGCGGGATACGGAGATCGCGACGTGGCCCTGGTGTACGGCTTGCGCGCGGCACTGAAGTTCTGACGCTACGGTTGGCCGTGCTGTGCTTTGATAGGCCTGATAGGCCTCGCGCGGCGGCGGAGGATGAGCAGGGCCGGGGCAAGCAGCAGGGCGGTGGCGGGTTCGGGAATGACCGCGCGCCAGGCCTCGGTCGTACCGTCGGTCCGTTCCAGATAGCCCACCATCACACGGCCGTTCGGCGTCAGGTCCGTCGCGACCAATCGAGAGACGGTTGACCATTGAATGGAAAAACCGAGGCTGTCGAAATAGGTTTGAATCGAACGCGTGCCGTTCGCCTGATCCCAGATGCTGTCTTCACTGATCATGACGCTCGCATCGTCCGACATGGCGATCGCGGCGATTCCGCCCGGAAACGGCAGGGTGCCCGTGCCGGACGTCCAGCGAAATACTTGCGGCGACAAGTTGTCGGCTTCGCAGACCCCTACCGCGATATTGCCATTCCCGGAGATGGCGGTGATTTCGTTTCTTGTGCAGCCAGCCAGCAAGGGGACGGGGTAGCTCCCCTCGCCGAGCTTCCAGCGAATGGCGCGTTCTTGGCCGGCTGCAACGGAGCTTTTCCCGAATGCCGCCAAACCATCGGACGAGATTCCCAAGGCTCGAACGCCTACTTGGAATGGGTCGCCCCCCGTCAGCATGGGAATATTGAAGTATCCGCCCGAAGGAACGACGATCGCCGACCAGATCGTGTGACCGTACTGACTATGCACGGCAAAGTGTCCATTGTCAGACATCTGTCCGGCAATGGACTCCTCAAAAAAAGCGCCCGTAAGCGATCCATTCTCCCACAGGAACGGCCGATCCAGATCCAACGGCCGCGAATCACCCACGATGCGCGATCCGTCCCAGTTGACTCCCGTGGCGCGACTGAATTTCCCAGGACCCTGGGTCGGCGCCCCCAGCCCCAGCATCTGTCCGGCCTTCCAGCGAAAGGCCTCATGGCCGCCGTTTGGATCGACTGCGGTCGAGGTGCTGTACCCGACGACGGTGCTGCCGTCGGCGGAGACAGCCGTCGCGCGGCTCATGAATGCGCCGCCGGGCAGATCGCCCAGAAGGGTGAAGCTCGGCGTCGGTGCGCCGCGCTGATTGAGTGACAACGCGCCGGGATCACCCGCGCGAACGATTGCCGTCGCCAGAATCACGACGATTGAATAGGCCCACGTCGCCCGCATGACACGCCCTCCTTCATTGGCCGAGCATATCAAGACGGCATCCAAGATTCAAGGCGCCAGTACGCGACGGCGCATGTCGAACATGCCTCTTTGACGCAATGGCCGTTACTCTTTGCCATACCAGAGTTTACTCGTTTCAGCACGTCGACATTCAGTGCGACCAATCAGGCAGTGGTGCCGCGCCTCGGAATCTGAACAATCCGATCATCCGGGGTAGAGTGCCCGGCCCCTGATTTGGCTGTGCAAGGCCCCGTGGGAGGCACCAAATAGAGCGTTGCGCCCCGGAGCTCAAGTGACCCGAAAGCCGTTATGAAATCAGCGTCGTCGTTGGTATAATCGCGGAATTGGGCCTTGGCCGCGTTGCGGGACGAAGTCTTACGGGAGACAGCGGACCCTCATCGTGACGAAGCAGGCGAGTTACGCGCACACCCGCCGGCGCGAGGGTGAGCGGTATCGGGAGCGTCGCATGAAGCGCAGCAGGCAGAATGCACTCGTGATCGTCTTCCTGGGCGGCCTGGGCGCCGGAGCGACGGCGTCCGTCATCGTCAATTTCGACGAATATCCCGGCGGCGCCCCGGTGCTGCCAAGTGACGTATTTACGACACAATGGTCTGCGCTTGGTGTCGAGTTTTCCGACGGCCAGGGCAGCGGGCCAAGCCCCTCTGGAAACGCATGTTCGGTTTCGGCCCCGAATCACGCCTACGCCATTCAGATTGTCGCGACTTTTGTAGACCCCTGTACCGGTGTACCGTCGGTCACCGACTTCGCCGGAACCCGTCAGGATTTCTGCTGGGTTCCCGGCGAGGGGATCGATATGTTCTGGTACGACGCCAACGGGACCGAGCTTCACCACGAGTTCAATGCCGGCGGTGGCGCGCTGCTGACATTCGGCACGCCGCAGCCGGCGATCGCCCGACTCGACATGTACTGCAACTTGCAGGGAATTGACGACTTCGTCTTCTCCACGCCGCAGCCGGTGCTGCGGGGCGATATGGATTGCACCAGCGCGCTGGACGTCGGCGACGTCGAACCCTTCGTGCTGGCGCTGGTCGATCCCGACCAATACGCCGCGTTGTTCCCTGCCTGCCATATTCGTCGCGCCGACATGAACTGTGACCGGCTCGTCAACGGACTCGATATTGGTCCCTTTGTCGTCGCTCTGCTCGGGCCCTGACCCGTGCGGTCTCGCGAAAGGGGTCGCTGTCCGTCCCGCCCGGACGGTCATGGGTCAGTTCGGCGGCGAGTCGCGCTTGGCGCGCTCGCGTCATTCGCCTGGCGTGCGCCGGACCGAGGATCGACGTGGCTTCCGCTTCTCGGTTTGCCGGGCACGAACCGGTGGATCGAACTCTGGTATGAACTCTGGTATCGTGTCGGGCGCCATGCATTCCGTGTTGCGAATCGCCATGTGGTCCGGCCCGCGGAATATTTCCACGGCCATGATGCGCGCCTGGGGCAATCGGCCCGACACGGTCGTCTGCGATGAACCGCTCTATGCGTATTACCTGCGCGCGACGGGGCTGGAGCACCCCGGCCGTGACGAAGTCTTGGCACACCACGAGTCGGACTGGCGGAAGGTCGTCGCCGGGCTGGTGGGGCCGATCCCCGCAGGCAAGTCCATCTCCTATCAAAAGCACATGGCGCACCACCTGTTGCCGGAGATCGACCGCAACTGGTTGGCACAACTGACGCATTGTCTGCTCATTCGCCGCCCGGAAGACATGCTCACGTCGCTGATGCAGTTTCTGCCCGCGCCGCGGCTGGCCGACACCGGCCTGCCCCAGCAGATCGAAATCGTCCGGCTCGTGGAACAGGTGACCGGCCGGCCGCCGCCGATCATCGACGCCCGCGACGTGCTGGAAGACCCGCGTCGAATGCTGACGCTGCTTTGCAACGAGCTGGGCGTGTCGTTCACCGATGAAATGCTCCATTGGCCGCCAGGCCGACGCGACACCGACGGCATCTGGGCCAAGCATTGGTATGCGGCGGTCGAACGCTCCAGTGGGTTTGAACCGTACCGGCCGAAGAGTGAACCCGTGCCGGAGCGCCTGCGCCCGCTCCTTGAAGAGTGCATGCCCTGTTACGAGGCGCTGCACGCACGGCGGCTGGGCGCGTAAACCAACAGCAAATCGATTCGAGGGCATTCATGCTGCAACCGCGCGACCCCCGCAATGACAACCTTGTGGTCAACGTCAACGGCCGTCTCGTGCATCGCGATCAGGCCGGCATTAGCCCGTTCGATTCCGCGGTGCAGGGGGGCGATGCGGTCTGGGAGGGGCTGCGTGTGTATCGCGGGCGAATCTTCAAGATGCGTGAACACTTGGCGCGGCTGGTCAGTTCCGCGAAGGCGCTGGCGTTCGCGGAGATTCCGCCGGTCGAGCGAATCATCGACGAGGTGCGCCGTACGCTCGCCGCCAACCAGATGATCGACGGCGTGCACATTCGGTTGACGCTCACGCGCGGTGTGAAATACACCAGCGGCATGGATCCGCGGCTCAACACGGCCGGGCCGACGCTCATCGTCCTCGCCGAACACAAGGCGCCGGTGTACGACCGCGGCGGCATCACGTTGATAACCAGCAGCGTCCGCCGGTTTCCTCCGGATTGCCTTGACCCGAAGATTCATCACTGCAACCTGATTCAGTCGATCTTGGCGAAGATCGAGGCCAATGCGGCCGGCGCGGATGACGCGCTGATGCTCGACACGCGGGGATTCATCGCGGAGACGAATGCGACGCACGTATTCATCGTGGAACGCGGCGTGGTGCGGACCAGCCGCCTCGTCGCCTGCCCGGAGGGCATCACCCGCGCGGTTGTGCTTGGCTTGTGTCGCGATCACGGCATCCCGCACGGCGAGGCCGATCTGACGCTCACAGAGTTGTACAGGGCAGAAGAGTGTTTCTGCACCGGCACGATGGGAGAGCTGGCCCCCGTTCTTCGTGTGGACGGCCGACCAATCGGCGACGGCCGCCCCGGCGCGATCACCTCCCGGTTGAGCGCGATGTTCAAATCGTTGACCGAGACCGAAGGCGAACCGATCGCGTAGCGGCGTTAGCCGATTTCATCGAACGACGCGTACGTCGCGCTGCCGCGCCACTTCCTCGGCCCGTTCGTAGCCCGCGTCGACGTGTCGGAACACGCCCATCGCCGGGTCACAGGTCAGCACGCGCGCGAGACGTTCGTCCGCCAGCTTCGTCCCGTCTGCCACCGCCACCATGCCCGCATGGATTGAGTACCCGATCCCCACGCCGCCGCCGTGGTGCACGCTCACCCAGCTCGCGCCGCAGGCCGTGTTCGCCAGCGCATTGAGAATCGGCCAGTCAGCAATCGCATCGCTGCCGTCCTTCATGCCCTCGGTCTCGCGGTTGGGGCTGGCCACGCTGCCGCAGTCGAGATGATCGCGGCCGATGACGATGGGGGCCTTCACCTTGCCGCTGCGCACAAGCTCGTTGAAGGCGAGGCCGGCCTTGGCACGCTCGCCGTAGCCGAGCCAGCAGATGCGCGCGGGCAGTCCTTGGAATGCGATGCGCTCGCCGGCGAGCTTGATCCATCGTGCGAGATGCTCGTTGTTCGGGAAGAGCCGGAGAATCGTCTCGTCCGTCACGGCGATGTCGGCCGGATCGCCGGACAGCGCACACCATCGAAACGGCCCCGCGCCTTCGCAGAACAACGGGCGGATGTATTCGGGCACAAAGCCGGGAATGGCGAACGGATCAAATGTTGAATTGCGAGGAGCGAAGAGCGAATTGAGATCGTCGAGCCGGGCGAGTCCTGTATCGGCGGCTTCCTTGGCGAATGCGCGGAGATTGTTGCCGTAATCAAACGTGATCGCACCGCGGCGCTGGAGTTCGAGCATGCAGGCGACGTGCTCGGCCATCGTGCGCATCGACTCTTGGCGGTAACGCTCCGGGTCGCCCGTGCGAAGCGAGAGCGCCGCGTCGTAAGGCATGCCGTTGGGGACGTAACCGTTCAACGGATCGTGAGCGCTGGTCTGGTCGGTGAGGAGGTCGGGCGTGACGTTTCGCTTCACCAGTTCGCGCAGCAGATCAGCGGCGTTGGCGACGACGCCGATGGAAACGCCTTGTCGCGCGGCCTTGGCGCGAAGGGCTTCGTCGATCGCCTCGGGGATGCTGTTGGCGCAGCGGTCGAGGTACCGCGTGGTAAGACGTTTGTCAATTCGCGAGCGGTCCACCTCGGCGCACAGCACCGTCGCTCCGTGCATCGTCCCCGCCAGCGGCTGCGCCCCGCCCATGCCGCCGAGGCCGGCCGTCACGATTAATCTGCCCGACAGCAGACCCTCACCCCGGCCCTCTCCCTTCGAGGGAGAGGGGGTGCTACCGCCGAAATGCTTCCGCGCGCATGCGCCGAATGTCTCGTATGTCCCCTGCAGGATTCCCTGCGAGCCGATGTAAATCCAACTGCCGGCCGTCATCTGGCCGTACATCGTCAGGCCCATCGCCTCCAGCTTGCGGAACTCCTCCCACGTCGCCCACTTCGGCACCAGCATGGAGTTGGAGATCAGCACGCGCGGGGCCGCCTCGTGCGTCCGGACGATGCCCACCGCTCGGCCGCTCTGCACCAGCAGCGTCTCGTCATTTTCGAGTTCGCGCAGCGCCCGCACGATTCGATCAAAGTCCGGCCAGCTCCGCGCCGCCTTCCCCGTGCCGCCGTAAACAATCAACCGGTCGGGGTCTTCCGCCACCGCCGGGTCGAGGTTGTTGTGCAACATCCGCAGGGCGGCTTCCTGGTGCCAGCCCTTGCAGGTGAGCGAATTCCCTCGCGGTGAACGAATTTCGCGGGGGCTGGATTGCGACTTGCTGTTCTGGGTCTTCGTCATGTCGAGGTGCCCTGGTCGGTGGCTGGAAACTTCGTACTCGAGGTTTCGCCGCCTGTTAACGCAGACTTGAGCTGCCACGTGCGACTTCGCGAGCCAAGGAGCCGATTCCTCCCCTCGCACGTCATCATTTTCGGTCGCGTCGGGTTGAACGGCCGGCTCAAAAGGGCTTATTATAGTGCGTAGGGGAATCAGGGGTGGAGTGTATCTCGCTACAGGCCTCCACCCGAACAACCGACGTTATTCCTGGGTAGTTCCATATGAATCGATACGCATTTCTGGGCGGCGGCATGGTCGCATTGTTTGTGTGCGCGACGGCGCTGGTATTCGCCGGCACGGGCCAGCCGCTTGAGACAAACATCAATAACTTCTACCTGCGCGGCACGCAGCCGGGCGATCTCGCGCCGGGTAACGAGATCATCACGGCTGCCAACGAGTGCATCGGCTGCCACCACGATGATCTCGTGGTTCCGATCTATCGCCAGTGGTCGGGCAACATCATGGCGCACGCCGCCCGCGACCCGCTGATGTGGGCCTGTCTGGACATCGCCAACGCCGACGCGCCGCAGTCGGGCGACTTGTGCATTCGCTGTCACGTGCCAAAGGCCTGGCTCGAGGGGCGTTCGCTCCCGACGGACGGGTCGAGCGTGATCATGGATGATCGCGACAGCATTACCTGCAACTTCTGTCACCGCATGGTCGATCCGTACAACGTCGGCATGACCGCACCCCCGATCGACGCGCAGATTCTTGCCGACCTCGGGGGCGATGCGCCGGTGATGGCCATGGATCGCGGCACGCCTCCCAGCCCCGGCTTCAACGGCAACGGTGGTTACGTCGTCGATCCGTACGATCGGCGGCGCGGGCCGTTCCCCGTCGCGCACGACGAGCCGGCGATTCCGCCGCTGGTCAACTGCGAGCCGTTTCACTTCGCCACGACTTACGGCAACTGCGACGACGGCATGGGCGGGCCGACGGGTTGCGGTACGTTTGAATCACCTCTGCATCGCCGATCCGACATGTGCGGAACCTGCCACGACGTGAGTCTGCCGCAATTCTCGTATAACAAATCGGGCACGGCGCTGGTCTTCAACGGCGCGGGTCTTCCGCACCCCACGAGCAACAAGTACGACATGGCGCCCGAGCAGCGCACCTTCAGCGAATGGCTCAAGAGCGATTTCGCCTCCGGCGGCGTGAACATGGGTACGCGCTACGGCTGCAACAATCAAATTGTCGCTGAATGCCAGGACTGCCACATGCCGGCGCAGACCGCGCAGGGCTGCGGGTTCAGCCCCGAGCGAAACGATATCCCCACGCACGATTTCCGCGGAGCGGCCACCTGGGTCCTCGACGCCATCGCCACGCACTACGGGCCGAACGGTCCGCTGCCCGGCTACCCGCCGCCCAATTTCGGCGGGCCGGACTTTTATGAAGATGTCGAGGCCAACCTCCACGCACAGAAGCAGACCAACATCGCCAAGGGCCTGGCCTGCGCCGCCGATCTGGAGGTCACGCTGGATGACTCCCAATCGCCCGGCACCGACCAGTTGCGCGTGCGCGTGATCAACCAGACGGGTCACAAGCTGCCGACCGGCTATCCGGAAGGCCGCCGCATGTGGATCACGGTCGAGTTCTTCGATTGCACCGACTACGACAACCCGATGGAAGTGCTGGGCGGGTACGACCAGGAGACGGCGCACCTCGACGAAAATACGACAAAAGTCTATGAGATGAAGGCCGGCCTGGACGAGGCGCTGGCGAATGCCCTGAACCGCCCGGCAGGCATCTCCAGCCACGCGATCCTGGCGAACAAAGTGTACAAGGACAACCGCATTCCCCCGCGCGGGTTCAGCAATCTCAAGTTCGCGGCGATCCAGGCCGAGCCGGTCGCTTATTCCTACGCCGACGGCCAGTACTGGGACGACACGTACTTCGATATCCCGGCGTACGCCGTCCGCGCCCGCGTCTCGTTGTATTACCAGGCGACGAGCAAGGAATACATCGAGTTCCTGCGAGACAACAACCCCAACCCCGGCGACCCGCAGAACCGGGGCCAGTTCGCCTACGACATGTGGCTGGCACACGGCAAGAGCGCGCCGGTCAAGATGGCCGCCTACCCGCCGCCGATCTGGCCCGACTGCAAAATCGATCCGAACCCGGATTACCCCTGCGGCAACCCCGCCGCCGCCAACGGCGCGATGAACATCGAGCTGAAGGGCGACGTGAACGGCAGCCGCAGCGTCACGGTGGACGACATCCCCGGCTTTGTTCAGGTGCTGCTCGGCGCCGACACCGACCCGCGGCGCATCTGCGCGGCCGACGTGGATGATTCCGACGTGGCTGACGGTCGGGACGTCGCGGGATTTGTCGATGCGCTGCTCGCGCCCTGATCCGATTTCGCATTCCACTTATCTCGCGCGACGGCGAACGGCCGGCCGATCAACCAGATGAGGGCGGGGTGCGTGCCCGGAAAGTTCCTGCTGGTTTGTTCAGGGATTGCATGGGTTTGTCCCGCGCGCGGTCTCGTGGTAGAGTGCGACGCTTTAACCGCGGGAAGCGAGCATGAAACTCACCGAACACCTCACGCCGGCCCTGATCAAAGTTCCCCTTGTCGCGAAAGATAAAAAGTCTGCCATCGCCGAGATGGTTGATGTGCTCGTGCAGGGCGGCGTCACCGAGTCGCGCGAGACGCTGCTGGCCGCCGTCATGGAGCGGGAGAATCAGCGCACGACCGGCATCGGCCTGGGCTTTGCCATTCCGCACGCCAAGACCGACGCGGTGAAGGGGCTGATCATCGCGCTGGGCCGCACGGCGCAGCCGATCGACTTCGCGGCGATTGATGGGAAGCCCGTCAACTTGATCGCGCTGCTGGTCAGCCCGTCGAATGCGACGAGCCAGCACATCCAGGCGCTGGCGCGGTTGAGTCGAATGGTCACCAGCGCGTCACTTCTTCAGAAGCTGCTCGACGCCCCCGACGCCCAGTCGCTCTACGATCTCATTGCCGCTTCGGACAACGCGGCGTGATTCAGCGACAATCGCCGGCGATGCATCAGCCATGGCATCACGGCGAAATGGTCCGAGCCGCCGCAGTCATGCGGCGGAATGCAATCGCGGCGCACGGCTGACGCCTTGGCAAACAATGGATGGCGCTTGGGATTCAGGCGGAGGGGGCCCACCCTGCGGCGCTAGATAAACGCGCGCTCGGATGCCATGCGCACCCACCGCATCACATCGGCGTGTCAGTCGGGAACAGCTCGGCGAGGTCGCCGGAGATCAGCTTGATCACGAAGTTAATCATGAAAAAGACGATGTAAATCGGGAAGAAACCGCCCAATCCGCCGCCGCCGCCACCAAAAAGTCCAAACATGGTCATCCTCCGTTGTCTGACGAGGTCTCTTTGTTACGTCCGTTGTGTTTGGGTGGAATTGTCGCGGGGCACGGCCGATGCGTCAAGCGGGGGACTTTGTGCCCGTCGTGCCTGGACCGAGCCGCGCGCATGAGAAACGGGTTTGAATTCGCCGACGCCGGGAACCCGCTTCGCTGCCCCTTCGCGATGCTTCGCATCATCATGGGCAGGGCTGTCGTGACTTGGAAATTCGTTGCAAAGAGATCGCGGCGGTCAATCCCGCAGGTCGGCCTGCTCGTCGATCAGATCGGGCACGTCGTTGTCGTCATCGAGATCGGCCGTGCCGAATTGATCGTCATCCGCCGCGTTCAAGTCGCCGCGGAACTCGCCCGACTCGACCTCGTGATCGCGATGCTTCTTGATCTGGTCCCACTCTTTTTGTGAAAGCAGCACTTCGCGCGCCTGGCTGCCCTTGTATTCGCCGACGATTCCTGCGGCCGCCATCTGATCGATCAATCGGCTCGCGCGCGAATAGCCGACCTCCAGCCGGCGCTGCAACAGGCTCACGCTGCCGCGGCTGGTCTCCACGATGATGTCCACGGCGCGATCAAAGAGCGGATCGCGCTCGCCTTCGCCCTCGCCGCCGGTCGGCTTCAATCGGACCAGCTCGTGATGGAATTGCGGCTGCGCCTTGGCCGCGAGGTCTTTCAACACGGCGCGAAGTTCGTCGTCTTCGATGTACGTTCCCTGCGCGCGAACCAGTTTCGATGACCCCGGTGGCAGGAAGAGCATGTCGCCCTCGCCCATCAGCACCTCGGCGCCGTTCTGATCGAGCACGATGCGCGAGTCCATGCGCGACGACACGCGGAATGACATGCGACAGGGCAGGTTGCTCTTGATGAGGCCGGTCACGACGTTCGCCTGCGGCCGCTGCGTCGCGACGATGAGATGCACGCCGACGGCGCGGCTCTTCTGCGCCAGGCGCGACAGGTGATACTCAACTTCCTTGCCGGCGGTCATCATCAGATCGGCTAGCTCGTCGATGATGATGACGATGTAGGGCAGGTGCGTGGGAATCTGGCGGCGCTCCTCGTCGCTGGTCGGCTGGAAGCGGTTGTAAACCTCCTCCTTGCCGAGCTTGTTGAAGCTGCCGATATCGCGGACGCCGGCCTCGGCGAGCAGTTCATAGCGCTCGTCCATCTTTTGCGTCGCCCATTCGAGGATCATCTCGGCGCGCTGCATGTCGGTGACGATCGGGCACATCAGGTGCGGGATCTCTTTGAAGACCGACAACTCGACCATCTTCGGATCGACGAGGATCAGCTTCACATGATCGGGCCGCTGGGTCATGAGGATCGACATGACCAGCGTGTTGATGGCGACGCTCTTGCCGCTGCCGGTTGTGCCGGCGACGAGCATGTGCGGCATCGTGGCGATGTCAACGATGAGCGGGTCGCCGCTGGCGTTCTTGCCGATGAACACGGGCAACGCCATCTTGGTCGGCTTCACGCCGCCGAGCATGATGAGTTCTTTCAGCCGCACCTTCTCCTTCTCGGTGTTGGGCACTTCGATCCCGATGGTGTTTTTTCCGGGGATCGGCGCGACGACGCGCACGGCCGGGGCCTTCAGCGCGCGGGCGATGTCGTTGGCCAGCGATTGAATCTGGCTGACCTTCGTGCCGGCCGACAGCTCCAGCTCGAACATGGTGATGACCGGGCCGGTGTCGATCTCGACGACCTTCACCTCGATGCGAAACTCGGCGAGCGTGCGTTCGAGGATCGCCGCCTTCTCGCGCACGACGCCCTCTTGCCCGGCGGTGAAGCGCGACTCGGGATCGCGACACAGCGACAGCGGCGGCAGTACGTAGTCGCCCAGTTCCGTCGGCCACGCGCTCTTGGGGACTTTGCCTTCGACGCGGTCGCGCCCGAGCATCTTGATGATCAGTTCGCGCTCGGGGGCCTTGAGCTTCGACGGCGCATCGGCCTCGGCGCTCAATTCGGCGTCCACGTCGATGGAGTCTTCGGCAACCGGTTCGGCGACGACGACTTCGGTTTCCGGGTTGGCTGCGTCGTCGGCGGGTTTGTTGGAGTCGGCGTGTTCGGTGGCCGGCGCGGCGGCGAGCTTGCGCTTGCGCGGCGCGTCGGGCAGCGCGAGGGTCGCCGAATTGCCCGCGCCCATCATGACCGGCGTGAGGCGGCCGCGTGCGGGCGCGGCAGATCGCACGGCATCTCCAAATCGATTGAATTGCCCGCGCAATAGACCCACGGCGCGGGGCAATCGGCGGAGCAGGTCTTCCACGGTGAGCAGCAGACCGATCACCGTCGCAGCGAGCAGGACGAGGCCCGCGCCGAACTGCGACAGCCCGCGTGTCAGCGTGGTGGCAACCGCGATCCCGAGGATGCCGCCGGGGCCTTCGACCAGCGCGTCGGCGTTGTTCCCGCGGAACATGGCGGCCCACGACGCGGTGGCCGCGACCAGCACACCCAGCCCGGCCGCGCGGAGCTTCCAGCCCGTCACCTCGCGGCGCGACAGCCGCCATCCCGCGGCCAGCGAGAGGAACGCGATCAACGGATAGACGCCCTCGCCAAGATAATGAAATGCTTGAAAGGCGATCCACGCGCCGATGCGGCCGCATCCGTTGTGGACCGGCTCGGCATGGGGCCAGACGGCGGCATTGGGCCAGTCGGCCGGGTCAAAGGTGAGGATGGCGACCCACGCGATGGTGCAGAAGACCAGCGCCGCAATGAGCCGGCAGTTGCGAAGCGTTTGGCGATGCGAATCGGTGAGTGTCACGGGCGGTCGATCCCCAAAGGGTTAAGAGCGGTTGTAAGTCCACAGATCGCGCGCGGACCCGTCGCGCGGAAGCGCTTTTCACTACTGGAAATATCGGCATGGCTGGGGTGATTCCTCCATGCCCGGCAGTCGATTCGCAGAAGCCGTGCGGATGATTGATTCGTGCGGCCCTGTGTGGGTTTTTCGCACTTCCCGGCGCGGCAATTCCTTGAATTGGCGAGGCGAATTTGCTACGCTCCGGGCTGGGCATCGCGAAACCGACAGGCAGGCGAGTTTCTCCGGTTTAGCAGTACGGAGCGGGTCATGTCCCTGCGGAGATCGTGCGCGCTGACAGCCGTGCTGGACAGCGACACGTTACGGCTCGATATCGACGGTCAGGCGGCGTTGGTTCGCCTGATGGATGTGCATCCGCCGCGCGCCCGTGCCGGGGGCAGTCAACCGGCGACGGCGGCGGGGCGACGGACCCTGCGCTGGCTGCGCGAAGTGGTCTTCAAAGGGGTGGAAGAGGTACAAATTGAGTCGTATCCCGACGCGCCGCCCGTGTCGAACAGCGGCAAGCGGCTGGCGCACGTGTTTGTGCGCGGCGAACACCTGAACGAGCGGATGGTGCGCGAGGGATTCAGTCCGTATTTTCAGAAGTATGGGCATTCGCTGCAGCACCACCACGCGCTTCAATCCGCCGAGTTGTGGGCGCGATTCGAAGGCGCGGGCATCTGGAGCGAGCTGGGCAGCGCGGCGCATTACGGCGCGTTGAAGCGCTATTGGGAAATGCGCGCCGGGCAGGTCAACGGATTTCGCATCGCGCGGCATCTGGGGGAGGAGATCCTCGGCGCGCGCTCGCATTATGACGACATCCTCGAGCGCGCCCGGGCCAATGCCCACGCGATCCTCTTCGCCGAGGCGGCGCGGGCGTATCACCTGGCCGACGGGTCAATGCTATTGCAATTGGGCGGTCCGCAGCAGGCGCTGTCGGCCGTCTTTCCTCCCCGTGCCCATGCAATCGGCGCATTCGTTGAGCGGGAGTTCGTCGGCGATGGGAAGTTGAACTATCTTTATTTTGCCGGCCGCATGCATCTGGCCGAAAGCCAGCCGCAGATTGTGATCGACGGGCTGGAGCAGATCAGCACGACGCCGCTCAAGTCGGCCTAAGGCACGTTGTTTGAGATCGCCTAGAGTCCGCCGCGGCGCGTGGCGCGGGCGATGTCTTTCACGTCCTGCTTCTTTCGTTCATCCTGACGTTTGTCGCGCGTGACCTTGCCGCGCGCCAGGGCCAGCTCGACTTTGGCCAGGCCGCGGTTATTGAAATAGACACTCAACGGGATCAGCGTCTGCCCCTTGATGGTGACGCGCGCGAGGAGTTTCTTGATCTCCCGCTTGTGCAGCAGCAGTCGCTTGGGGCGCTTGGGGTCGTGATTGAACTGGTTGCCCTGTTTATAGGGCTGTATCTGAAAATTGATGAGCATGACCTGGCCGGCGTCGATCCGGGCGTGGGCCTCGGCGATGCTGGCGTCCCCGGCGCGTAAGGCCTTGACCTCGGTGCCTTTAAGAGCGATCCCGGCCTCGACCCGCTCCAGGACCTCGAAATTCATCCGGGCCTTCTTATTGGTCAGGCGGGGAGTTTCCGGCTTCTTTGACTTGGAACTATCTTTTGACACGATAGAATCTTATGAGAACCTCCGGCGCCTCGCAAACACCCGTCAAAGGTGCCACCGTCCGATGGGCGAAAAGTATACTATGAGAGAAGACATGGTAGCCAACCGGCCATGCGACGAACGGAGCAGTCCTGCCCGCGAGCGCGAGTTGATCGAGCGCGCGCAACGGGGGTGCGCCGCTAGTTCGCACGAGCTGATCGCCCTGCATCAGGATCGGCTATTCGCGTTTGTCTGGCGCATGGTGCGGAACACGCACGAGGCCGAAGAGGTCTGTCAGGAGACGTTCCTGCGAGCGTTCTCGGCGCTGGGCAGCTTTAACAATGCGTACCGGTTCAGCACGTGGCTGTTCACGATCGGTTACCGGTTGTGCCTGAACGGGATTCGCAAGCGGCGGGATGTAACGCCGGACCTCGATTTTGGAAACGTGTCGTCCGCGGATACCGGGCGAGACGTGGAGGATGTGGCCGACCGCGTGGCGAACAGCGACGAGGCTCGGCGGCTGAAAGAAAGAATCTGGAATTCCGTGGATCAACTGACACCGCAGCAGCGCGCGGCGGTATTACTGTTCTACCGGGAGTCGTTGAGCTGTCAGGAGATCGGCGAGGTGCTCGAGATGCCCGCGGCGACGGTGAAGAGCCACCTGCATCGGGCGCGGAACCGGCTGAAGGAAATGCTTGCTGACTCGATGGCGGAAGACTGGTCGGTGTTGCGGTTTGAGGCGAGTTGAGCGTTGAAGGCGGAACCATGATTACGTGCCGGAATGTCCAGCAGTTGCAGAACGCGTTTCTGGACGGCGACTTGTCGCCGAGCCTGACGGCCGAGGTGCACGCCCACCTGTTGCAGTGCCCCGAGTGTCAGCACCAGGTCGAGACGCTTCGCGCCGCCGGGGACGTGATCGCAAGGGATCAAAGCGAGCCGACGCTGGCGAGCGGATTCGCGCAGCGCGTGATCGCGCAATTGCCTCGCGTGGCCGAGCAGCCGGTCGCGGTGTTGCCGCGTCGGAGCGGTTCGTGGCGCGTTCGGCAGTGGGCTTCGCGGGCGGCGCTGCCTGCGGTTGCGGCCTTGGTGCTGCTGGCGGTGTGGCTGCTGCCCGCACCCGAAGAGGTCAGTACGCAACCGACGCTGGTGGCCGGTGACTCGGTTGCGGTGGATGCCGCCGGCGTGTCGGGCGTGGTCGATCCGGCGTTGTCGGCCGTGGCGGACACGCAGCGGGCGGCGCGATCGCTGAATCAGATGATCGAACTGGGCGTGGGCCGGGCGCGGGACGGAATATCTTCGCAACGGCCGCGCGCGGGCGACAAGGCGGTTACGGATCAGGCGGAATTGTCCGTTCTGGACCTGCTGATGCAGCCGATCAATGAGATGATGGCGCCGATGAATCCGGAGCCGGAATCCGACGACATCGTTCGCTTTTGAGCCGGCGCGGGTTCGCCCGACTCGGCTCGGTAAGCCCTCACCAAATCGAGCGTGCATCCATTCGAGCGTTTGTTCTTCACATTACATTTTGGCTTGTGATCGCGTCGGTGGTTGAACCATCGGCCTTGATTGCGCAGTCAACGTCCGCGCCGCCTGCGCGCGAGGACTGGGCGCGGCTGGTTCCCGGCGAGGCACGGTTCTACGCCGAGCTGTCGGACCTGGCATCGGTGCGCGAGCACTTTCGCCGCATGGGCATCTGGAAGCTGGTGCTGGACTTGAGCGAGCGCGATCAGCCGGGCGCGACGACGCGGCCGTGGGCGCAACGTGCGCAGGAGTCGCTCGGGCTGGGTCAGGATGAAGTGGTGAATCAGCTTTTCGCGCGGCGCATGGCGTTGATGGCGACGGATTCATCGCGGTGGCAGCAGGGGGTGCTGCTCGGTCAACTGGGAGGCGATGCGGACGTGCCGGCGCTGCTTCGTCAGTGGTCAGCGCAGCGATCGTTTGAGGAAGGTGACGTGCGGTGCTATCGCCTGCGCGGCGGACTGCGGTTGGCGCTACGCGGTTCGACGATCGCGCTGGGACCCGCGGAGGATGGCGATGGGCTGTGGGGGCGCACGGTGCTGCTGATGGCCGGCCGTCGCGGGCCGCATTTGGCGGCGCGGTCGGAGTTCGCGTCACTGCGAACGAGGCTGTCTCGCCCGTTCGCGGGCTTGTTGTATGGTCAATGGGCCGAGGACGAGCCGACGGTGGCAGGTTGCAACCGCCTGATGGTCGGGTTTGATGTGACCGCCGAGGGAATCGCCTCGGAATGGCACGGCCAGTTGGTGCGGCCGACGACGCGGACGAAGCCGCTGGATGCGCCGGAATGGTCGCTTCCGAAAGACGCGACGCTGATGACCTGGTCGTTTCGCCACGATTGGGACGGGGACACCTCGGCGACAAGCCAGCCCACGACGCTCTTTGACCGGCTGGCGTCGCTCGTGGTGACGGTGTTGCTGGAACCGGGCGAAGGCGAGGATCGGCTGTTGAACCTCGTCGGGCCGAATTATACTATTGTATTAAGTCACGAGGCGGCGGGGGGCGGCGTGGTCGAACTGCCGGTGGCGTCGGCAGTGGTGGATTCGCGGGCGCCGGCCGAGCACATGCGCCAATTGGATCGCCTGGTGAGTCTGTTCGTGATGATGTTCGCGTCGTTCGCCGATTCGAAGGACCCGATCAAGGCCGGCGCGGTGCAGCAGACGCGACACGGCGGGGCGGAAGTGCATCATGTCGCGCTCGGTCCGATCCTGGCGCGGCGTTTCGAGACGCCGTCGCTGGAGCGGATGCAGGTAGCCTGGGCGGCGGTCGATCAGCGACTGGTGCTGTCGACGTCGGTGGAGGGTGCCAAGCAATTGATTGACGCGCTGCGTCGCGGGCCGGGCGATCGGAAAGGCGACGCGTCGAATCTGACGGAGCGGCTCGAAGTGCGCGGCGCGGCGACGGCCCGCCTGGTCGAGTCATGGCTGGGCTACATGCGTTCGCAACGGCCGGAGATGACGCAGCCGGCTTGGTGGAAGGCGTGGGCTGGCGGGCAGTTTTCGCGAATCAATCAGTTTGGCGTGGCGCTGGCGAACGATCCGCAAACGCCGGGGCGGGCGATCGTGCGAGATCTTCAGTTGACCTCGCCCGCACGGCCGCATCTGGAATATGGTGACGTGATTGTGGCAGTCAACGGCGCAGCGTTGCCGGAGCAGGGGGCGGCGCAGGAAGTCGCGCGGCGCTATCAGCAGCGCGGCGACGCGACCACGTTCGAGCTGGACGTACTGCGACGCGGCGAGCCGAAGCGATTGCGCATTCCTGTCGCACCGGCCGAACCGCCGGACTTGCGCGATTTTGATCCGATCCTGGCGCTGGATCGACTGGCGATGCTCCTGGGGCGAGTGGACGTGTTGCGATTCGAGCGCGCCGCGGGTCGGCCGGATCGGTTGGACGCGCGGTTGACCGTGACGTGGAGCGCGGGGCCGTAGCTGTGTTGTCCGAAGCACGGCCGCCAAAGATCGCGGCCATGCCACCCGGTCGCGGTTTTGCCACCATGCCGAGATCATGTCACTTTGCCAAAATCGTGCTACCCGGCCGCGGCCATGTCATGATGCCGCGGTCATGGCATGCGTACCCCATCCCTTGCGAAGCAGGGATGAGGGACGGGGGTCACACGAGCGGCCTGCCGATCATGTCACCGGGGATGGGGCGATTGAGCATTTTCAGAATCGTCGGCGCGATGTCGTACAGCGTCGGTCCGTCTTTGCGGCCGGGGGCGACGGCCGGGCCGCCCTGCGGCGTGGCGAGGATGTACATGCCTTCCTGCGCGTGGTTGGCGTCGTCCGGGCCGGTGTCGTTGCTGAATGTATAAATACTCTCGTTGCCGACGGTGCCCACGGACCGCCAGTGCAGATCGCCAAAAATCACGATCAGGTCCGGCGCGACGCCGTTGACCTTGCGATAGATGTCCGCCGGTTTATAGACTTTTGTACCGATCATTCGGCCCTCGTGATCGGGGAGCGCCTCCAGTTTCTGAATTAACTCATCGGCCAGCGCCTCGGCCTGCTCCGGCGGCACGATGCCCTGCGGCTCGCGCCCGCGAATGTTGAAGAAGCAGCGGCCGTAATACCCGCCCTCGCCCCAGGCGCGCGTGCGCGACCAGTCGACGTTCTTGATGTCGAACTTGCTCGGGCCGGCCGGCGGCTGCTTCAGGGCCATGTAGCCTTCGCGGATCAGCCAATCGTTGAAGCAGATGCCGCCGTCCATGCGCTTCGCGCCGTGATCGCTGACGACGAGAAACGCCGTCCTGGTCGGGTCGCACGCGGCGATCAAATCGCCGACCAGCCGGTCGAGGTGGATGTAATAGTCCCGAATGGCGTTTTCCATCGGGTTGCCCGGCACGTAGCGATGGTGCTTCTTATCTAAGTATTGCCAGAAGCCGTGATGGATGCGGTCGGTTCCCATCTCGACCATCCAAAGCAGCTTCCATGGCTGCGTGGTCGCGAGGTGTTGCACAACTTTGAACCGTCGGTCGGTCATCTGGTAAATCTGTTCGAGCAGCCAGGGCTTGTCGTCGGTGCGGAAGCCCTTCACGTCCACGATGTATTCGCCGACGAGGTCCTTGATCGTGTGTTTCAGCGCGGGCGGGTGGGTGTATTGCTTGATCGGGTCCTCGCTGCCCAGCGCGTCGGCCGGGTTCGGCGTGAGGAAACAGGTGACCATCTGCCCCTGAATCGGCTTGAGGATCGGGAACGTGCCGGGGACGCCGACGATGATCGACGGCTCGCCCGCCGCCGTGAGCAGGTCCCAGATGCGCGGCTCCTTGACCTGCATGGACATGGCAATGGAGAGGCCGTCGTAGGAGTGGTCCCTGCGATTGCGAAAACCGTAGATGCCGAGCGTGCCGGGGTCCTTTGAAGCGGCCATGCAGCTCCATGCCGGGACGGTGATGGGCGGCATGCAACTGGTGAGGTTGCCGAAGGCGCCGCGTTTTCGCAGGGCGGTGAGGTTCGGAAGAAGCTCGGCCCACTGGTCGAAGACGAGGGAGGGTTCGGCACAATCGAGTCCGATGACGGCGACGCGTTCGATGCTCACGGGAGGCCTCGCGTTGAAAAGGTATTCGACCGGGTATTAAACCGCAGCGGCGCCAGCCTTGTCGAGGCTGTTCAAGTGTTCGACGGCGGCGCCGATCAGCGTATCAATGACTTCCTGCATAGGGCGGTTGCGCATGCGGACGCCGGCGGACTGGGGATGCCCGCCGCCGCCGAAGCGCTGTGCGACCTCCACGATGGTGATTTTGCCCTCACCGCGGAGGTTGACGCGCACGACGCCCGGTTCGCCTTCGGAGAAGAGCATGGCGATCTGCACGCCGCGCAGAGCGCGGGGGATGCTGACTTGGTCGTCGATGTCGTCGGCCTTGCAGCCGGTTTCGACGATGTCGGCGTGAGTGAGGAAGGAGTAGGCGATGCGTCCATTTTCTACAATCGTAGTGTGATCGTAGACGCGGCGGAGAAGTTCAAAATCGGCGCGATGCTGGGATCGGCAAAGCTGCTCGCCGATGTGGGAGACATCGGCGCCGGCGCGGACGAGATCGGCTGCGACGTGCAGCGAATCGGCGTTGGTGGAGGGGAGGCTGAACCCCGCCGTGTCGCCGTGAATGCCGGCGTAAAGAAGCGAGGCGGAGGCCTGGGAGAGCGTCCAGCCGGCCTGGGCCGCGAGGATGGCGATCATCTCGCAGGTGCTGGCGGCATGGGGATCGACCCAGTTCGCCGAGCAGAAGTCGGTGTTGGTGATGTGGTGGTCAATGGCGAAGGAGCGGGAGAATCCTTCGATGATGCCCGCGGGGAAGTTGATGCGCTTTTCGTTGGCCGTATCGACGACGACGAGGGCGTCCAGGCCGTGGTTGGGCGACAGGTCGACAATGCGCGGCACGTCCGGCGCGAGTTGCAGGAGGAACTCCAGCCGTTTCGCGACGCAACCGGCCGGCAGCCCGACGTGAGCGTCGACGCCGGCATGGCGCAGGATGGATGCTAGACCGAGTGAAGCGCCAAGCGAGTCGGCGTCTGGGGTGACGTGCGCGACGATGAGCGGTCGGCGCAGGGAGGCGGCTTGGCGGACGAATTCATCGGGAGCGAGTCGTCGCGGATCGGGTCGGATGGAGAGGGGCGTAGCGCCCGAGGTGGCAGCGGCGGTCACGAGTGATTCCCCAGGACGGCGGTTGCGTCGTGCGCGAGGCGCGAAGCGAGGCCGTTGACAAAAAAGGAGCCAAGGTCCGGTTGCGTGCTGGGGGGAAACACGCGGGGCACCGGAGCCTTGGCTCGAACCGTCACCATCGGGACGCAAGTCCCGCGAGTGTCTGATTGAACGTCGGCGAGGATTGTAGACGCCACCCCGAATTTCCCCAAGTGTTTTTTAAGCTTATGCTCGACATAAGATTACATCGGCGCGCCGCGAAACTGTCCAGCAGCCCATTTCACAGCCAGCGCCAGTGCCGCTACGCACAAGACGAGTGCGGCGGGCCACGCGATGGGCCAGCGGAAGCGATAGAGCCGAGCAAGGTGGCGCAGGTATTCGATCTGCTGCCTCATGGTGAGTTTGCTCTTGCCATGAAGACGATCGGCGAAATCAATCGGGACCTCGGCGACGCGGTCGCAGCGCGCCTTGATGAGAATCTCCAGCCCGATCTTGTAGCCGATCGGATTCAGCCCGGCGGCGCGGGCGCGCTCGAGCGTCGCGCGGTTCAGGCAGAAGAACCCCGCCAACGGATCGCGCACGGTCGTGAGAGGCCGGGCCAGGAGCGTGGCGACCTTGGAGTTGAGCCACCGAAACAGACCCCAGTCGTCATCGGTCCTGCCACCGGCGACGTAGCGCGAGCCGATGACGAAGTCCGCTTCGCCGCGGAGCAATGGTTGGAGCAACGTGGGCACGGACTCGGGCGGGTGCGACAGGTCGGCATCCATGCAGACCAGCACGTCGTGCTTCGCGTCGGCGAAACCGGCGAGCACGGCCGACGAGAGGCCGCGCTCGGTCGTTCGGACAATGAGCCGCACCGGATGAGTCGCGGCGAGCGCCTGCACGGCGGCGTCGGTGCCGTCCTGACTGTTGTCGTCTACGAAGACAAGCTCTCCGGTCAGCCCGGCGGCGTCTAGCGCGGCGAAGAGGCGCTCCGCGAGAACGGGGATGTTCGGGGCTTCGCGAAAGGTCGGAACAACCACGGAGATGGAAGAGGGCCGGCTCACGCGTTGAGCTTTGCCATGGTTTCGTCGGACATGTCGAAGTTCGTGTAGACGTTCTGCACGTCGTCGTGTTCCTCGAACATTTCGATCAACTGGATGATCTTCTGGCCGACTTCGGCGTCGACCGAGATCGTACTGCCGGGGCGTTTGGTGATCTCGGCGCTTTGCAGCGGGAGTTTCGCGGCCTCGAGCGCCTTCTTGACCGCGTCGTAGGCCGTCGCCTCGCAGGTGACTTCAAACAGGCCGCCTTCGAGCTTCACGTCGTCCGCGCCGGCGTCGAGTGCGATTTCCATCAGCGCGTCTTCGGTCGTGTCGGATTCGTTGATCGTGAAGACGCCCTTGATGGCGAAGTTCCAACTGACGCAATTGGTGGCGCCAAGATTTCCGCCGCCGCGTTCGAAGATCTTCTTGATCTCCGGCGCCGTGCGATGCGGATTATCCGTCAGCCCGTCTACAATAAACGCGACCCCACTGGGCCCGTATCCCTCGTACACGACGGGCACATATTCGGCCGCTTCCAGCTCGCCCGTGCCCTTCTTGATTGCCTTTTCGATCGTGTCGGCCGGCATATTGGCCTCTTTGGCCTTGTCGATTGCGTAGCGCAGCGACAGGTTGGCCGCCGGATCGCCTCCGCCGTGCTTTGCGGCGACGATCAGGTTGCGAGCGAGCTTGCTCCAAAGACGACCGCGCCGCGCGTCGATCACGCCCTTCTTGCGCTTGATATTGTTCCACTTACTATGGCCGGCCATTTCCGACGAACTCCCGCATGCGGTTGAGACTTATCGGCAGGGGATTCTAACACGTCGCAGGCACGGTGTTAACCGCAGCGTGCGGGGACCTTATCGGGGTTCGGCATCGCACGGCGATTTGGGACGTGAAAAAAAGTGGGATTCGACTGGCCGCGCGCCGAACCCATGTTAGGTTGAATTGTTCGATCCTGCCGGGGGGGCAGGCGCTTTCGTTATGGGGCGCGAGAATCGAGTCGGCCTGATTCGAGGCTCGCGGGGGAAATCAAGCGGGGGATGAGATGAATCGAATATCGATTTGCGCAGTGATTCTGTTCGCATGGGCCGTCCCTGGCGCCGCGCCGGGATCCATGATAACAGTGAACTACACGGTCGACGGCGGCGGTAACAACAACGCGCCGCTGAATGGGCTGGCGGCGCGCGCGACCTTCACGACGAACGGCGCACTGATGGCGGTGTTGCTGGAGAACACGAGCACGGGCCTGCCGGCGGGATTCGACACGGCCGATTCGCTGCTGGTGTCGCTGGGGTTCAACCTGCCGCAAGGCTTGACGATCGTCAGCGGCGACACGGCCGTGATCGGGCCTGGTTCGGTGGGACTGGGGCAATGGAGCGCGCTGGGCGAGGGAGACAGCGTCGCGGTGGAATGGGCGTGGACGAACTCGGGCGGCGGTGACTTGTTGAACGCCTTTCTGCGCGTGATCAGCACGAGTAGCGGCAACCAGGGCCTGACGCAGTTCGGCGGCGGAGCGGCAAACGTAGGCGGGCCGTTCGGCGGCATCGCGGCCAGCCCGCCGCTGTTGAACATTCCGGCCGCGCAGCGCGCGGTCAGCAACTCGATCCTGTATGGTCTGACATTGTCCGCGCCGCTGACCGATGCGCAGCTCGGCTCGGTTGCCAACCAAAGCATCGTGGAGTTCGGGTCGGATGCGCGGTACCTGCGCGTACCCGAGCCGTCGTCGCTGGCGCTGTTGGCCGTCGGTGCGATGGGATTGGTGAGCCGCCGCTCGCGCCGATGATACAGGTGTCTCAAAGAGCCGATCGCGCAGGCGATCGGACACATCGCGCCCGATTACTTTCTGGGCTTTCCGGTGGACTTTCGCGGCTTGGCGGACTTTCGCATCGCCGCCAGCTCGGCGCGCAGGGCCTCCACCTCGTCACGAAGCGACGGGGTATCGGCGCGCTCCGCGACGCCGGTCGACGGTGAGTTCAGCGCGTGCTGGTGAGCAGGTGGTGGTGCAGGCGGGGGGGCCGTTTGCGGGGCGGACGGCGTGCCGCCGGTCATGCCGGGGAAGAGCATGCGCACCCAGTCAAACGGCGCCATGGGCTGCAGCGCCGAGAAACCCGATCGCCGAAGGAACTCGTCAAACCGGTTTCGCGACTCCGCGAAGGCGTTGACGGCTTGTGCGAAGTACTCGTCAACGAAACGCCGCACCATCTGCTGATTGGCCTGAATCGCCTGGTGGAGCAGGCTCGCCGGAAAGAGGTCGAGCTTGGGCGGATCGTGCTCGAGAATGATCTGCGTGAGCACGACGTTGGTGATGTCCGTCCCTGTCTTGGAATCCGTGACGACGATTTCGTGGCCGATCTTGACCAGTTCGTACAGATCATCAAGCGTGACGTGCCGGCTTCGGGTCACGTCGTAGAATCGGCGATTGGGGTATTTTCGGATTTCGTATCGCTGTAGCTCGGATGGGGCGGTCATGAGGTCCTCCGGGAGCCTGGCTCGCGGCGTCAGTTTGATCGGTCCGGGGCAGCGGATCAAATAACGCATTCGCAAAATTCTGTGTAGCGTTCGCAGCCATCCGTTCGCCAGTCAATCCATAAACTATTGTAGATTAATCAATTATGGCGACTACAAGAATCTTTTGCAATTGCACAAAAAACTCTTGCCACGGCGTTAATTGGCCGATATACTTTGGCATCATCAGGACGGAAAACACAACGGACCCCGATTAACACGATTGCGAGGACATCATGACCCAGACGGCAACAGTTGAGAGCAACGGCGCAAAGACGGATGCGTTCACGGCGAACTTCAAGGCGGCTTCGGACTCGTTCCGCAACGCGATGGAGACGAGCCTGCGGTTCGGCCAGGAGGCGATGAAGTCGGTCAGCGACTGCTTCGGCAAGAACGAGACCGTCAACATGGACGAGACGCGGACGCGGGTCCAGGAGACGGCCATCGAGTCGATCAACCTGATTCGCAAGAACGCGGAGCAGGCGACGGAGATGTTCGAGGCGAACTGCAAGGCCGGCATCGAGATGCTGAAGAAGACCTTCAGCACGTTCGACCCGAACGCGAAGAACAAGGACGCCTTCGCCCAGACGCGCGAGATGTGGAACGCGACGTTCAACACAATGAAGTCGAGCGTGGACTCGGCCGCGGCGTTCAACACGAAGATGATCGAGAACCTGACGGGTTTTGTGAATAACGCTTTCGCGGCGCCCAAGGCCGGCCGCTAAGTTCGGGTTGATCCCCGGATGAATGCAGGCCCCTGGCCGTTCGCGAAGCACAAGCGTGATGAACCACCGGCATTATTTGCACCACCGCCGCGAAACTTTGACGCACACCTTGATGAACGTCGCGGCGCACACGACCCCACTCCACCCATGCCGGTGCTAATCGAGAAGGCCACGGGCGCGAATCATCGCCCCGTGGCCTTTTTCATGCTCCCGCGCGGTAAGATTGCGATTGCCGCCGCGCGATGGAAGGAAACAAACGATGGCAAGCACAACCGATCAAGGGGCGAACGCCGACCCGTTCACGCAATTCTGGGGCGATTATTTCGCTCGCGTGGGACTCGGCGCGCCGCAGGCCCCGCCCTCGCCCGGCACGGCCTCGGCCGACGCCGTGAAGCAGATGCAGCGCATGTTCCTCGACTCGCTCGCGAAGTACTGCGACGATTTCATGCGCTCCGAGCAGTTCCTCTCGATGATGAAGCAGTCGATGGATCAGTCGCTGGCTTTCAAGCAGCAACTCGACCAGTTCCTGACGCGGCTTCACCAGGGCAGCCAGTCGCCGAGCCTGACGGACATCACCGACCTGGCCGGCACGCTTCGAAACATCGAATCACGGATACTGAATCGTCTGTCGGACCTGGAGCATCGTGTCGCAGCGGTGGAAGACGGTCGCGGGGGTAAACCCGCGGCTGACCGATCGAACCGAGACGCCGGCAAGGCCCGGCCTCGCAAAGCTCCGACCCGACGACGCAAGTAAGCGAACGGCCGCCGACGACTCACGCCTGGCGGCCTTCGCCGTTTAATGAACTGTCAAGAGACGCGCGTCAGCGCGAGTCAAGAAGGTGACGATGAGCACGATTCCGAGCAATCCGTTTTTGAACATGTTCCCGCAGGCGGCTTCGTTCAAGCCGGATTTTGACGGCTTCTTCCAGCGCATGGCGGCGATGCCGCGCGTGATGGAGATTGCAAAGAACGTCAAAGTCGGCGCGACGCCGTACGACGTGACCTATCGCGAGGACAAGCTGACGGTGCGGCGCTATCGCTCGGAAGTCGAGCAGAAACATGCTACGCCGCTGCTGCTGGTCTTCGCGCTGGTGAATCGGCCGTACATCCTCGACCTGCTGCCGCACAAGAGCGTGGTGCAGCAGTTCCTCAAGGGCGGCTTTGATGTATTCCTCATCGACTGGGGCGTGCCGACGATCGCCGATCGGCACCTAACGCTCGAGCATTACATCGAGCGGTACATGCACAACGTCGTGCAGCACGTCTGCGAAGAGACCGGTCAGGATCAGACGTCGCTGCTGGGCTACTGCATGGGCGGCACGATGAGCGCCATTTACACGTCGCTGCATCAGGATCTGGTGATGAACTTCATCCTCATGGCGGCCCCGGTGGACTGGTCCAACCGCGAGAGCCTGCTGGCCGTGTGGACCGACCCGAAGTGGTTTGATATTGACAAAGTGATTGATACGTTCGGGAACGCCGTGCCCGACTGGCTGCAAGGCTCGTTCGGGATGCTCAAGCCGGTGTCGAACTACATCGAGAAGTACCTCGGCTTCTACGAGAAGATGACGGACGAGAAGTTCCTCGAGGAATTCTTCGCGATGGAGACGTGGGTGAACGACAACATCCCCGTCGCCGGCGAGACGTTCCGCCAGTTCGTGAAGGACTTCTTCCAGAACAACATGCTAGTGCAGGGTCAGTTCCGGCTGGGCAATAAACCGGTGAAACTGGAAAACATCACCTGCCCGGTGCTGAATCTGATGGCGTCGGGCGATCATCTCGTGCCGTGCGGGCAGAGCGCCCCGTTCAACGACCTGGTCGGCTCGCGCGATCGGAAGGCGATCACCTTTCCGGCGGGGCACATCGGCCTGTCGGTCGGCTCGAAGGCGCAGAAGGAGCTGTGGCCGCAGGCGGTGGAGTGGCTGGCGCAGCGGAGTGAGAAGTTGTAGTGGGGCCGCGACGTGAGGATTCGTCGCGGAAGATCGTGGAAACAGGGAAGTCGGAAGCTCCCAGCGGGCTTTCGAAAAAACAAAATGGGGTGATGTATGGAACTGACTGGTAAGACAGCCGTCGTCACAGGCGCGGCCAGCGGCATCGGTCGTGCGACGTGCGAGGCGATGATCAAGCAGGGAATCGCGGCGATCGGGGCGGTGGACCGCAGCCCGGCGATGCACGACACGGCGCAGAAGATCAACGCCGACACGGGCAGAGAGGTGATGTTCCCGTTCGTGGGCGACGTGACGAGCGACGAGTTTCGGCAAAGTGTCTACAGCGATATGAAGCGCCGATTCGGCCCGGTACACGTGTGCGTGCCGGCGGCGGGGATTACGCGCGACCGACTGGCGGTCAAGATCAACAAGGAGACGGGCCGGGCGGACATTTATCCTCGCAAGGACATCGAAGAGGTGTTCGCGGTGAATCTCATCGCGCCGATTTACTGGGCCCTGGAGGCGGTCGCGAGCGTGGCCGAGGATCGTGTCAAGCGCGGGCTGGGTCGGTGGGAGCCGGCCGAGCGGACGCAGGGGGCGATTGTGCTGATCGGCTCGGTGTCGTCGGCGGGCAACCGCGGGCAGATATCGTATGCGACGGCCAAGGCGGGGCTGGAAGGCGCCCAGGCGACGCTGGCGAAAGAGACAATTTTCTACGGCGTGCGATGCAGCATCATCCACCCCGGCTACACCGACACGCCGATGGTCCGGGCGCTGGGCGAGGACCTGATCGACCAGGCGATTCTGCCGCAGACGCAGTTGAGGCGGTTGCTGCGGCCGGATGAAGTGGCCGACGCGATCGTGTTCATGCTGCGCAACAGCGCCGTGAGCGGGTCGCTTTGGGTCGATGCGGGCTGGCACCCGGCGGCGTAGATCGCCGAGTTTGCTACTAGATCCGGCGTGTTTCTCGTCGCAACGCAACGCGTCGTTTCCGCAAGAAAACGCCGCTTCGAATAAAAAAAGCCCCAGTTAATTGCCTGGGGCTTTTTGTTTGAGTCGGTGCAGAACGCGCGGCAGATACGCGATGAATACTCGTAGCGAATACGCGAGGCCATTAGGCCCGGCGCGTTCGGCGCCGGAGCGCCAGCCCTGCTGCGGCGAACAGCAACAGGGCCGTGCCCGGCTCTGGGACGAAGCAATTTGTATTGTTTGCAAAGGTGTACTTCGGCGTCATCTGGCCATCCGGCGACATGCCGTCATAGTACGTGTTGAACGTGTTGATCAGATCGTTCGTGGCGATGCCCCACAAGCTCGGCTCGGCGCGCGTGATGGCATTGGCTGGAGCCACTTGGACGCCGAAACCCCAGAAGAAGGAGCCGACGACGCGCCCCTCGCGGAAGCCGTTCTGACCGGCCGTGTTGGCCGTGCAGACGAGGGCGAGTTCAGCCTGCCAGGTTTGCGCGCCCCATGCGTAGGGCCGCGCGGGGAAATCGGTGAAGCCGATCGTCGGGGCGGGGTTGGGGTTCACGCCGGGAAGCAGGTCTTCGTACGGATAGAACGGAGACGTGGCGTCGGCATCCGGGAAGGGGCCGTTCTGGGCCTGATCGCCGAACCCCCAGTCGTTACTTCCGTTTGTCGTGGTGTCGCGGCCGACGATTTGAATCCAGTGCAGGGTGAAGTCAGGCTTGACGGTGATGCCGTTGGCCATGAAGAAGCCGCCGGTGAGCGCGCCGCCGCCGCCGGTGGAGGGATTGCCGGCGCCGTTCCACGTGTTGTAGTCGAACTTGATCGTGCCGGCGTTAAGACCCTTCACGTTGTCGGTGACGTCCCGGTCGAACTGTGTGAAGGCATTGCCGTACGACTGCACGGTAACGCCATTCGGCAGGACGTAGGGCGTGTTCGGGGGGAAGTACCTGTTCTGGGCCGAGGCCGCTGCGGTGACGCAAAGCACCCAAAGGCACACAAGTGACCGGACGAGTCGGCGGGGGGCTTGTCGAGTGACCACGATGGTGTCTCCTTCTTGCATCAACACGTTGTCGGAGAAAACCGGCAGGGGGTGTATCAAGTCAAATGCCTTATGAAAGGCCAAGTGTTGCGCGGAATCGCGCGACGAATCGAGACCCAGTATATCGTCTCCGCGGTCCCCATTCAAGCATGGGGGCGTTCGGCCGGAAAGCGATTTTCATGGACAAATGTAAATCGTAACTGCAGTGCGTTGCAGGATTTCTATTTTCCGAAGTCCGTCGGAAACGCGATTCAACCCAGCTGGAAGAGCGCGAGGATTCGACTCATCCCTGCTTCTTCATCTTCTCCATCAGAATCCGCGCCGTTTCCGGTCGCATGATGCGGGCATCGGGCAGCGTGCCGGCCTGGAGCTGCTCCCGGATCTCGCGCCCGCTGATGCTGACGGGTTTCTCGTCGGCGTGATTCTCAACCAGATCGACGCGGCCGACGCTCTCGTAGAACGCGGCGAAGCCCACCTTGAGAGGCTTGATCGCCAGGTGGCCGCCGAGCGAATCGAAGATGCGCTGCGCCGCGAGGCCGTCCCAGATATCCTTACCGTCGTCGTAGGGCGCGTCGGCGTGTTTACGGCCGATGATGATGTCGGTGAAGCCGTAGTTCTGGCGGTAGATGGCGTGCATGACGGCCTCCTTCGGTCCGCCGTAGAACATCTTGATGTCGAGTCCGAGGAGGATGACGCGGTCGTGAAGGGTGTAGCTTTTTGTCTTCCATAGGGCGGCGTCGCTGTCGCCCTGGCCGAGGGCGTTCTGGTCAATCAGCGCGCGATAGGTGCGCATGCGGGTGGCGGCGTCGACATCGTCGCCCTTGGTCTCGCCGATCAGCGGGTTGAGCACCGCGCCGGCGGTGTCGCAGGTGCGCACGAGCGTTTCCAGTCCGTAGACGAGTGCGTATTCGTGCGCGCGGTGAAGCGGGTTTCGCGTTTGAAAGGCGACGACGCGCGTCCAGCCCTTCTCGGCAAACAACTTCCGCGTTTCAGTAGGACGCAGCACAAACTGCCCGTAGTCGGGGTGCTTCGGTTGCGGCAGGACCTCGATCTCGCCGCCGAGCAGCATCGAGCGGTTGTCGCCCAAGACCATGCGCCCGCCGGGGTGATCGGTGCGCTCGGTCTGGTAGACGGCCTTGAGGTAGCGGGGCTTGTCGTAGGAGAAGATATCGCCGATTGTCAGGATCGCGACGGCCGCGCCCCTCGAATTCACCAATTGCACTCTCTGGCCCGGTTTCAGCGACGCGGCGGTATCGCTATCGACCGGCAGCGAGATGGGGATGGTCCACGCATATTTCTTGCCGCCGTGTTCGATCGCGCCTTCATCGAGGCAGCGCTGCCACGCGTCGTGATTCATTGGTCCGGTCAGCGGCGAGAGTGCGCCGTCGCCGAAGCGATAGACGCTGGACAGATCGGCGTCATCGACGGGCACGGCCTTGAGCGTCGCGGCCTCGCGCTCAAAGTCCTTGAGGCGGTTCGCGGGGACGGTGCGATCGACGGGAGCGGCCAAGCCGCCATGGACGGGAACGAGATCGGGCATGGTGTATCTCACTGGGGGTTCGTAAACGCGGGATGATAAGGGTTGGGCGCCGAAACGCCAAAACGCCGAAACGCCGAGAACCGGCGAGAGGTCAACACGATCGAACTACAGGGTCGCTATGGCCGCCTGCTTATCCGGTGAGCCTGCTCGTCGAGATCACGCACACCGGCTTGACCCGTTTCGTCAGGCTGCTACGATTCAGGGCACGTTCTCGCCCGATTCGCGGCTTGGCCAGACGGCTGCCGACATGTTCGTATGACCACCGCCAGCATCCAATCAGCTTTCTCCGGGGCAGGTTCGGCCGACGCGGCGAGCGAATTGCCCGCGTCACTCTGGCAGACTCGCACGGTGCGCTACTGGCTGCGGGCGATCGCCTGGACGCTGGGCGCGATTGGCGTTTGCCTGATTCTTTATGCGATTGACAAGTGGTGGATTCCGTTTGATGGCGAGACGCGGCCGACCGATTTTCGCATGTTCAAGAATCCGACGACGGTGCCGATGCGGATCATGGGCATCCCGCACTTCATCATCGCCATCCTGTTTCTCGTGTCGTCGCGGCGGATGAGCCAGTGGAAGAATCGTCTGGCGTTCATCGGGCTGTGCGGCGTGTCAGTCGTGCTGTGCCTGCTGTGGCGGCGGGTGGGCGGAAATCAGAACGCCTTCGCCGTGTTTCTGTTCTACTTCTATTTCCTGTTTCACGGCTTCCGCGATGACGCGTTCTTCTATAAGACGTATGGCGACATGCCGCCGGAGGCGGTCGCGTCGCACGGGCGCGTGATGGGCGTATTGCAGGTGCTGCTGCTGGGCCTGCTGGCGTCGCTCTTCTGGCCCGCGGCGACGCAGATTTCGCAGAAGCGTTACGAGATCATCGATCCGATCCTCGCCAATTTCTTCCCGGCTGACTGGCCGTTCGTGATGCGCTTGATGTCGATGTTTCTGCCAATGGTCGCCGTGGCGCTGTTCGTGTTGCATCGCATGGCGCGCGGCGTGCCCGGCGGCTGGGCGGGGTTCTGGCGCGTGCATCGGCCGATCCTCGCGGTGTATCTGTTTTCGCTGGGTGTCGTCGTTCTGGCATTGCTGGGCGGTTCGGGCGCGTTTGACATCTGGGTGCTGACGCATTTCGTCGCGTGGTATTTCTTCGCGCTGTTTCTGATCGACCGGCATCCGCCCCAGTCGCCGCCGCGGGGCGTTTGGGCGTGGCTGCGCACGACGCGGCCGGGCTTCATGACGCTTCATCTGGGCATGGCGGCGGTGATCGCCGTGCTGATGGCGATTTCGGTGTACGGCTTCGGAAAGAGCGCGACGATGCTCGATGTCGTGGTCGGCAAGGATAGTTTCTTCTATTGGACGATCGTGCACGTGACCTTGAGCTTCGTGCCGCGCTAGTGCAGATCGAAGGACGAATCCCAGCCCCGAGCGCGAGCGAGCGGGCACCCGGTGCGCCCGAATGACAGCAACCTCTCACAGCTCGGTGACCGTTGAACTCGGCGAGCGTTCGTATCCCATTCACATCGGCGCGGGGTTGCTCAATCATCTGGGCGCGACGGTGCGATCATGCTGCCCCGGCGCACGGCGTGCGACGCTCATTACTGATACAAACGTCGGCCCCCTCTATGCCGATCGCGCGCTGGCGTCGCTCGCCGGCGCGGGCTTAGCTGCATCGTTGATGACGATTCCTGCGGGGGAGTCTTCAAAATCGCTCACCGTCGCATCCGAGCTTTATGACGCGCTCGCCGAGGGACGCCACGCGCGCGAGGAACCCATCATCGCCCTGGGCGGCGGCGTCGTGGGAGACGTGGCGGGCTTGGTGGCGGCGACGTGGCTGCGCGGCGTGCCGTTTGTGCAATGCCCGACGACCACGGAAGCCTGTTGCGACGCGGCCGTCGGTGGTAAGACAGCTGTCAATCACGCCGCGGGCAAGAACCTGATCGGCGCGTTTCACCAGCCGGCACGGGTCTGCATCGATACGTCGTGCCTGGCCACGTTGAGCGAGCGGGACTATCGCGCGGGGCTGGCCGAGTCGGTGAAGCACGCAATCATCGCCGACGAGGCGTTTCTGGATTGGCACGAGCAGCGCGCCGGCGCGATTCGCTCTCGCGACGACGCGGCACTTGTTCAGCTCATTCGCCGCAATTGCGAGATTAAGGCAGCCGTCGTCGCTGCGGACGAGCGCGAGGCCTCCGCGAACGGCGTCGGGCGCGCGGCGCTGAACTTCGGGCACACGATCGGTCATGCGCTGGAGGCGGAATCGGCATACGGCCTTCGGCACGGTGAGGCCGTGGCGCTGGGAATGACGGCGGCGCTGGAACTGGCGGTGCGACTAACGCAATTCCC
>CAZQCF010000016.1:0-85790 GCA_964592235.1 uncultured Planctomycetaceae bacterium
GCGGCCGGAAAGTCTCTCACAAAAAACCGTCCGCAGATTCCAGTTGAACTGTGAGCCAAGACAGCCGGGCGGACGAGGTTCGCTACCCAGGGCAGAAATCGCGCGAGCAATACGGTTAAACAAAGCACGTGACAATGCCCGCATCTCGCGCTCGGCCCGGCGCTCGATCAATACTTCATACACGCGACCGGCTCTCCTTCAGGAAGTCGGAAAACTTCCTAAACCGCGCCGGCTTGGCACGCATTTTCTTCAGCGCCGCCAGATCGCCGAGGTCTTCCAAGCGCTCGAGCAGGTCTTCGTACTGGTCGATATCCAAAATCACCGCCGACGGCTTGCCATCGCGCAGCACGATCTCCGGCTTTTTTCGTTTGGTTCGCATGATTCTCCCTGTCCATTTCTCCCGTTCCGCTATGTTTGGCGGCGAACCAGTATCGCCGACCCATCCTACCGGCTCATCCTCTCGTCGTCACGAATTCCCCCGCCGTGCCGCCGAAATTGATCCGAGCCACGACCGTCAGGGAGTGGTCATCTCACGAATGCGACGGCCGTCACGGTCGCGCGCGGACCGCTCCCTCACGGTCGCGGCTCGGAAAAACCATCCAACTCTGAAGCTCACGCCTCAAGCCCCAAGCCCCAAGTCTCAAGTCCCAAGTCTCAAGCCTCCGGCCTCTCCTCACCCCCGCGTCGTCACGAATTCCCCTGCCGTGCCGCCGGGTTGCCACCGCGAAAGAATCATCTTCGACTGCGTGTAGAACGCGATGCCTTCCTTGCCCTGGATGTGCAGGTCACCGAAGAACGAACCCTTGGCCCCGGTGAACGGGAACATCGCCATCGGCGCGGGCACGCCGACGTTGATGCCGATCATGCCGGCCCCGGCGCGATGCTTGAACTCGCGGGCCGCATGGCCGTCGCGCGTGTAGATGACCGCGCCGTTGCCGTACGGATTGGCGTTCGTCAGTTCGATCGCCTCCTCCAGCGTGCCGACGCGCGAGACGCTCAAGACCGGGCCGAACAGCTCGGTTCGACTGGCAAAGCTCTCCGGCGCGACGTGGTCCAGCACCGTCGGCCCGAGGTAAAACCCATTCGGCGCGTCGGGCACCTTCACCCCGCGGCCGTCCCGCGCCAGTTTCGCCCCGTCTTTAACACTCTTGTCGATATTGGCCAGCAGGGCTTCGAGGTGCGGCCGGGTGGTCACGGGGCCCATGTCGACGGGCGGGACGCCCGTACCACCCATATTTGCAGACGGGACGCCCGTACCACCCTTGTTCACAGGCGGGACGCCTATGCTACCCGCGCTGCTCTCGATGTCCGTCCGACCCACGCGCATCGACTCGGCCGTCGCGCGAAGCCGCTCGACCAGCGGGTCGGCGATCTTTCCGACGGCGACGGCGAGGCTGCCGGCCATGCACCGCTGGCCCGCGCAGCCGAAGGCGCTGATCGCCAGCGCCGCGACGCTCTTGTCGAGATCGGCGTCGGGCATGATGAGGATGTGATTCTTCGCGCCGCCATTGGCCTGAACGCGCTTGCCGTGCCGCGTGCCTGTCTCGTAGATGTATTTCGCGATCGGCGTGCTGCCGACGAAGCTGATCGCCTGCACGTGCGGATGCGTCAGGAGCGTGTCGACGCAGGTCTTGTCGCCGTGGACGACGTTCAGCACACCCGGCGGCAGGCCGGCCTCGGCGCAAAGCTCGGCGAGTCGCATGGCCGACAGCGGTACCTTCTCGCTCGGTTTCAAGACAAACGTATTTCCCGCAGCGATGGCGATGGGGAACATCCACAGCGGCACCATCAGCGGGAAGTTGTACGGCGTGATCCCCACGCAGACGCCCAGCGGGTGCACGTACGTCTCGCAGTCCACGTCGGCGGCGATGTTCCGCAGCGTATCGCCCATCGTCAAAGTCGGCATGCCACAGGCGTACTCGACCATCTCGATGCCGCGCCGCACCGAGCCGACAGCCTCTGCATGAGTCTTGCCGTGCTCCAGCGAGACCGTCCGCGCGAGGCTTTCGGCATGCTTCTCCAGCAGATGCACGAGGCGGAACATGACGCGGGCACGCTCGACCACGGGTGTATCGCGCCACGCCGGAAAGGCATCCTGCGCCGCCTGAATAGCGGCGGCCGTTTCGCCGGCGTCGCACATCGGCACGCGAGCGATCACGTCACCGGTGGACGGATTGAACACGTCGCCGAAGCGCGTGGCCTTCGACGGCGTCATGCGGCCGTTGACGAAATTGTGGACGGTTTGAATTTTTTCCGAGACGGCGACGGCCATGGGGCACCTCCGGTGGATTGCGAATCCGGATAGTTTACCTCGCCGGCGCAGCGGCGTCCCGTGCGGCGATTACGGCGCGGCCGGGACGATGCGATGCACCTGGCCGGTCGTGCCGACGGGGCCGAGGTTGGCGCTGGTGAGGACGTAGACCTCGCCGTCGGGGTCCTGACCCATGCCGAAGACGTATCGGCCGAGTCGGCCGCCGTCGATCATGAACTCGCTCATCTGCCAGGTGCCATTATCCTGACGCTGTGCGACGAAAAGCGAGCCGTCGGGCGAGCCGAAATCACGCGAGAAGTCGCCGAAGACGTATCGCCCGAACAACCCCGGCACGGTCTGGCCGCGATAGACGTAGCCGCCGATGACGGCGATGCCGCGCGGGCCGTCGGCCGGATCGGAGTGCGGGTATTCGACGATCGGATCGAGCAGCGGTCGGCCGGCGTCGTCGGTGGTGGCGCAGCTGGCGGGAGGCGAGCCGGCGTCGTCGGGGTTGAAGCATTGCGTTCCTTCGCGCACGCGCCAGCCGTAGTTGCCGCCCGCGGTGACGATGTTGACTTCTTCGACGAGATTCTGCCCGACGTCGGCGACGAAGAGCTCCTGGGCGCCGCCGGCGTTGAAGGAGAACCGCCAGGGATTTCGCAGGCCCATTGCGAAGATCTCGGGCTTCGCGCCGGTCGTGTTGATGAAGGGATTGGTCGGCGGAATGCCGTAGGGGTTGCCGCTGTTCACGTCGATGCGCAGGATCTTTCCGAGCAGGGTGGAGAGGTCTTGGCCGTTGCCGGTGTCTGCATTGTGACCCTCGCCGGCGTCGTTGGCCCCGCCGCCATCGCCGACGGCAATGTAGAGGTAGCCGTCGGGTCCGAAGGCGAGCTGGCCGCCGTTGTGATTGAACTGCGGCTTGCCGATGACGAGCAGAACGCGCTCGGAATCGGGGTCGGCGACGTTCGCATTGCCCGCCGAGACGAGGAACTCGGACACGTGCGTTTCGGAGTTGAAAGTGAGCGGCACGTCGTCGGAAGCGCGGGGAGCGGTGTAAAAGACGTAGAATTTTCCGTTGGCGGCGTAGTTCGGGTGGAACGCCAGGCCCAGCAGGCCGCGCTCGTCGAAGATGAGCCCGCCGCCGAAGTCGATGCCGACGGGGACCATGCGGTCGCGCAGATCGAGGAACGGCGTGTCGAGGAGATTGCCGTTGGCATCGATGACGCGAAGGAGGCCGATCTGATCGATGACAAAAAGGCGGCCCGAGCCGTCGCCGGCGTGAACGAGCCCGACGGGCGAGGTCAGCCCTTCGGCGACGAGTTGCAGACCGATGGTCTGGGGTGTGGGGCCGGACAGGAGTGACAGTAATGCGTCACAGCCCGTGCAGGGCAGGGCCGCCAGCAACAACACCTGGACGATCAGCCTTGATCTTCGACTCGGACAGCACCGCGGGGCAGAGGCAGTGGACATGTGAAGACTCCTGACTTCGGCGAGGCATTCGCGCGAGGGCGAGCACCGAGGGTGATTGTCGCATCGACCAGTCTGCGCCGCCACTCCGCCTGGTCGGTTTCCGCCCGGCAGCGCGCCCGGCCGGTCGGCGGAATCTCGCGCAGGGGAACAACCCGGCGTGCATGAAGGCGCGGGTATTGTGTGCCAAAATGCACCGGACCGCTTTTCCGGCAATTTAGGTCCGTTTGAATTGCCGCTCGAGATCGCGCGTCGTGAGTTGCAGGGTCGTCGGTCGGCCGTGCGGGCAGTTGCTGGACCGCTCGGTGAGGTCGCGCTGGCTAAGCAGGGCGACCATTTCCTCCTGCGTCAGGGCATCGCCCGCCTTGATCGCCGCCTTGCACGCCATCATGTCGAGCGCGGCGTGGATGAGGGTCTCCGCGGTGGCCTCGCCGCAGTCGGCGAGTTTGTCGAGCAGGTCGCGCACGAACGCGGCGGGGTCGAGATTGGACAGGAGGATCGGGAAGCTTTGAATCGCCAGCGAGGCCGGTCCGAAGCGATCCAGTTCGATGCCGAGACTTTGCAGCAGTTCGCCCTGTCGCTCGGCGGCTTCGGCCTGCGCAGCGGAAACAGGAACCACGGGCGGGATGAGCAGCCGCTGGGATTCGAGCGGCCCGGTCAGCAGCCGCTGGCGGAATTTCTCATACAGGATGCGCTCGTGGAGGGCGTGCTGATCGATGATGACGATGCCCTCGTCGGTTTGTGCCACGAGGTAGGCATTGTGAACCTGGATGATCGAGCCGGCCGGGGCATCGAACGCGGCCGGTGCGGACGGCGCAGCCGCTGATCCGTCCGCCGAATGCGGCGCGTCGCGATCCGGCGGCCCGCCACCGGGCGGGAGCCGCGGGTCGCGCGGGAGATTCACCAGGTCGGTCGGCGCGACCTGGTCGGCTGGTGGTGGCGGCGTCGGTGTGGCGAACGTCGGCGCGAGCGACGGGCGTACGTTGCGCAGCGCATAAGACGGCGGCGGGGCGAAGTCGATCCGGGCCTGCGTGGGATCAATGCTGCGCAGATAATCGGCAACAGCCTGTCGCACGCTGCGCTGCTGTTCGCTCGAACCGGCGTCGCGCGGCCCGACGGCATCCACGGTTGCGCGGTTCAGCGAGTAGGCCGGCGTGAGATCGCGCGCCAGCAGGGCCTCGCGCAGCACGGCCAGCACCTGCGACTGGACCAGCCCCGCGTCGCGCCAGCGAACCTCCAGCTTCGTCGGATGGACGTTCACGTCGAACTGCCGGGGATCGGCCCGCAGAAATAGAAACACCACCGCGTGCCGGTCGTGCTCCATCAATCCGCGAAACGCTTCGCGCACGGCGTAGGCGATGCGCCGGTCGGTGATGAAGCGGCCGTTGAGAAAGACATATTGCCATTTGCTGGACGCGCGCGACTGCGCCGGCGGCGCGAAGAGCGCCTCGATCTCCAGGTCGCGCTCGCTCCGCTGAACGGGAATCAGGCACGACGCCAGCTCCGGCCCGTAGAAGTCGCCGATGCGGCTGCGGCGGTCGCTCACCGAAGGAAGGCTTCGCGCCGAGCGACCGTTGTGCGATACGGAGAACGCAATCGCCGGATGGGCTAGCGCCAGGCGCGCAATCTGCTCGGTGACGTGGCCCATCTCCGTCGCTGCCTGGCGGAGAAACTTCCGTCGTGCGGGGACGTTGTAAAACAAATTCCGCACCTCGACCGTTGTTCCCACGGGACCGGCGCTCGACCGGATCAATGGCGCGTCGCTCGATTCGCCGGCCTCGCTCGCGCCGCGCTCGCCGCGACCGACGTACTCATACGCCTCATCCTGACCGGCCGGGCGACTGACGATGCGAAAGCGGCTGATCGACGCGATCGAGGCCAGCGCCTCACCGCGAAAGCCCAGCGTGCGAATGTTGAACAGGTCTTCGGTGCTGCGGATCTTGCTCGTCGCGTGCGGGGCGACGGCCAGCGCCAGGTCTTCCCGTCCGATTCCGCTGCCGTTGTCCGTCACGCGGATGAGTTGGACGCCGCCCTCCTCGATGGCGACGTCGATGCGCGTCGCCCCGGCGTCGATGGCGTTCTCCAGCAATTCCTTCACAACGCTGGCCCCCCGTTCGATGACTTCGCCTGCGGCGATCTGATTCACCAGCGTCGGATCGAGCTGACGGATGGCCGGCAATGGCGAAGCGGATGGTGGCTCGGGCGGCTCGGAGATGGGGGGTGAACTCATGACGGGCGATTCCATACGTCCGCGCGAGTATAGGAGGCGCGATTTCCGGCCGTCAAACGCCGACGGGCATTCTGTGAATTCCGCGGCTAGCCCGCCCGCCGGGCGTGCTTAAGATGCTCTTTGAAGTTGTCCAGGTAGGCGTTCACGAGGTCGGCGTCGTTGCGGATGATCAGGATGTTCTCGGCGTTCTTTTCTTCGGCGGCCTTGGTGAAGTTGTACGACCCGGTGATGACGGTGTGCTTGTCGAGGATGACGACCTTGTTGTTCGCGGTGTCGTGGTCGGCGTCGAAATAGACCTTCACGCCGTCGCGACGCATGATGCGCCAGGGGCCGTAAGTCATCTTCTCCTGCGACTTGTCGAGGATCAATTCGACGTTCACGCCGCGCTTGGCGGCCTTGGCGACGGCATCTGCGATGCGCTTCGACGTGAAGATGTACATCTGAATCCGGATGTTCTTCTTCGCCTCGGAAATCGCCGCGACGATCCGGCTTTCGCACCCGCCGCCGGGGCTGAAGACCGCCTCGCATAACACGGGCTTGTCCTTCTCATTCGACCGCATCGCCGCGGAGAATGCCGCGACGGCGACGAGTCCAACGACGTACCCAAACAACCTTGGTGACTTGCAACCGTCGAACGACCCTTGCGCACGAGTGGCTGGCATGGCGATGTCCTCCAGACAGCGGTAGGGATTCTGCGGCGGGGAACCGTCATGTTGCAAGGAAATTCCCGCAATGCCGCGAGAAGATTCACATGATCCAACGCAACCGGCGATCACGCGGCCAGGCCAGGCCGACCCGGCCCGGGTAGTCCAGCCGAATGGGGTGAAACCTTTCGGCCCCCCGGCAATAACGCAGAAAACACTGCGTTTGGCATTCACAGTAGAAACCCCTCCCGCCGTGACCAGATCGAGGCCTTCCTCCCTCGACCGCGAGGATGGCGACTGGGGATTTCGGGTGTGAGTGGGCATGTTCGACTCCGGCGAGCTGATGCAGCCGGGCCGGCTGCCAAGTGACCTGCAGTACAGTTCGACCAAGGAGTAGGCAGTCATGACGAGGCATCGTTGCGCGCCGGCCGTTCTGGCAATTTCCAGTGTAATGCTCTGGGCTGTCGGTCTCGCGCCGGCGCAACCGCTGCCGCCGCCGCTTCAACCGCCGCCCGTTCCGCCGCAGAATCCCATCACCGAGCCGAAGCGCGTGCTGGGGAAGATCCTCTTCTGGGATGAGCAGCTCTCGAGCGACAACACCATCGCCTGCGGCACCTGTCATATCCCCGGCCGCGGCGGCGCCGACCCGCGCATCGCCCGCAACCCCGGTAATGACAGCATTCTGAATACGCCGGACGACAAACTGGCCTCGCCCGGCGTGATTCGATCCGACTCCGCCAATCGCTATTTCCGCGACCCCGTCTTCGCGCTGCTGCGACAGATCACGTCGCGCGCCGCCAACCCCGCCATTACGGCCATGTACTCACCGGACCTCTTCTGGGATGGCCGCGCGCGCACGACGTTCATCAACCCGCAGACCGGCGTGGTGAGCATTCCCAATGGCGGCGGGCTGGAGAGCCAGGCCGTCGCGCCGATCTTGAGCAGCGTCGAAATGGCTCACGACGATCGAACGTGGACGGAGGTTGTGAACAAGTTGAATGTGATTGAGCCGATGATCCTCGCGTCAAACCTGCCGGCGGACGTTGCGGCGGCGGTGCAGTCGAACGCGACGTATCCCGATCTGTTCTCGGCGGCCTTTGGGGATCCGATGATCACCGCGGAGCGAATCGGTTACGCGATTGCGACGTACGAGCGGACGCTGCTCCCGAACGACACGCCGTTTGACCGCTTCCTCGCGGGTGTGCCCAACGCGATGACGCCGGGTCAAGTGCAGGGATTCAACGCGTTGCAGGCGTCGCCCTGCGTGGTCTGCCACACCGCGCCGCTCTACACGAACAACACGTTTCAGAACATCGGACTTCGACCAGTCGGCGAGGATCGCGGGCGGCAGGATGTGACCGGGCTGGCGGGCGATCGCGGGCGGTTCAAGGTGCCGACCCTGCGAAACGTCGGGTTGAAACCCACGTTCATGCACAATGGGCAATTCACGACCCTGAATCAGGTGATCGGTTTCTATGCCAACGGTGCGGCACAGTTCCCGGACAACAAGTCCCCGCTGCTGCCGATCGGGCTGCCGCCGCCGGTCGTTCCCGCGGTCATCGATTTTCTCGCGAACGGTCTGACCGACGCGCGCGTCGCGAATGAGACGTTCCCGTTTGATCGACCGCGGCTGCACAGCGAATCGCCCCAGCCCAATCCGTCGTTGCTGGGAGCGGGCACGCCGGGCACCGGCGGGCTGGTGCCGGCGATGATCGCGGTCAGTCCGCCCAATCGGGGCAACATCGACTTCAAGATCGGGGTGAACGGAGCGTTGGGCGGCGCGCAGGCGTTTGTCGCGTTCTCTACGTCTCCGCCGGTCGGCGGGCAGCTCATCAATCCCACGCTGCACGGCCCGTTCACGCTGGACGGCGTCGGCCCCGGCAACGGGCTGGGAACATGGCAATGGCCGATCGACGCGACGGCGGTTGACTCGTGTGATGTCTATTTGCAGTGGCGCGTGACCGATCCCGCCGCGGCGGGCGGCGTGGCGCTGTCGCGCATCGCGCACCTGCGAATGATTCCCTACTTGTGCGGCGGCGATATGAACTGCGATGGCGAGGTGAACGGTCTGGACGTGCAGGGGCTGGTCGAGGCGATTCTCGACCCCGCAGCCTACGCCGCGAATCACCCGGACTGCAACGCGGCGCGCGGCGATCTCAACGCCGACAACCTCGTGAACGTTCAGGATGTGGCGGCCTTTGTCGCCGCGTTGGGGATGTAGCGCGCGTCAACGTTCGTCGCATGCTGCAATGAAGATATCGGAGTTCACCGACTTCGCAGGGTGCGTCCTCGACGCACCCTGAATCGCTCGTCCAATACCGTCACCCCTGCGCGCCCGATCATTCAGGGTCCTCCAGGTAAACCACCGCCGATACTTCCAGCGTGAACGGCTCGTCGCTGCCGGGTCGGTACTCCTCCGCGTAGACCGTGAGCACGACCGACCGGTTGCCGGCCACCGTCGGGACGGACACCTTCGCGTCGGATGGCAGGATTCCGGTCTCCTCTCTGCCGTCCGGCTCCAGCGGCAGCACGCGAAGCTCGTATTTCAATCCTCCCGCGGGCGTCCAGCGCGGGTCGTTCGAATCCGTGATCAGAACGTGAAACTCCATCACGTCAAAGTGAATCGTGCAGCCCGCAGTCGAGTGATATTCGTCGTGCAGCGACGGCGAGGCATCCGGGTCGGTCGAGAGCGCCACGATCAAATCGCGCGGCGGGCACTGCTGACTCGGAAAAATGTCGATCACACGCCCAAAGCAGCCGCCGACGCCAGCCGCGCAGATCGCCAGCGCCGGAAACGTGGCACGTCGCGTGTTCACGGCAACCTCCCCTCCGGTCTAATCTAATTCTAGACCCTCTTCGGAACTTCGGCTGGCAGCGCGAGCCGACCGACGCAGGAAGTTGACATTCGTTGTATCATGGTTCCTTCACAGTGCAGGCGCCGCGCAAGGTTGCGCGGTTCTGCGGAGCTTCACACAGGTTGACCCATGAGCGGCGGATTGTTGAGCAAGTTGATTCCCACCGGCGAGGCGACGGCGATGTTGCCCGTCGACGGAGCGAAACCCGTCACGGTGATCGGCACCCCGGCCATCCGCGAGACCTTCAGTGACGACACGCTGCAGCAGGCGATCAACACGCGGCAGGCGCCCGGCGTGGTCGAAGTCGTGCTGAACCCCGACGCGCACTTCGGCTACGGCGCGCCGATCGGCTGCGTCATGGCGTCGCCCTCGCATATCTATCCCGGCCCGGTCGGCGTCGACATCAAGTGCAGCATGAGCTTGTTGCAGCTTGACTTGCCTGCCGACGCGATCCAGACGAGGCAGACGCGCCGCGCGATCATCGACGCCATCTGCGAGCGCGTGCCGACCGGCGCGGGTCGCGGCCAGCGGCATGTGCCAAAATCGCGGCACGTTTCCGGATCGCTGGGGCGAAACGTGGCTGTCGAAGGCGCGTCGCCCGTCGTGTGTCAGGCTCTCGGCATTCCGCCGCACTGGGCCGACCGCTGCGAGGACAGCCACCACGTCGGCCATGACGACACGCGCGACGCGCTGGCGGGGCGGCTGGACAAGCTGCTGCACGCCCGGGCGAATCGCCACGGCGACTCTTCGATCGGCAACTTCGAGGAGAAGGTGCGCCAGCTCGGTTCCTACGGCGGTGGGAATCACTTCGGCGAGTGCGAGATCGTGCGCGTGGACGAGGGCGACGCCGCGCGGCGCTGCGCCGAGGTGTTTGGCCTGCGCGACGGGCATGTCGCGTTTCTGTCACACTGCGGCTCGCGCGGCCTGGGGCACAACCTCGCGATGGGGCAGTTCCGCAAGCTGCAGGGCATGTTCGCGGAATGGGGCATTCCGTTCCCCGGGCGGGACAAGGAGCTGTGCTACGCGCCGCTCGGCACGCCCGAGGCGAACGACTACCTCGACGACATGGCCCTGGGCGCGAACTTCGCGACGGTCAACCACCTGCTCATCAACACGCTCGTGCTGGAGGCGTTTCAGGAGGTTTTCCCCGGCGTGAAGGGAGAACTGGTCTATTTCATCAGCCACAACATCGCGCGGAAGGAAATCGTCCGCAATCAGCCGATGTGGGTCATGCGCAAGGGCGCGACCCGCGCCTTCCCCGCGCACCACCACGCCCTGAAGGGAACGCCGTTCGAAGAGACGGGCCACCCGATCCTGCTGCCGGGCGACCCGCAGCGCGGCTCGGCTGTGATGGTCGCGCAGCCGACGGCGTCGCTCTCGTGCTTCAGCGTCAATCACGGGGCGGGGCGGATGCTGGGGCGCAAGCAGGCGATTCGCACACTGGATCAGAAGGAGATCGATGCCAGTTTCGACGCGCGCGACATTCTCTCGAATTGCCGGAACTACCCGAAGGACGAAGCCCCGGCGGCCTACAAGGATTTCGAGGAAGTGCTGCGCTCGGTGAAGCTGGCCGGGTTGGCGAGCGAGGTGGCCCGGTTGCAGGCGCGGTTCGTCATCAAAGACGCCAGCGCGGCGGATGATTGATCGGCGCGCGCGAGGGGCTATACTGCGCCCCCGGCCACGATCGCGCGGGTGGGCCGACGCCGCGCGAAAGGAGCAAGGGAATGTTTCCGCAGTTTGTCGACAGCTTCGGCGACCAGTTCAGCGCGGTGTTGATTAACCTGGTCGGCTCCATCCTCACCGCGCTGTTCAACGGCATCATCGGCGCGTTCATCAACGCATTCATCGTGCCGTTCTTCGAAGGCATCGCAGGCGGCATGGCGTAGCGCTCTTCAACTCGCAACGTTTCGGTGTACCGGGATCCCGCCGCCATGCATCCCCTGTTCACGCGACCCAAGCGCTGTCGGTTGAAAGCCAAGTCCAATGCATTCTGCGTTCTACTCTTCCTGACTCTGGCGCACGGTACCGCTGCGGCGCAGGAAGCGAACCGTTCGACGACCCAGCCGGCGCAGCAGCCGAACGGCACCGCGCCGACCAGCCAGCCGATTGAGCCACCTGGGGCCCCGCACAAGTACTACACGACGCGTGCCATCAGCGCGACCCTTTCGCCCGATCCGCCGATCTATGTTCACCGTGCGTCGGAACTGGCCGAGTGGTTCGGCGCGGAAGTCGCGGCGAGCTTGAGCTGGCTCGACGTGGGGATTGAGCAGAACACGCGCTACGAGCATCGGCAGAACTATTACCCGGCGGGCAACCTCAACGACAACCGGTTCCTGATGCGCAATCGCGCCTACGTCGGCATTCGCGAGATCGTCGATCCGCTTCGATTCGGTTTCGAGTTTCAGGATGCGCGGGCGCCTGGGAACGACTTCCCGGAGACGACCGGCGATGTGGATGAAAACGACATCCTTCAGGCGTTCGGCGAGTTGTATTTCAAGAACGCGCTAGCGGACAAACACCCGTTGAGTTTCCGCGTCGGGCGGCAGTCCTTCGACCTGGTGAACCGGCGGCTCGTCGCGCGAAACGGTTTTCGCAATTCAACCAACAATTTTGACGGGTTCCGCGTCCGCGCCGGCGACGACACGACACCGTGGGAGATCAACGTCCTTGCCTTGATGCCCGTCGAGCGTTTCGCGCGACAGCTCGATCAGCCCGACGACGAGCGATGGTTTTACGGGCTCACGGGGGAGTTTCGCCAACTGGACCCCGGCATCCTCTTCAAGCCGTACTACTTCGTCCTCGATACGGATCGCAAGGGATTCAACCGTTACGACCGCGAACTGCACACCGTCGGCCTCAACGTGTTCGGGCTGCTGGGCGACAGCGGCTTCGACTACGACCTCGACGGCGCGTGGCAGTTCGGCAAGAGCGAGCGGCGCAACCATCGCGCCTTCGCCACGCACGCCGAACTGGGATATACGTTTGTCAACGATTGGAAGCCTCGGCTGGCCGCGTTCGTCGATTACGCGTCGGGCGACCGCCATCCGTTCGACCGCACCAACGAGCGATTCGACCGGCTCTTCGGCGCGTCGCACTTGTTCTATGCGCCGACGGACATGTTCACGCGTGAGAATCTGATTCAGCCCGGCCTGCGCGGGACCCTCAAGCCGATCAAGGGCTTGACCATCGAGGGCTTCTATCGGGCTTACTGGCTCGCCAGCGATTCCGATACGTGGTCGCCGAACAACGTCCGTGCGCGATACGGCCGCAATGGCGACTTCATCGGTCATGGCCTGGACATCATCGCCATTTTTCAAGTGACGCGCCAGTTGACCATCGAAATCGGCTATTCGCATCTGACCGCAGGCGAGTTCGTGCAGAATCTTCCCAACGGCGACGACTCGGATTTCTTCTACGTGCAGACCACGCTGCGTTTGTAGCGAAACCCGTGCGGCGCTCGGGCGTCAACCGTCCGATGCCGCCGGCGCATCAGGGCGGGGCAGCCGATCTTTCTCCACCAATCGCGAGAACGCATCCACCGTGCGCGGCTCGAACAACTTGCCGGATGCGCCGCGAATGGCCTCCAGCGCCTTGTCGGTGGTCCACGCCGGCTTGTACACGCGCTCGCTGACCAGCGCGTCGTATACGTCGGCGAGGTGCACGATCCGCGCGGCCTGCGGCGTCGCGTCGCCCTTGAGGCCGTCGGGGTAGCCGCTGCCGTCCCAGTTTTCGTGATGACTTCGCGCGATCTGCCGGGCGATCTCGAAAAATGGCTTGCGCGAAAGGATGCGCTCCCCGGCGACGGTGTGTTCCTGTATCTGGGCGCGTTCTTCCGGCGTCAGCGGCGCGGGCTTTTTGAGAATGTGATCCGGCACCTGCATCTTGCCCACGTCGTGCAGAATCGCCGAGTAACCGTACTGCTCGGCCGTGCTCTCGGTCAGCCCCAGCTCCAGGGCCAGGGCGCGCGTATAGGCCTCGATGCGGCGGACGTGCGAGCCGGTGTCCTGATCCTTGGCCTCGCTGGCGACGGCGAGCATGTAAATCGCCTCCATGTTCGCCTCGTGCAATTGCTCGGTGCGCTGCCGGACGCGGTCCTCCAGTTTCGCCGAGTAGCGTTTCAACTCCAGGGCCTGTTCGATCACCGTATCGCTCATTCGCGACATCTGTACATATTCCTCGCGCGCCCGCTCCTCGGCCGCCTTCTGCGCCGTCAGATCGATGACCGTGACGAGGCGAAAATCCGACAGCGGCGGGTGCTCGCCCAGCAGCTTGCCCGACACGCGCGCCGGAACAAGACCACCGTCGGCGCGGATCAGGCCCAGCTCCATCTCGAACGCGGCGTCGAAATCGGCTGCGTGATTCGGTCCGTCGTTCAGCGGTTTGCAAAGTGTGCGCGGGTCGCGCCCAATGAGATCGCTTACCGCCAGGCCCATCAGGTCTGCCAAACGGGCGTTGGCCAGGATGATCTGCCGCGCGCGGTCGATGACCAGCGCGCCGCAGTGCAGTGCGTCAATCAGACACGGAAGCGTTGCCAGCATCGGATCCTGGGCCATGATCGGATTGTAACCGGTGGCCGGGCACCCGCACGCGGCGTAGAATCCGGCGGGCGGGATCACGGTTGGAATCCGAATATGGCACAGCGCAGGACGACGCCGGCTCGCGGAGTGGTTTACACGCTCGTCATCATGTGCGCGGCTGCCTTTGCCGCCGATGCATGGGCCCAGCCGCGCGCCAAGACCGCGCCCACGTCACCGCCTCCATCCAGCCAGCGTGACTCCGGCGGCTTGAAGGACGAGGCCCGCCAGCGCCGCCTGCGCCTGTTTCCGCCCTCCACCCAGCCCGCGCTGCCCGAAGGCTCGACCGTCCGCATCGGCGACTGGGTCTATCGCGCCGTGCGCGCCAACCCGGCCGACGGCGTGCCGTGGGACCTGATGGTGACACCCGTCGAGGAACGGGCCGACCGCTGGCAGCTCGGCTTCGCCGGTCAATCGCTGCCGCCGCTGGATATGGCGCGTCGGCGCGCGCCGGGCGATGTGCTGCGACCGGGCATGGCCGCCCCGCGCGGATCGACCGCGGTGATCGAAGTGCCCGACGTATTGTGGAAGCAATGGTTCGCGCAGGACATGGCCGATGTCGTCGGCGTGCACTTTCACGAAGTCGTCTCGGAGGACAAGGCGCGCATCCTTTACAGTCTTCATAAAGTGCCGCCCGACAGCCCGGACGGAAAACCGCCGGCCGATTACAAGGGCGTGTCCGGTGCCCGCATCGAGGCGACGCTGCTGACGCCGCTGGCCTTTCACCTCGATCAGACCATCGTCGCGCGGGTCGATCCGCACAAGAAGGATCTTGTGGAGAGCCGCACGCAGCACGAGCTGGCCCATGCCGCCGTCTCGCAGGATGTCTTTCTCGCCGTGCTGCACGGGCCGCAGGACTGGAACGTGGAAGCCTGCACCGGCCGACGGACGAAGCTGGCCTATTACTGGCGGCGCGAGGAGATCGGCCGCACCTGGCGTGAGTTCCGCGGCGGGCGCGAGAAGGTGAAGGCCATCCGCACGACGGTGGTGCTCGTGCCGCCGACGCGCTGGTCGCTGATGCTGCCGATCCCGCCGGATCGCGTCATGCAGTCGATGGTGGACGAATTCAACGAGTCGATCGTCCGCGTCAGCCAGCGCTTCGCCGAGGTCGATGCCGTGGCACAGGAGCGCTTCCACGGGCAGCACGGGGCGTTCGAAGCGGCGACGGGGCCTTAGGGATGGTACACAGTTCCGTACTGTGGTTAACAGGCAATAAGGAAAATGATCTCGCTATCTAGCTAAATAGGAATTTCTGCCGACCTCCAGAACTGCCAAGGCTAACTTGATTTGCGTTTTCGCGATCTGCCAATTGCGCGTTGCTTGGCCGACGTCACTTGCTCAAAAACATTCCGAATACCAATGAATAACTCTCTCTGTTTGGTTCCATCTCGAGCGAAGTCTGAGTAGGCAACGCCAAATTCCAAACGCAAACCTACCTTCCTCTTCCTGCCTGACACGGTGGTCGCCGATTTGAGTGCTGGTGGTGCAAGGTCATGGAGCCTGAGATAGGCAAGACCAGATGAGACTGACCTCTTGATTGCATCCCAAGTCATGCCTTGTATACAACCCTCCCACATTATTGCGGCAATAGTAAAAAGCCAAGCATCTGGTGTTTGTAGGCAGGCGGCGATTCGTCGGCGTTGCCCAATGACGACAGGATAAAGGACCTCGTGATATATTAATCGGCAGAATGCGTTCCTTAGCATGTAGCTTCGAGTTGAAGTAATGCGGATTGATATCCTGCCAGCAATTGGTGCCGATGAGGCTTTGAGAGTCAATCTTTTCGGTTCAATTGCGATGTATTTCATTGGCTTCTCCTTGCCTCTCGTCCTCGGCTTGGATCGCAAGCAACTCCGTGTACGTTCATGACGTTGTAACCCTAGGCGGCCTGGCTATGTCGTCCTTGCACAGTCATTGCTTGCTGAATCAGTGTTCAGCGTTCGCGCAATGTACTCCGGTTTGTCAGAATGCTCTCACAACTCTGTGCGAACTCTGTTGAGGGAAGATACAAGAATTGGTTCGTTTGCTGCGAACCAATCCAAGGGTATCCAGTTCAATCTTGGGATTAAGACAAAAAGCACCTCAACAATCGTTGACGCGACCCGAGTTCATTCGCTCACCGCTCCCTGACGGTCGCGGCTCGGATCGACTGACGCCTACTCGCCGCCCGGTCCGCGATGGTCTTCGACGCGGCGCAGACGATAGGAGACATCCTCCAGAATCGCGCGGCTGGAGTTGATGAGATCGGCCACGATGCCGGTAAGCACCATCTGAAACCCGGCGATCAGCAGGATCGCGCTCAAGATGAGCGATTGAATGTGTTTGTCATGCTCGGTCGTGAAGAAGAAGTAGTAGAGGAACCGCAGACCGATGAGAAAGCCCAGCGTGAACGTGGCGCCGCCGGCGATCGTGAAAATCTTCATCGCCCGATAGGATGAATAGACGCGCACCATGATACCAACCGAGCGCGAGATGAACACGCCGATGTTCGAGAACAGCCGGCTCTCGCGCAGCTTTTCGTTCGTGCGAATCGGCACGCTGATCGTGATCAAGCGCTTGCGGCCCGCCTGAATCACGTGATCGACGGTGTGGTCAAAATCGGTCGAACAGGCCAGGCGCATCGCCGCCTCGCGCGAGTAGGCCTTGAAACCGCTCGGCACGTCGGGCACCGTGATCCCCGCGAGGTGGCTGACCACGCGGCTGCCGAGCGTCTGCATCTTCTTCTTGACAAACGAAAAGTGCGGCACTTTCTCCGGCTCGCGATCGCCGATCACGAGGTGTGCGCGGCCTTCGAGGATGGGCTGGACGAGCTTCGGAATATCGCCGCCGAAGTACTGATTGTCGCCGTCGGTATTGACGATCAGGTCGGCCCCGTGCGCGAGGCAGTAATCAATGCCGGCGGCGAAGGCATGCCCCAGCCCGCGATTGCCGGGGAATTGAATGATGTGCTCGACGCCGCTCTGCCGGGCGATTTCCACGGTGCGGTCGGTGCAGCCGTCATCGATGATAAGAATCTCGACTTTGTCGATGCCGGGGATTTGGCGCGGGATGTCCCGCAGCGTCGCCGGCAGCGTCGCCTCCTCATTCAGACACGGAATCTGGACAATCAGTTTCATGCGTCGGGTTGTGCGGCGTGCATCATCACGGAGCCGATCGCGCGAGTCGATGGCTCGCCGTGGCGAGCAATCGAACGAACATCACGGCACTGCGGCGTCACATCGGCTGCTATCGTAGGCGAACGCCGCGATTAGTCCAGAAAGACCGGGCGTCACGCGCCCCAGTTGGTCAGCATGCGCCCGAGCAGCTCCATCGGCAGCCCGACGATGTTGGAGAAGCTGCCTTCGTAGCGCTCCACGAATTCGTCGCCGTGATCCTGAATGCCGTACGCCCCGGCTTTGCCGCGCCAATCACCCGTGTCAAGGTAGTCGTCAATCTGCTTCGCGGTCAGCGGTCGCATGTGAATGATGGAGACATCGTGTTGAAGCAGGCGTCGGCCCGTGGCCGGCGCGAGCAGGGCCACGCCGGTGATGACCTGGTGAGACGTGCCGGCGAGGCGCGTGAGGATGGCGCGAGCATCGGCGGCGTCGGCGGGTTTGCCGATCAGCGTGTCGTCGTGAAACGCCAGCGTATCGGCGGAGAGAATTGTCCGCTGGAAGTACTCCCCTGCGACGCTGCGCGCTTTGTAATACGCCAGCGATTCGACGTGCATCATCGGCGTGACGTGCGGCAGCGGATCATCCGGCTCCTCGAATCGCGGCGACACGACTTCGAAGGCATAGCCCGCGTCAGCCAGCAACTGTCGGCGGCGCGGACTGGTCGAGGCGAGAACAAGCGATTTGGGCTGGCACAGATCCATGCGAGATTGTCCGTTCCGCGATGGGGCCGCCGGGCTTGTGTGCGGAACTGGGGTATTCTCTCCGGACACGGCTGTCGGGTAAAGCCCCATGCGCCCGCGATGAACCAATCGGGAACTGCTCGTATGCTACGCTGCTAGTGGATACCCGGATGACAACAGCTTCAACGGCCGACGGCACACAAAATGGCCGCAGTCCGACGGCACGGTCGGCATGCGAACGCGTCGGCGGTTGGTGCGTCTTGTTGTTGCTCGCGCTGTACGCTGCTGGCCTGACGCAGCGGCTGACTGCGCCGTGGAGCGGCATGCACGACTGGAACGGAGCGTTCTATTCGCAGCTTTCTCGCAATCTGCTTCGTTACCCGTTCGATGTGCATCATGGCATGGGGGTGCTGGCGGTTGGGGCCGACGTGCCGCCGGTGGGGGAGCGCGATCGGTATGCGCATCATCCACCAGGACTGGTCTGGCTGATCGCGGGGACGTTTCGACTGTTTGGAGAGAGCGAGGCGACCGCCCGCGTCGTGCCGATCGCCGCGTCGCTGGCGAGCCTCTGGATGCTGATCGGGCTCGCCGCGCGACGAGCGGGGCGGGAGCGGGCGTTGTGTGCCGGACTCGTGTTCGCGTTGATGCCTATGAACGTCTATTTCGGACGGATGGTCAATCACGAGGCCGTCTGCCTGTGCCTGATGCTGGCAGCAGTACGTGCCTGGCAGGCGGCGGGCCCGGGACGACCGGCAGCGACGCGAGCCTTCGCGTTGACCGGCTGGGGCGCGGCCATCGTCGCGCTGATCTGGACGGACTGGATCGGCGTGCTCTTTGCCGGGCTCTTCTGCGGCTGGGCTACGCTGCGCCGACGCCGGCCGGGACTGACCGGTACGCGCCTCGCGAGCGCCTGGGGGGTGTCCATCGGGGCCGCTGCGGGCATGGTGTGCTACCTGGTCTATGCAGGCCTGGACGGGAACTGGGAGAAGCTGTGGTCGATCTTCGTTTCGCGCCGGGAGAGCGAGATCACGCCTCCCCATTCCGTCGCATGGGAACACGTGCTGGGCAACGTGTCGGGGCCCGTCCTGGCGATGGCGGCGCTTGGCGCGGCGTGGAGTATTGCAAGCCGCTCATTAAGGCAAAAAACTCTGCGCGACGGTCAGGATCACCCAGCCGTTGAGGCGCACGGAGGGCTGGGCGTTATTGCGCTGACGGGGCTGATCTGGGTCGTCCTGTTCTGGCGGCTGTTCAAGATCCACAACTACTGGATGTACTATCTCGGCCCGTGGGTGGCCCTATCGGCCGGGTCGGCGCTTGCGGGCATCCGGTTCACGATGCTTGCGCGTGCCCCGGCGCTGGCGGCGGTTTTGTTTTATACATTGGTAGTGATTATGGGCGGCGCCGCGCTGTGCGGCGCGCAGCGGTATTTCGCGAGAACCTTCCTGCCGGAGAACACCATCACGGCCTGGCGGGAAATCAACCGGCTGGCGCGCCCCGATGAACGCGTGATACTGCAATGGGACCCGATCCAATTCGACCGATATGGCTCATCGGCGTTTCGTACGATCGTTCCACCACAGCTTGCTTTCTACATGGACCGCGCGTTTGACGTACAAGCGGACGCAGCGCGCGCCGTCGCGCTCGGCGCTGCGGCCAACGCCTTGTTTGTCGTTCCACAGCAAGCCGTACTCTCGAATCCGGAGTCGTTCAAGGCGATCGGCTCACTTCCCGCCACGCCCGCGGGCGATTTGCTGCTGATCCGGCTGGGTGGAAAGGCCGGCGAGGCGCCGCAGGGCGGCAACGCGCCATAACACGTTGCCTGATATGTAGTTACGATTTGATCGCGGCCAGGCGGCACGAGTGACCCTTGGATGGAACTCGGTTGATTGCCGCGTTTGACGGATTGGCCTTGCCCCTTATACTGGTTGGTCTTACAAATGGGCTGGCGCGGGTCAAGGTCGGTACGTCTGCCCGTGCTGCGTCGGTCCACGGCGCGGCAGGACGCGCGTGCCATGCGGCTGCAATGCATGGGCATCGTGCTGCTGTAGCTCAGTTGGTAGAGCGCGTCCTTGGTAAGGACGAGGTCACGGGTTCAAGTCCCGTCAGCAGCTTGTTGACTCGGGCTGCGGAGCGGGGCTGTCCCGCTGTTCGGCAGCCCGCTGAAGACTTCTGCGGCGTGTTGTGCAAGGCCGAGCGCGATGGAAACATCGCGACCGCGCATCGCATCAATGACTCCGAAGAGTACGTTGAGAAAGCAGTGAGCGGCCGGCCGACGGCCACCGGTCATCCGGGTGTAGTCGGCGGGTTTGTTTTGGTTTGTTTCGAGGTTGAGACAGGTACACGTAGTAGGACACCAAAGGAAAAGCTGGCACGCGGAGGAATCGCAGGAATGGCCAAGGAAAAATTTGAACGAACAAAACCCCACGTCAACGTCGGCACCATCGGCCACGTCGACCACGGAAAGACCACGTTGACGGCCGCCATCACCGCCGCGCAGGCCGCCAAGGGTCTTGCCAAATTCAAGGCGTATGACGAAGTCGCCAAGGCCTCCGAAAAGGACGGTCGCCGCGACCCGACGAAGATTCTGACCATCGCGACGAGCCACGTCGAGTATGAGTCGGAAAAGCGACACTACGCCCACGTCGACTGCCCCGGTCACGCCGACTACGTGAAGAACATGATCACCGGCGCCGCCCAGATGGACGGCGCGATCCTGGTGGTCAGCGCCGCGGACGGTCCGATGCCCCAGACGCGCGAGCACGTCCTGCTCGCCCGCCAGGTCAACGTGCCGGCCCTCGTCGTGTTCCTCAACAAGGTTGACCTGCTCGACGACCCCGAGCTTCTCGATCTCGTCGAGCTTGAAATTCGCGAGCTGCTCAACAAGTACGACTTCCCCGGCGACAAGACGCCGATCATTCGCGGACAGGCCAATGCCGCCCTGAACAACCCGAAGGATCCGAAGGCGACCGAGTGCATCACCAAGCTGATGGAAGCGCTCGACTCCTTCATCCCCGAGCCGGTGCGCGATTCCGACAAGCCGTTCCTGATGCCCGTCGAAGACGTGTTCAGCATCAAGGGGCGCGGCACGGTCGGCACCGGTCGTATCGAGCGTGGCGTGGTCAAAGTCGGCGAGGAAATCGAGATCATCGGCCTCGCGAAGGAGACGCGCAAGTGCGTCGTCACCGGCGTCGAAATGTTCAACAAGACGCTGGACGAAGGTCACCCCGGCGACAACGTCGGCCTACTCCTTCGCGGCATTGAGAAGAATGAATTGGAGCGAGGCCAGGTCATGGCCAAGCCCGGCTCGATCACGCCGCACACCAAGTTCGAAGCCGAGGTGTACGTGCTGACCAAGGAGGAAGGCGGTCGTCACACGCCGTTCTTCAACAACTACCGGCCGCAGCTTTACGTGCGCACGACCGACGTGACCGGCAGCCTGAAGCTGCTGGGCGGCGCGGAAATGTGCATGCCGGGCGACAACGTGACCCTCGAGGTCGAGTTGATTTCGCCCATCGCCCTGGAAGAAGGTGTGCGGTTCGCCGTACGCGAGGGCGGTCGCACGGTCGGCTCGGGTGTCGTCACGAAGATCATCGCCTAAGGATCGGGCGATTTCGCAGGACAATTCGGTCGCCGCGGCCGATCGGAACGGTCGCGGCGGCCGATACTAGAATTCGGGGCCGTGCGTCGCGAGCTTGATACACAGCGACGGGTCGGTCGATGGACGGTGAGCGATGGCAAAGGCGAACAAACGGGAATACGTCTGGCTGGAATGCACCGAGTCGGGCGATTTGAACTATCGCACGCAGGTGAACGTGCAGCAGGGCATCCCGGAGAAACTCAAGGGCGGTTTGAAGAAGTACTGCCCGCGTCTGCGAAAGCACACGCTCCACAAATTGAAGAGGAAGTAATGGTCAGCGATCAGGGGCCGCTAGACCGCGGCCGGTGATCGCTGAAATAGGAGCGTAGCTCAATTGGTAGAGCACCGGTTTCCAAAACCGGCGGTTGGGGGTTCGAGTCCCTTCGCTCCTGGTTGGGTGCTCGCCGAAGCAGCGGTCGAGCGGTCGATTTGACCGCCCGGCACATCGATCAACAGGTGTTCCATGGCGCAAGACCGACGCGATCGCACGACCGATACCGGTCGACGTGGCGGCGGGCGCGGCGGAGCGGCCGTTGACGAAGAGGAGAATGACGTGTCCGACGTGGCGGTCGATCACCGGGACGACGAGCGATACGAGTCGCAAGGTTATTCCGCGCCGAGCGAGGCAGCTGCCGAGCGGGGCTTCTTCGACATTTACAAGCCCGGCCAGGGATTTTATACGCGAGTCTGGAGCGGCATCGCTTACGGCGCGCTGGTCTGCTGGTTCGCCTACTTCTTGTTTGAGAAGTTTTCCATTCTCGGCAACCACGCGGCGGCCCGGTATATCCAGTTTGGCATTGCCACGGCGGCGATCGTCGGCCTGGGCCTGCTGGGTTACTGGATGCTGGCTCTGAATCGCAGGATTTGCGATTTCATGATTGCCACCGAAAGTGAAATGAAAAAGGTCCACTGGACCAGCCGACGCGAGATCATCGGGTCTACCAAAGTGGTGATCTTCGTGATGATCACGCTGTCGATCCTGCTGTTCGTGGTGGACATGCTGTTCCTCGCCGGCTTTTCGGCGGCCGGCGTCCTCAAGGGCGGCGGCGTCATGGAAGCCCTGAAAGGTCTGTTCTAATGCCTGAAGGCGACGAACATATGACCGACACGATGATGTCGGGCCCATCCAACGCGGCTGATACGGCGAGCGATTCGCCCGCGAGCGAGCCGGTGGCGGCCGTCGCGCCGAAGCCCGTCAAGCCGATCGGCCCGCGCTCGATGCACTGGTATGTGTTGCGCGTGGCGTCCAACCGCGAGGACCAGGTCTGCGAGGCACTGACGCGCAAGGTCAAGATCGAACACCTCGACGACCGCATCGGCCGCATTCTCGTGCCGACGCAGCGCGAGAAACGCATGCGCGGCCGCATCGCCAAGGTCTTCGACCGCAAGCTCTATCCCGGCTACGTCTTTGTCGAGATGGCCACCGAAGAGGACGGCAGCATTCCTGAAGACGTCTGGTTCATGGTGAAAGACACCATGAGCGTCGGCGATTTCATCGGGTCCGACGGCAAGCCGACGCCGATGAAGCCGCACGACGTGGAGAAAATGCTCGCCGTCGTCGAGAAGTCGGCCGAGCAGCCGACTCTGGCAGGGATGGCCGGCATGAAGAAGGGCGACGCGATCAAGGTCAAGGAAGGCCCGTTTGAAAACTTTGAAGGCGAAATCGACGAGGTCTTCCCCGACAAGGGCCAGGTGCGCGTGATCGTGACGATCTTCGGCCGCGCGACGCCGATCGACCTCGAATACTGGCAACTGGAAATGTTGGAGAAGTAAGGTGGTCCGAGGTCCGTCCCGAAGGACGCCGACGATTAACGACGAGAGGTAGCGCGCATCATGGCGAAGAAGAAGAAGATTCCGACAGCGGTGTTCAAGGTGCAGGGCGCCGGTGGCCAGGCCACCCCCGCTCCGCCCATCGGCCCGGCCTGTGGTCAATACGGCGTCAACCCCGGTCAGTTCGTGCAGCAGTTCAACGAGCGCAGCAAGCACCTGAACGGCATGCCGGTCACGGCCGTCGTCAGCGTCTATGCCGACCGCACGTTTGATTTCGTGCTCAAGAGTCCGCCTGCGTCGGTGCTGCTCAAGGCCGCCGCCCAGGTGGCCAAGGGTGCGGGTAATCCGCTCAAGGAAAAGGTCGGCAAGGTCACCCAGAAGCAGGTGGACGACATCTGCAAGACCAAGATGAACGACCTGAACTGCTGGACCGTCGAATCGGCCCGCAAGATCATCGCCGGCACCGCCCGCAACATGGGCATCGAGATCGAGGGCTGATCGCGGTCTTGGCGCGCGATGAATCTGCTTATCCCCCGGAAGCCGACGGATTGCCATTCGTCGGCTTCTTTCTTTGCTAACCGCATCGGCTCTCCGTAATCCTGCCCTGCGCTGCCGAAATTCGACGATAAACAAGGGATGATCGTTCCCGGGGTTACGCATCTGCTGCCGCTCGCGCCCTGCCTTGCGCAAGCGCGGTTTCACCTGCTCGACTGGGGCGTCGTCGCGGCCTACCTCGTGTTCACCACGGTGCTTGGCGCGAAGCTCGCAGGCAAGCAAGCGACGATCCGCGATTTCTTCCTCGGCGGGCGGAAGCTCCCGTGGTGGGCCGTCTGCGGATCGACCATCGCCACGGAGATTTCAACGGCGACATTTGTCGTTGTACCCGCCATCGTCTTCGCCGCCGGCGGCAATCTCACCTATCTCCAGCTTGCCATCGGCAGCATCCTCGCTCGCTTCATCGTTGGCTGGTACTTCGTGCCCCGCTTCTACGAGGAGGAGATCTACAGCCCTTACGACTACGTCGGCCGCCGGCTCGGCCCGCGCGTCAAGACCGTGACGACGGCGCTCTTCCTGATCGGCGCGGTGCTTGGGCAGGGGGGGCGGCTCTTCACAGCGGCCTTCATGGTCAGCATCGTCGCCGACATCGATCTTGTCTCCGCCATCTGGCTCATGGGCGCGTTCAGCGTTCTCTGGGCGATGATCGGCGGCATCACGATGGTCATCTGGACCGACGTGATTCAGTTCGGGATCCTGTTGATCGGCGCGGTGGTCGCGCTCGGATTCGCGCTGCACGTGGTGCCCGGCGGATTCGGCGAGGCCGTGCGAATTGGCCGCGAGGCGGGCAAGTTTCAGTTCTTCGATTTCAGCACCGACCTGTCCGTGCGCTACACGTTCTGGTGCGGCCTGCTGGCCACAAGTTTCTCGAATCTCGCGGCCTTCGGCACCGATCAGGTCATGGCCCAGCGGATGTTCTGCTGCCGCGACGCGCGCGACGCGCGCCGATCCATCGTCTGGAGCAGCATAAGCATCGGCGTCGCACTGCTCATGATGCTCCTGGGCATTGCGCTGTATGCGTACTTCCAGCACGCGCCCTTCACCGCCGACGAAACAGCCCGGTACGCGAAGCATCAGGAGTACCTGCTGCCGATCTTCATCGTGCGAGCGTTGCCCATCGGCGTGCGCGGGATGATTGTCGCGGCGGTCCTCGCGGCGGCGGTCTCGACGCTCGAATCGGCCCTGGCGGCGCTCTCACAGACAACCGTCAACCCGATTCAAAGCCGTCTCAACCGACGGCGTGACAAAGCGGATGCCGAGGCGTCGCCCCACAGCGAGCTGGGCCTTTCAAAGGTCCTGGTCTTTGTCTGGGGCATGGTGCTGTGCGGCATGGCCACGGCCTGCATCGGCATCGCGCGGAACTACCAGAACGCCATCGACCTCGTGCTGGCCTTCGCGGGCTACACCTCCGGGCCGCTGCTGGGGATCTTCCTGCTCGCGTTTCTGAAACACCCGCGCGACGACCGGGGCTTGCCGTGGGCGGTTGCAATCTCGATCCTCGCCGTGTTTGCTGTGTCGGTTCGCGAACCGTGGGCAATCAAGGTCGTCACGGTTGCGGTGATCGCTGTCTGGCTTATCTCGCCGGCGATCAGGGCGTTACCGTGGCAGCACAAAATGATCATTAACTTGACCGCGCTGGTTGCCGGCGGCCTGCATTTTGTAAACGGCGCCTCCGCGCCCTGGCTCATGTCGAGCGGATGGGCCTTTCCGTGGACCTACCCGCTTGGAACGGTCATTACCTTTGGGCTGGGATACGTGCTCGGCCGGCCGCGAAACGATCACGTCGCCCGCGCGCGTTGAAGCGTCCACGCTCTAACGAGCATCCGCTCCGGATGGAGCATTCATTCTTGTATGAGCGTCCATTCCTGATTGCGCAACATCCCCAGAACGAACATCCATTCTCGCTTGAGGATTCGCCAAAAAAAGAAAAGCCCCCGGCAAGCTTGCCGGGGGCTTTGTTACTGCAGTTCAATACTTCGGTCTGCGATCACTCATCACTGGCCACTGACCACTGATCACAGTCCACTGGCTTACGGATTTTCGAATTCTTCCGCGTTGATATCGCCGGCGAGCGTCTTCGGCGACTCGAGCTTTGGGGCGTCCGTCGCCGTTCGGCGCGGGGAGGTCGTACCGGCGTTGGCCTGCATGCCGGGGACCATCTCCTTGCTGCTCACGAGGAAAATCTCCACGCGTCGATTTTCTTCGGCGCCGCCGCGGGGCGGATTCGGCACGCGCGGGCGGTGCTCGCCATAGCCCATGACGCCCATGCGATGGTAGTCCACGCCAAAGCTCTTGAGCGCGAACATGACCGCGATCGCCCGATGGCTCGACAGATGCCAGTTCGTCGGGTGGTTCTTGCCGGTGATCGGGCCGATCGGAAGGTTGTCGGTGTGGCCGACGACGATGACCTCGAACTGACTCGCGGCCGCCGAGTTGACGATGTTGGCAAATGCCTGCATCGCCTGCTTGACGGATTCCTTGACCTGGTCGCTGCCCTTGTCGAACGTGAGGTCGCTCTTCCAGCGGACGGCTCCCCGCTGCGGGTCATACTCGATGGCGTCGGGGTACTGCGCCGCGAGATCCTTCAGCGCCTTGTCCAGCTCGGGCGGAAGCTTCACTTCCACCACTTCAATCCCGCCGACGCCCTTCTTCAGCACGTCGTCCATCTGCGCCTGCAGCTTGCGCGAGAACTCGTCCAGCCGCTTGTTCTCGGCCAGCAGCGTCTCGTTCATGGCCGACTTGGTGTCAAGCTCACGTCGCAACGCATCCCGCTCGGCCTCCAGCGACAGCACGCGATTGCGTTCGTCGGCCAGATCGCGCTCGGCTGCATCGGCGCGCTCGGCTGCCTTGCGCCGCGCGAACTCGGTCCGCAGGAACTCGTCGCGCGACACGCAACCGACCGACGTGAGCGCGAGGCCGCCAAACACGGCGAGCATGGTGAGTCGTTGATACTTGTTCACGGTGAATCCTCCCTGATAATCAGGCCACGACGAAACAGCGAATCCGCGTCGCACGTCGCCAGCAAGTCGCCACAACGGCCCGTGCACGGTCCGCCCCGCATCCGTGCCGTCGCGGCGTATTATGCCGACCCGGAACGACGTCGGCAACGGGGTACCCGGATGAATTGAGGGGATTCGCAGAAGGCTAAGGTTCGACCAATCCGAAGCTCGCGGGGAATCGCACGGCCTGTGAATTGTCGCCTCGTGCCGCCTCGCGCGCGGAGGCCGTCAGCCGCGGATGGCCCATTTTGCGAGGTCTGTCAGCTTTGGCGGCTTGCCCTGCATGAGCAATCCGACTCGGAAGACCCGCCCCGCGGCCCAGACACAAAGCAAGGTCGTGAGCAGCGTTCCGGCCACACCGGCGATCGGCTGCCACATCGGCACGCCGGGGGGGACGGACTGGCGAACCATCATCACCATCGGCGTGGCGAACGGAATGAGCGACAAGACGGTCGAGAACTGGCTGCTGGGAAACCGCAGGACCGTGCCCAGCGCCATCATCGGCAGGACCATCACCATCATGACCGGCATCATCAGATTCTGCGCCTCGCGCAGGTCGTTGCAGCAGGCGCCGATGGCCAGAAACACCGATCCGAACATGAGAATCGCCAGCGACAGATACACGACGAACCAGCCGAGCATCGCCACCGGCACGATGTCCAGGGCGTCAAAATGCCGTGCGACAAAGTAGATGCCGATCGAATAGACGCCGATCAGCGTCAGCGCCATGCCGACATACCCAATCAGTTTGCCCAGCATCAGATCAAACGGGCGGACACTGCCGAGCAGCACCTCCGAAATGCGCTGCATCTTCTCTTCAATCGCGCCGTGCAACAGCGGCTGCGTCGCCATCATCATCGATATCCACATGAGCATGACCAGACCGAACGGCACCATGAACGTCTGCAGTTGGTTGACTTGCTTGGCGGCCTCGACCTTTCCTCCTTCGCCGCGCGTGACGAGACCGAGGCTCTCAATCCACGGGGGCATCATGGCGCGCTCGACCAGCTTTTGATCGATTCCCGCCTGTGCCAATCGCACCTCGCGCACCCGATCGCTCACGACCCGCCGCAGCCAGCGCTGAATGTCTTCATAGGTCGGCGAGTTGGAGTAATACATGATGCCGGGGTCGACGCCGCCGTCGGGATTCAGAATGTCCGCGCCGATCTCAATGATCGCAAACAATTCCTTGTTGCGCACGCGGTCCGACAGCTCCAGTCGCTGCGATTCCGGATCCGTCGCCGGCGATACCTGCTGCAACGTGATCTTGGAACGCACCTGCTTGCGCGATTCCTCGCCATCCTTCTTGTCGCCCTCAATCGTCGCGTCGCGATTCATGCGCGAGCGGTACACTTCCTGCGCGTTGTACTGCTCCGCCGACGCGGCCAGCGTATCGAACAGCTTGCCCGAGCGGTCCACCACCGCCACCTTCTTCGTGTCGGTGTCGACGCGATCCTCCATCAAAAGCTGCACACCGACCCCGCCGAACATGAACACCGGCATCAGCAGAATCGCCACAACAAACGACTTGTTGCGCACGCTGACGCGGTACTCCCGGCCGGCGACGACCCACACCTTGCCGCTCATGGGGCGACCTCCTCCGGCGACGGCCTCGCGATCCGCACGAAAATGTCATGCAAACTCGGTCGGGCAATCTCAAAGTGCTCGACGCGCCCGCGATCCACCAGCGCTCGCAACACCGCCTGCGGGTCCGCGCCACTGCGCACGCGCAATTCCTGGAACTGTCCAAAGTCGTTGACGCGATCGACGCCCGGCAACTGATCGAACGCGACGCCGTTTCCGCCCAGTCGCACCCGCAGCGTGTCCGCGCCATACTGACTCTTGATCTGCTCCAGCGTGCCGTCCAGCACCTTCTGACCCTTGAAGATCATGAACACAAAGTCGCACATCCGCTCGGCCACGTCCATGTCGTGCGTCGAAAAAAGCACTGTCGCACCGGCGCGCTTCAGGTCCAGCACGGCGTCTTTCAGAACGTCCATGTTCACCGGGTCCAGCCCGCTGAACGGCTCGTCCAGAATCACCAGGTCCGGCTTGTGCAGCACCGTAGCGATGAACTGCACCTTCTGCGCCATGCCCTTGGAGAGCGCCTCGACCTTCTTGTTCTCCGCACCGGGCAGCTCCAGTCGCTTGAGCCAATTTGTGATCTCGCCACGCACGCCGCGAGCGCCCTTCAGCGCCGCGTAAAACTCCAGCACGTCAATCACCTTCATCTTGCGATACAACCCGCGCTCTTCGGGCAGATAGCCGATCCGATCGCACGCCGCTGCACCGGCCGTCGCGTCTTCACCGAGCACCCGAATCGTGCCGCGATCGGGATGAAAAATGCGCATGATCATGCGAAGCGTCGTCGTCTTGCCCGAGCCGTTCGGCCCGATGAAGCCGTAAACCGACCCGGCGGGCACGTGCAACGACAGATCGTTCACCGCCGTGAACGCGCCGAAGGTCTTGGTGACGCCGTTGATGGCCACGGCGTCGGAGCGGGACGTTGACATATGTATTTCCGGCTCGCGGGATAGGTTCGTCAGGCCGAATCGAATCGGCCGTGATCCGATGCGTCGGTTCGTGACCAAAGAATACCGGCGACGCCGAAGGGACTCCACCCCGGGGGCATCGATGGTTCTCGTCAGATATCAGCGGCTCTCGCCACGAGTCAGTTGAACGCTCCCTTCGTTGCGCGCTCACGCGAAGGGCATCAACCAACAGAAAAAGGGCCGACGGAGTCGCTTCCGCCGGCCCCTTGATGGAGCCAATCGAAACACATACCGATCGCTACGGAAGGATGAAGTCAATGAACGGCTGCACGTCCAGGCCGTTGACTTCGCTGTCGGCGTTGCGGTCATACATGCACAGCAAGGCCGGGTCCTGATTGGTGCCCAGCATCACGGCGACAAACAGCGCGATGTCGGTGTATTGCGAATCGCACTCGTCGGGGACGGCATTGGCGTTGCAGTCCAGGCTGGTGGCATTCAGGATGTCGGTCAGGTCGTTGACGGTGTTGCTGTTGCAGTCGCCCTGGACCGGTTCGTAGGCCTGAAGGAACAATGCGTAGTCGTCGTTGTCGACGTCGCCGTCCTGGTCGATGTCGTGCACGCTGCACGCGTCGTCGGGCGTGTAAGTCGGCGTCGGGCCGGTGAAGCAGGCGACGAAGTCGGCGAAGTCCGACTCGTCGATGGAGTTGTTACCGTCGGCGTCGAATTCCGCACGGCCCAGCGAATCGAGGAACGCGATGACCTTGTCTTTGTCGGACTGGCTTAGCGCCGCGAAGGCCGCTCCGGCCGGCTGGGCCTCGCTGAAGGGGGCGTTGTGCCAGCCGATGGCCGCCGTGATGCGGCTGGCAAAGGTGCCGCCGGTCACGCGGGCGTCGTGGATCAGCGGATCGCGCATGCGCAGGCCCCACAGCGGCGTCGTGCGCAGCTCGCGGCCGCTTGCCATGCCCTGCTCGATGCCGTCGCCAAGGGTGCCCATGTCATGCAGCAAAAAGTCTGAATATGCCCGGACCGGCTTGTTGCGAATCGCATCCTCCAGCCCCGGATCGTTCGACGTCATGAACTGCGGAATGTGGCAATCGGCACAGCCGATCGCGTTGAAGATCGACTCGCCGCTCATGCCCGACCGCGGCGTTTGCGGCGGGGCGGCGAGAAATCGCTGGAAATTCGTCACGTGGTCGATGAAATGCAGACCGTTGATGTCCGGTCCGTCCTCCGGGTCGGCCACCGTGTCGCACTCGCCAAGCGTCGGCGGATCATCGCCGTTCGGATCGTTCTCCGTGACGATGAAACGATTGGTGAGGCCCATCTCGTTCAACGCCGCATCAGCGGAGAAGGTCAGCACCGTTGCCACCTGGCACTTCCATCCGAAACGGCCGACGCGAAGCGGGCTCATCGGCGGGTCCTCAAAGGCCTCGACCATGTGCGCCTTACCGCTGATACCCGGGCCGATCGCCTCGTTCGCCAGAAGGTCGGCATCGGGAATGGCCTCGACGAGGCCAAAACCGAGAGTTGAGTTCGTGAGACGATGTGCCGTGACGTTGGCTTCCGGCGGGACCTGCTCGATGCAGGTCCCGTTGATGCCCTGCGCCTGAAGCAGCGATCCGCCCTTTTCCACAAGCGGGTCAAAGATCTCGTTCTTGTCGTCGAAGAAGCCGAACCGTGTGACCACCATTGCCCCGCTGCCGCCGATCGGCGTGCTGTGGCACGCGCCGCAACTGGTCTCGTTGAAAACCGGGCCCAGGCCCCCGGCGATGGTGAGCGCCGTGTTGAACTTGGTGCGGCCTTCGATAAAGTGATCCAGTTGTGCCGGGGTCAGGCCCTTGAGCGGCGCTCCCATCTTCGGCTGTAAGTCGACCGCCTTGGCGAGGTCGGCTCCGGAGCCGGGTGAGATGGCGGCCGCCAACGCGCACAATCCAAAGGCTCGGTTCAGCAGTCGCTTCTTTCCGTCCATCACAAAACCACTCCTTGACTATTGGAAGACCGCAACTCCACCGCAGCTTACGCTGTGGCGCAAACACCGCATCCAAGCGGCCGCCTGGGGAGCGCAGCCGTGCATGGCAGAATCCCCCAGTTGGTATTAACAACCCGCAAGTGGACCCGCCGGGCAGGCCGACTAGCTTGCGCAGTCCTGGCCGTTAAGGATCTCGTCAACAAAGAGCGGGATATCGCTCATATCCAGCCCGTTGTTGTCGATGTCCGCACACGAGCAGGGACCCGGGTTGCCGAGGAGACAGTTCACGAAACCGGCGATGTCCTGGCCGTTACGCAGGCCGTCGCCGTTGGTGTTGCCGGGGCAATTGCAGCCCGCTTCGCACTCCGTCTTCCGCACTTCAAACGCGTCGATCGCGCCTTCGCAGGTCGTCGCCGTGCCGGTGTCCACGACCGAGAACCGCACGCGGACGTTGGCCGTCAATGCGTCGTTCTGAAAGTAATCACTCACTCGGAACGAGGCGAGCGTCCAAGCCGAGGCGCTCGTCGTGATGGTCGCGACGGTCGTCCAGTTGGCGCCGTTGTCGTTACTGACCGCAACCGTCATGCTGTCGCCCGTGCCGCCGAAGAACCAGCGAGCGTATTGAATGACCGCGTCGGAACCCGACAGGTCGATCGGCGGAGAGATCAAATGCGTCGGACCAGCGTCGACATCCGCCGCGCCGGCCGCGCCACCTGCCACACCCTGCCCGGTCACCCAGCACGTGACGTTTGGAGCGGGCTCATAGTCGTCTTCGGGCTGCGCCTGATTGGCGTTGCTGATCGTTCCGTTCGGATCAACTCGGACCCATGCGCCGCCCGTCAAGGACGGATCATTCTGCACGGTCCAGCCGGCGTCGCTGACTTCGAAGCTTTCAAGTGAAACAGCCTCACCCGTCGCCACGGTGGCGCGATACGTTGCTGCCGGCGCATTCGACGGGCTGAAGAAGATGCCGCCGCCGACCAACTGCCCGCGGAGGTAGTATCGGATGAAGTCGCCGCACTGTGCGCCCGGCAGCGATCCGTTGTAACGGTTGCCGCTGATGTGCGTCATGGGCGTCGAGCTGAACGCTCCGCCGTTGATGCTGTAATGCAGGGTGACGCTACCGGGCTGCAGGGCGCCGTTGACCGGAACTACGTCCACTTCCAATAGGTAAGGTGACTCCGGTTCGACCGCCTGGGGCGCGCCGCCGATGATCGTGTAATTGATCGAGACTGGCGGAATGTTGATCCAGACTTCCATCGTATTGCAGCGGCCCAGAACGATATCGTTATAGCCGTCGCCGTTGATGTCGAAGATGGCCGAATGGTACGTTCCGACCAAATTGCCGGTCGGGATCACCGAGGGGCTGGCTTCCTGGAGGGTGACGTTCGGCGCGTTGCCGAGATTGCGATAAATGTGCGCCCGGCGCGTACAGCCGAAGCCGTCCACGTCCACGTCGGAAATAAATACATCCTTCCAACCGTCATTATCGAGGTCGATGATGATCGACTGGCTGCCGAAGCCATCGTCGCCACCGGCCTGAAACGAGAACGAAAACGTGTTGAAGTTCGGTGCGCCGCCGGCGTCGTTGCCGGTGTTCAGCAGGTATCGGTCGGCTGCGTCGTCGGTCGTGACGAGGTCGATCCGGTTGTCGTTGTTCAGATCGCCGGCACTGACGAAATACGGAGCCTGCGAGTTGACTATTTTGTAGTTGTTGAAGAAGCCCACGCTGCTTGGATTGTTCATCACGACGGCCACATGCTGCGGAGGCGTCAGGGCCGTCTGCTTGACGACATCGTTGACGCCGTCGCCGTTGATATCACAGATGATGCTGGCCGCGCCGAACGTCGAGTACAGATAATTGCGGCTGCCGACGCTCGGGTAATTGAACAGCGTTCCCATGCGCATCGTGCTCTGATCGACGAACACGCCCGGGTTGCCGGCGCCCAGATTGACCAGCAGCTTGTTGTCGAAGTCGTTATTGGGGTCTTCGCTCGGACCCGTCTGGCCGCTGTCGTAGTCGCCGAAGTAGATGTCGGGGTAGCCGTCACCGGTCACGTCGCCGACCGCGACCGAACAAAACCGTGGATTGGCCACCGCGCCGGTTACGCTCAACATCTGCGGAATGCGGAAATCCTCATGGCGGAAACCCTGCCACACGCCTGCAACCTCGCCCAGATTGCGGTAAATGCGAGGGTGACCGATCACCTTCGACAACCCGTCGCTCACGGTCGTCGCCGTGACGATATCAAGCCAGCCGTCCAGGTTTACGTCAACCAGCATCACATCGCGATCGTTTGTCGCCGTCAGGAAGCCCTGATCGCCCGGCACGTCTGACGCCGTCGCATAGAGTGAAGTTTGGTCAGTCAGCACGCCGTTCACGTTCATGAACAGCACGTTGGTCTTGCCACCCGCGGTGGAAAACGGATTCTTGCGGACGCAAATCAAGTCCACATCCCCGTCCTGGTCCACGTCGCCCCAGGCATAATCCTTCTCTTCCGGATCCGATGTGCTGACCGCGGGCGCCGCGCTCACGCGGATACCCGTCTGGTTCTGAAACGTGACCCACTGACCCTGTGCCGACCCCCAGGCACAAAGAACAATGATTGCCAGACAAGTCGACAGGTTTCGGGGATTCAAAGTTGTGTCCTCGCTCTGGATTTAGGCTGATACCACTTCGCTCGCCGTTGCGACGAGTCGTCTCACTCCACAATGTAGAGCTTATCAGAAAGCGCCGTAAGACTCAATCAATTAACGGTTTATCCCTTCGAAGCCCCCGGGCGGTGCTGGATAGAATCGGTCACGAATCCGTTTGCCTGCAACCAGTTACCCCGCATGAACTTGCCCAGGTACACACGCCCGGCGGATTATTGTGCAATCGCACAACGCCCCGTGTCCACCTGACTGACAGGGATACCGAATCGGTCCGTGTTGCTTGTGCTTACCCGGTCGAAATGAGACTTGCCGTGCGAGCCGGTCTTGTTACGGACGCAGCCGCTGCGGAACATCGCCCTGCCTCAACTCGTACCGGCCGGCCGCGAGGTCGGTCTGACGCGTGACCCTCTGCACGTCGCCCGCTTCCCGCGCATTGGGCCAGCGAACGATCAGCTCGTCAAGCCGATCGACCCCATCCAGCCCAATATGAACCCATCGCGAGGATTGAGACAAACGGCCATTCCCAGCGGCGATTTCCCGGACGAATTCCCGATCCATGACACGTGCCGTCACTCTCGCGCCAATCGCATCGCGATTGCCGTTAACGCCGATCAGCCGGAATGAGACCGACGTCGCGATTTGGCTTGCATTGCGAAGGAGTCGTGCACCGCTGCAGGCGCCGGGGTTGAGCCAGATGTCCTCATCGCCGTCGCCATCCCAATCGACCGCCGCTGCCGTCGCGCACCCTGCGTCACCGGCCTTGACCAAAAGCGACGCGTCGGCGGGCGCGCTCTCCTCGAGGTTCACGAACACGTGCATCGGCTCGCGACCAGCCCAGTGAAAGCCGCCGCGAACGTGCCGCACGAGGTCCGCCCACGCAGGCGAGCTGTTGGAATCGCGCGACGGCTTGCCCGATGTCCCCGCGAGCTGCCGCCAGAAGTAACTTGACAGGTCCTCCTCGCTGTTCGACCGACGCGGACTGATCAGGCCGTTCGTCGTCAGGAGGTCCATGCGGCCGTCGTTGTTCACGTCGAGCAGAAGCGCCCCGCTCGTCCAGCCGCCCAAACGAACGCCCGATTCCTCGGCGCGATTGAGAAACGTGCCGTTCCCCTGATTGAGGTACAACGCATTCCCCTGCGGCAGCCGCTGCACGGCGACGCGCGACGCGGGATCGCCTCCCGCCATGAACCGCGGCTGGAACACAATGCGGGATCCCTCCGGACTGAACACGTTGCCGGCGAACAGATCCAAGTCGCCGTCGCCGTCGAAGTCCGCCCAGCACGCGGCGCGACCGATCGCGGGGAGATCCAGTCCGCTCTTCGCGGTCACGTCGACAAATCGCCCGCCGTCATTACGCAACAATCGCCCGCTTGCGAACTCCGAGGCGATATACAGATCCGCGTCGCCGTCGTGGTCGTAATCCGCCCACGCGGCGGCGGAGGAGTATCGATGGTTGCCTGCATCGAGACCGGCGGCTGCCGTGACATCGGCGAAGCCGCGCAAACCATCGTTGCGAAGCAAGACGTCGCCCGGACCGTTGGATGCGTCGAAGAGTGGGTGCGGCGGGGGGGCGCCTTCAAGCCAGTCGAAGTTTCGACACGCGTACACATCCAGATCGCCGTCGAGATCAAAATCCGCCGCCGCCAGCGAGCCGAACCGCCCCGGTCCGTTCGCCAGATGCGCGTGGCGCAGCGCAAACCGGCCGCGCCCGTCGTTCTCATACTGCACGACCGTCGCGCCCGTTGCGCCGACCAGATCCGCGTCGCCGTCGTTGTCCCAGTCAATCAGCAGTACACCCCCCGTGTCATCGGTCCAGTCCACGCCGGCCTCGCGCGCCGCCTCGCGCACGCCGCCGGCTGCCTGATGCAACAGCAACTGATTAGACTGCTCGGCGCCCGCCGCAACGTACACATCCTCAAGCCCGTCGCCGTTCACATCACCGATCGCCAGACCGTGTTCAGCGCGGCAAATCAATTCTTCGCCCTCGGTCGGACGATGCGTGCCCGGTTCGGCGTCATCGAACAGTGTCCCGGCTGCATGCACCTCGTCGTACTGCATCACGAGGATCGACACCATGCGCGGCGCGGTCGCCTCGCGAATCCATGACACGGCCCATCGCGTGTTCTGCTGCACGAGCCGCCCCGCGCGGCCGCCAGCGACCCGTACAAGCACATCGGTGACGAAATCATCCGTCGAGTTGGAGATGATCCCCGCGATGCGGAATTCGAATCGCAGATCAAGCGAGCCGTGCAGATCGTCCAGGCCCTCCTCCGCGCCCGCTTTCTCTCGCAGATAGGGAGATACGAATTCTTTGAACGCGGCGGACGGCGCTGTGCGACCGATCGACTCCGGTTGCCCCCGATAGCGTTCCACGCGGATGCTACCCACGGCCAACGTGCTCCGTGGCTCGGGGCGGAGCGGCGGAAGAAGACATCGGTCGAATAACTCGTTCTCCGCAGACGTTGGCACCGTGCCATGGCGAGCCAGCACGCCACCCAGTTTTTGAAGCTGCGCCAGCGCCGATTCGGCCTGCTCCTCGCTGACCCAGCCGTCGACCGCGGGGCCGAGCGCAGCGAACGGGTCACCCGATTCGCCGGTCCCCCCATCATGATGGGCAGCTTCGCGCGGCGAGGAGTCTGCCGCGCGCGGAGGGGCAAGAGCCGAATCCGTGCTGCCGCGAACGCCAACCTGTGGGCCGCACGCCCCGGCGAGGCACACCGGCGCGATCCATGGAATCCATGCCCAGAAGTTCTTGGCGCGCATGCAAAGACCCGCTCGACGCAGGTTTTCCTCGCGCCGAGCGGGTCATCCTATCCGATCAAACCGTGAGGTGCGCTTGCACCGCGAAGGCCGTTTGGGCAATGCCCGACCTACGGCCCCATCACAATCCCTTCCACCATACCCTTCACATCCAGGCCGTTCGCGGCGCCGTCACAGTTCACGTCCGCCGTCAGCGCGTGATACGGTGAGTGCGGCATGCCAAGGAGCGCCGCCACAAACGGCTCAATGTCTTCCAGGTCCGCCGCGCCGTCGCCGTTGACGTCGCCGCGCGTTTCGTTTTCACACGGTACCACGGTGCGGATCCGCTGACGGCCCGCCGCGTCGGGCACGCCGTCTCCGTCATTGTCGAACTCCACGACCAGCTCTACGGGCGCGAACGTCTCGTGTGCCAGGATTGTGACTCCCACACCGACCTTGATCGGTACGCCGATCGGCAACGCAATCACCCGTAGGACCGGCTCGCCCGGCGGCAGCCCATCAAGGCTTACCGCCTCCAGGTCCGCCACCTCGCCGCCGGCCCCATCGGGAATCACAGCCCGGATCGTGTATTCCAGCACGCCGTTGTCATCCACCTCGTTGAGCAGGTTCAGCGTGTACGTGCGTTCGGTGCCCACGCGCTGCGTCGCCGTCGTCGGGTTCTGCCACCAGTCCCCGCACCACCGCGACGTCGCGCTGACCGTGTTGGTGCAACCAAACGTCGCCCCGGTTGCGTTATTCGTCACCGAGAGCTGGTAACACCCCGTCAGGTAGGGCGGCGGATGCGGCAGCCCCACCGGCCGCGGCAGATTCACGCATACGTTCACGCACTGACCCGCCGGAATCATCGCCGTCACGCCAGCCGACGGCGAGAAGTTCATCGCTCCGATGTTGCTGCACCCCGCGCCGCCGATCGGCCCGGAGAGATTCCACGTGTACGACTGTGGAGCGCCGGTGTAATTGCAAATCTGGAAGCACACCTGCTTGCTGACATCGCCCCGGCAATACAGCACCGAGTTGGTGTAGCACACTTCGCGACACTTGCCCTGCTGCCCCGCGGTGTACAGATCCACAATCTCGTTGTTGCCCAGTGACCGCCGGAAGAACTCGAACTCATCCAGCACGCCGTTGAGGAAGAGATTGCCCGCCAGGATCGGCAGCCGCTGGCCGAAGACCAGCGCCGACGTGTTGTTCACGCTGCCGGTGATCGCGTTGTCGTTGAAACTCTGCGAGACACCGTCCACGAACAACCGGATCACGTTCGCGCTGCCCGTGCCGCCCGACCCGTTTCGATACACCACCGCTGCCACGTGGTGGCACTGTCCGTCGTTGATGAACGGCAGCCCCGTCGCGATAAAGTTCCCGAAAACGCCCGACGCCAGCTGAAACGCCAGCCGCCCGTTGAAGCTGAACATCGCGTAGCCATACACGTTGCTGCCGCCATCCGTCGTGCGCTTATCGACAAACGGCTCCAGCCCGCCGCCCGTCGTGCGGATCCAGCCCTCGATCGTGAAATTGCCAAGACCGAAGTTGATGTCCGCCGTTCCCGGAACGTTCGGCACCGTCACCACGCCGTTCACGCCGTTGAACGCCAGCGCCCCGCTGCTCGAACAACTCGCCGCGCCGGCCGGCGTCACACCGCCCGACGGCGTGCCGTGATTCATGATCCCCGCGATGTCGTCGATCGGCGGCAGCACCGGGTTGTCGTCCATCGGCCACCAGTCCGCCATGTTCGCCGGCGGGTGCTTGCAATCGCACGAACAGCGATACCGAACCTTGCCGTATTCCTGGGGCGGAATCGGCGGATCGTAATACCGCACGAGGTTGCACAAACCGCTGTTGCTGCATCCGCCCGAACATCGCACGGCACCATTCACCAGCACCGGGTGGCACGGCGGATCGACCGGCGGGTAACAATCACAATCCGACACTTGATAGTGCCCCGACCCCGCCGGGTACTCGGTGATCTCGATCGGCGTGCAGACTTCGCCATTCGGGCAATAGCCCGCACACGTCGGGATGCATGTCCCCGGCTGATCCGGATTGCAGTAAGATGTCAAATTGCAGGCCGGCGGAGGCGTCTCGCAGTCGCACCAGTACCGCACCGAGCCGTCGGAATTCTGCGACGTCTGAATCTCACACGTCTGGCCCACCACCGGGCAACTGAACACGCACATCGGTCCGGCCGGCCCCATCTCGACGCGGCAGAACTCCGGCCCGCACTCGCAACGCGTAATGCGATACACGCCATCGGCGCCAAGCGTGATTTCCTTCGGCTGGCACAGCGTGCCGCCGTCAGGACACGCATTGACGCAGGTCATGCCCTGCGGATCGGGCTGGCACGCCGGCGGGTTCACCGCAACCGGGCAGGAAATCTCCACGTCGCCGAGCTGCGTCTTATCGCCCACCGTCGTGTCCTGATCGAGATCGATCATGATCGACTGATTGATGAGCGGGCTGCCGCCGTTGGCCTTCTCTCCAAGAATTCCATAAACGTACAAGTCCACACCCGGATCGGGCGGCAGCTTGATCGCGTCCGCCGTGCACCAGACCTGCACACGATTGTTCGCAGTATTGGGCACGTCGTAGTCGTAGTCCGTGCCGCCGGCCGAACTGTCCTGAAGACTATTGATGACCGAGCCGGTCAGGAACGTATTGCCCGACGCAGCCCAGCCGCCCCCGCCGCCCGGATTGGGCGGCGAGTAGCAGAATTGCAGCAATCGGCTCTGGTGCGCGCCGGTGGAGATGTCGTTGAGGCCCCCGAAGGAGTGCATCGAGCGCTCCGCAGCGAGCATGCAACAGGATGCCGTCGGTGCATTCGGCGCGGTGAAGCTGATGTCGCTGACCGGGCTGGACCACGGATTGGGCTGGTTTTGGTACATCGGCAGCGTGAGTTCGAGCTGCTCCGTGCCCGCGATCGGACGGCCGATGTTCGGTCCCGAGGCCGTGAGTCCGACGGACCAGATTTCATTGTCGTACGCCGCACTCTGGCTGGAGCCGTCTTCGCGCCAGATGGAATAATACAACCGTCGCGTATAGTTCGGTCCGCCGCCTTGGGGATCCGTGTGCGTTTGAACGGCCCAGACGCGCTGACCGCGCTGGGTGATGGGGTGCGGCGTGATGGGGACCAGGCCGTTGGGGTCGGGCGGCGGCGAGCCGGCCAGGACGATACCGGTCGCGTGGTTCCACGTTGACAGCACCGTCGCCGACGGACTGATCTGATAAATACGTCCGTCTTCAAAGTTGGACACATAGAACGAGTGCAGCCCGCAGTCGTAGGTCAGATTGCCCAGGCCCGGCCAGCATTCGGTGCCGGTGCAGCCCGTGAACATCGCGTTCGGCAGCGTGATCCAGTGCGCCGCCACGCCGGTGTTCGTGTCGATCTTGTAGATCGCTCCCGCCGCGCCGCCGGGAACCGTGCCGATTGCGTCGGTGCCGGGGCCGAGCGTGGAGTAGATCGCCGTGTGCGCGAGATAAATGTTGCCCAGATCATCCAGCGTTACACCGAAGACCGTTCCCAAATCGGTCTTGAGCCACTTCTGCGCTGCCGACGGTGCATAGAAATTCGTGAACCAGTTGTCGGCGACCGTCGCGCCGGACTGGCCGGAAATGTTGATCACGTTCACAACCGGCAACACCGTGCTGGTGAAGTAGTCAAACCCTTCGTGCGTCGCAACCGACACCGACCCGGGGAACGTCGACGGAGGAAGGAAATTCGGCTTCTTGCCGCAGCAATCGTCGCAGGCCGGCGGCGGACACGCCGATCCGGCGCATTGAATCGTGAACGTCCCCGCCGCGGGCGTCGTGCCCGGTTTCGTCCCGATCCGGATCAGGTACTGCTGCCCACACACCACCTCGCAATCCAGATACGTCTGCACGCCGCAGGGCGGTGCATTCGGCGGAAACGGCGGCGGAGCAATCGAATCGTCCGTGCAGCAAAGCGGCGGCGCGCTGGGCGGCAGCCCCGGACACGTGCAGCCATTTGTATAAAACGCAATCTTCGTATCCGCCGTCGTCTGACCGCACGTGTGAATCTGGATTAACCCTGTACAAGTCGCCGTCCAGCAGAACCACACGTCATGCTCGAACGCGAGCTGCCCCGGTTGCCCGCACCACGCGTCCTGCCCCTCGGCGCTGGTCGTCGCCGTGGTCAAATCAAAGTTGAAGACGCCCGTGCCCGAGATCGACGTCGGCGAAGTGCATTGATCGCCCGCTTGCGCCGGCGAGACCATCATCAGCCCCACGCCCGCTACTACGCCAAGCAGGCATAACCGTCGCATCGACTTCATCCTGAACAGGTTCCGATCAAATGACATGGCAAAATCCTCAAAATTGGGTAAGCACCGCCCGCCGCAGGGTGGGCGCTGCCCACCGAATGGTCCTGACGTACTCTCGGAACTCCTCGTATCCATTCCGTGCCGAGCCGCTCAAATCTCTCACTTTCGCCGCCGCTCGAACTCTCGATTCGACGGATTGCCCCGGGTCGCGATCACGCCAAGTACATAAACGCTTGTCAAGAATAATGTTATGGATTATCCCGGTGCCTTCGAGGCCTGCCGGGAAAATCAGCCCCACGCTGGAGTATCATGGATTGGCACTTCTTACGTCTTCTAACGGGGGATTGCCATCGACTCGGAATGACCATGGCCCTGTCCACGCGCACATCCACGTCCCTGCTGGTCGGCCTTGCCGAAGCCGAGAACGACGCCGTCTGGGCCGAGTTCGACGCCCGGTATCGACCCATCGTCACGGGATATTCCCTGAAGCTCGGTCTCACGGAGCACGAAGCCGCCGACGTCGCCCAGGAGTCGCTGATGCGCTTTCTGGAGGAGTACCGCGCGGGCAAGTACGACCGCGAGCGAGGCCGGCTCCGCTCGTGGCTGATCGGCATCGTCAAGTATCGCGTGGCCGATCTGAAGCGCGCGAAGTTCGCCCGGCGCGAGCTGCGCGGCGAGTCGGCCGTCGTCGATCTGCCGAATGATGACCAGCTTGATGCGCTGTGGGAGGCGGAGCGCTGCCACCAGTTGTTGCGTCAGGCGATCGGAGAGCTGCGCAGCGCATCGCGCCTGACGGAGCGCACCGTGCGCGCCTTCGAGATGTTCGCCGTGGAGCAGAAGCCCGCGGCGCTTGTCGCGGCCGAGCTGGGCATCACCGTGCAGGACGTGTACGTCGCGAAGAACCGCGTCGCCGCACGGCTGCGCGAGACGCTGGAACGCCTCGAGGCGCTCTTTGACGACCGGTGAACCGATGGGCGAGACGCGCGCCGATGCAACGACTTCCTGCCCCGACCTGGCCGCGCTGGAGGAGTGGGTGCTGGGCGGCGAGTCCGATCCCGCGCTGGGTCGTCATGTTGAGACCTGCAATCGATGCCGCGAGTGTGTCAGTGAAGTCCGCGCCAACAATCACCTCATCGCTCGCTTCGCCCGACCTGGCGCCAGCGATCCGCCCCCCGCGACGACCGTCTGGTCATCCGTCGAACCGGCCGATCTGATCCTCGGATACACGCTGGGACCGGAGCTTCATCGAGGCGGGCAGGGAATCGTGTACGAGGCCGTGCAAAAGTCCACCAGGCGCCGCGTCGCTCTGAAGATGCTGCGCCCCGGCGCCCTCTCCACCGAAAAGCAGCGCCGCCGGTTCGAACGCGAGATCGAACTCGTCGCCGGCATGCGCCACCCGCACATCGTCACGCTCTTCGAGAGCGGAGACACCGCTGACGGCCGCCGTTACTTTGCCATGGAGTTGATCCGCGGGCGGCCGCTGAACGAGGCTTGGCAGGGGCGTGGCGACGTCGCTTCGATCCGGCGCTTGCTCGAGCTGTTCATTCAGATCTGCGACGCCGTGCAGTACGCGCATCAGCGCGGCGTCATCCATCGCGACCTCAAGCCCGCGAACATTCTCGTGGATGAGACCGGCGCGCCGCACATTCTCGATTTCGGCGTTGCCAAGGCACTCGGCGATGACCGGCACGAGGGACTGCTCGCCACCCGCCCCGGCGAGTTCATGGGCACCTTCGCCTATGCCGCGCCCGAGCAGGTCGAAGGCCGCATCGACGTCATCGATACGCGCACAGACGTCTACGCCCTCGGCGTCATGCTGTACGAAGCTCTGACGGGCAAGCTGCCAAGCGACGTTGACCGTCCGCTCGCCGATGCCATTCGCGCCATTACGGTGGAGACGCCCGTCGCGCCGTCACGCCGCAATCCCGCGCTGGGCGACGAACTGGACACCATCGTGCTCAAGGCCCTGGAGAAGGACCGCGCCCGGCGATACCAGTCCGCCGAGTCGCTGCGACAGGACCTCGAGCGATTTCTCCGAAACGAGCCGATCGACGCCCGGCGCGACAGCACCTGGTACGTCGTGCGAAAGTCCCTGCTGCGCCACCGCGCCGCCGCTGCCATCGCCTCGGCGTTCTTCCTCCTCATCGTTGCATTCGCCGTCGTCACCGCCGTCAACCTCCGCCGAACCGCAGTCCAGCGCGACAAGGCCCTGCGCGCCGAGGACGCCGCGCGAGATTCTGCCGAGCAACTCGCCGCCGCACTGTCGCAAAGCAACATCGAACGCGGTCGCCTGATGGTGCGCACCGGCAACATCGCCTCGGCCGAAGAGGTCCTCTGGCGGGAATTCCTCGCGGCGGGCGATGCTTCACCCGCCGGTCTTGATTCCATCGCTTCATCCATACGAGGCGGCTCGAAGTTGCTCGACCTTCGCGACGATTATTGGGCCTTGCGCGAAGCCTACGTCGCGAGCCATTGTCGCGCCACCGTCGCCGCCGCCGACGCAGAGATTCGTCTGTCACTCGCCGTTTCGCCCGCCGGCGATACGTTCGCCACGGCCGGCCAAGACGGCGCCGTGCAGGTCTGGTCCCTGCCGCTCTCGACGACGAGCGAGCGGCTGCGCCTGAAGGTGGACCCGGTCTTCGCGGCCTCGTTTTGTGGTCCCGATCGCCTCGTGCTGCTCACCGTGCGAGGCGATTATATAGCGCTGTGTCTGATTGATATTCGCTCCGGCAGGCTCGACGTGCTGGATCCCCCGCTCGCCGCGCTCGCCGACCTGCGACCCAGCGCCGTCATCGCGCGATTCAGCGACGATGGCCGACGCGTCGCCATGTTGGACGCGCACGGCATGGCGAGAATCTACGATTCAAGCAGCGGCACTTTGGCCGGCTCCGTTCCGTACAACGTCGTCGGGCAAGTCACGGTCTTCGCCCTGAATCTCACCGGCGATCAACTCGCTATCAGCGGCCTGGATCACTTGATTCGTATCCATGACGTGGCGCGCGGTGTGGAGATCCGGCGGATTCGAACCAGTCCGGCAAATCCCTTCCGCTACATCTCGGCCATGAGCTTCAATGCCGATGCGACCCAGCTCGCGGTCGGCTGGGGTGAGGGCGGCGTGGAAGTGTGGGACGCCGTGTCGGGCGTTCGAGTCGCGAACCTGCGAGAACACACCTACGGAGTCACCACCGTTGAATTCTCGACCGACGGGCGACGGCTGATCACCGGTGGGCACGACAAGTCGCTCATCAATTGGGAACTGGCGTCAAACCAACGGCTGATGACGTGCCTCGGTCACCGCTCCACGGTGCTCCATGCGGCATTTGCCGCAGGCGGCAACGCAATCCTCTCGGTGGGACTTGATGGTCTCATCAAGGAATGGGACACCCAGCCCGAGCCGAGCATTCAGCGCCTCGCAGGTCACGAAGCGGCGTCGTTCAGTGTGCAATGCAGCCAGGATGGCGAGCTTATCGCATCGGCCGGAGCGGGGCCTGACAATCGCCTGCGCGTCTGGAATAGCCGGACTCTGGCGCGAACGACGTCAGCGGAGAAGCACCGCGAGGCGATCGGCGGCGTCGCGTTGCTGGAGCCACACGGTGCGATGGTCTCCGTCAGTTACGGCGGCGAAATGCGACTCTGGAACGTCCGCCCGTCCGGGGACGGCCCGCCGCGGCTCACCCTGCGACGCACGATTGACACGGGAATCAAAGTGCCTTCTTTTGTGACCGCAAGCTCCGACGGGCTATGGGTCGCATCCGGCGGGTACGAGAATCGCGTTTCCCTCTGGCGCGTCGCCGATCTCCTGCGCGCTTCCTCGGGTGCCTCGCCGCCCGTTCACTCGATCTCCGCGGCATCTCATCGAACGCCCTGTGCCGCCTTCAGCCGCGACGGCCGACTCCTTGCCGCCGCCAGCACCGACGGCACGATTCGAATCATCGAAATCCAATCCGGCCGCATCATATTGACATTCGTAGCGCACGAGGGAACGGTGCGCTGGGCGCGCTTCTTAGGTGATGACGACCGGCTCGCCACCTGCGGCGATGACGGCCGAGCCAGACTCTGGGATGTGGAAACCCTGCTGCGAGGTGCGGGCCGCCAACGGGCCGCCACGTCCGCCGCCGCGCAATCGCCCGAATTCATCCGCGAGTTTGTCGGTCACGAGCACGCTGTCCTCGCGCTTGATGTCAGCCCGGATGGACGAATCCTCGCCACCGGAGCGCGCGACGGATCCATCCGCCTCTGGTCGATCGCCGACGGCCGCTCGCTGACCACCCTCGAAGGTCAACGCCAGGCGGTCTATTCGATCGCCTTCTCACCGGACGGTCGCACGCTTGCGGCGGTCGGGGAGGATCGCGACGTGTTCCTGTTTGATTTGAAATACTACGACCGCCACCTCGCCGGCAATCGGGCGCATCAACTCGCACGACGGGATGCCTCAAGCCCGAATCGAGAATAAAACACCCCCGCGCCGATCGCACCCAGCAGCCCCGCGGCCGTGAACGTCCACAGCGCGCCGGCCCCGGGTGTCACGCGTTCGCCCAGCAGCCAAAGCCCCGCGCCCACCAACGCCGCCGGCATCACCGCCACCCCGCGCGCCGCCCAGTAGGCCCCGACCGACTGCGTCTTCATCGCGGGCGGAACGAGATCGGCGATCATCGCCTTTCGCGCCGGCTCGCCCAGCTCCCGGCAGCCCGCCACCCCGAACGCGACGTACAACCCCGCTGCGCCCAGCGTCGCCCCCAGCACCCCCAGCGCGACCGGAAACGCCGCGAAGAATACAAACGTCAATCCAATGAATGGCTTCTTCGCCAGCCCCGCCCGGCTCGCCCGCGGCGCGATCAGCAGGTACAGCAGTACGTTCACCGCTGCCTCGATGTTCAGCAACGCCGACTGGTACAACGCCGCCCCGCGCGACACTTCCGCCGAGAGGATCGGCACGCAGAAGAGAACGATGAACGGCTTGGCCATCCCTTCGGCCCATCGCGCGAAAATATCCGAGATCAGCAGCCGCCGAAGGTCCGGATTGAACTGCCGCAATACGTCGCGCGGCCGGGTCAGCGCCAACTGTTCGTCGCGCGATGAGACCCCCATCGACCGATACTGGATCACCAGCGCCACCAGCACCAGCACCGCCGCCGCCGCCACGTTCGCCCGCACGCCGCTCGTCACGCTGCCCAATTGCCAGAGAAAAAGTCCGCTCACCCCGTAGGCCACCATGCGCGACACACGTCGAAAAATTGACTGGAGGGTGAACGCCATCGTCCGCCGGTCCGACGGAAGCGAATCGCCGACGACCGTCACAATCGCAGGCCCGGCCAGCGAATCCCACACAAACACAAACGGAATCGCCAGAAACACCGCCGTCCGCGACTGCCAGAAGAACAGAATCGCCAGGCCGATCAGCGGCAGCAGATTGAACGTCAGCAGCGCCCGGCGAGTGTTGAACCGTGCCGCGATCGCGCCGCCCGCGTAGTAGTTCAACGCTTCCAGACCGTCGCGATAGAACCCGTACAACCCGATCAGCACGATCAGCCACGGATCGCCGCCCATCGCCGCGCGCTGGAGCGACTTGAGATACTGCGGCACCAGCGGCGACCACAACTCCGTGCTCGCCGTTACCAGCAGGATCGCCCCCAGCAGCGCGAACGTCGATGCGTTCAGCCCCAGCCAGTCGCGCCATCGCCCGCCCGGATGCTGCGCCGAGGATGCCATTATTCTGTCACTCCACTCGCCGGCGCGACCGGCGAAGAACTCGCAGGATCGTCGGCGGGCAGCGACACGCCATACAGTTCACGGACCGTCTCGCGCAGAAACGCCCGGAACTCCTCCTGGGTATGCGGCGTGCCGTCGGGCCGACGGCCCCAGGGCGCGGCCCGCGCTTCGTCGGCATCGTATCGCGCGGGCGTCCGTCGCCGTCGCCCATTCGTCCCTTCGCGATCGCCGCCAGGCGCGCCGCAATGCGAGCACCGATCCGGCGCGACGCGGCCCGCGCGGTCCGCTTCTCGGTTTGTTCGAGTCGATTTCTTTTTGATTGCCATATTGCCCTGCCTCCCTCGGCGCCGATCGGCGGGCGCCCAACGCCGATCAACGATAGGGTCGCGGTCACGGGAATCAAGTCGGCGCTTCCCGCGCGCGGCGCTCGATGGACGGTAGCCCCGACCGGGTCGGAGGTTGGGTCGCAAGGGAGAATCAAGAAAAAAATTGTCAGGTCTTGAAGCTACGGAGCGGTCGCATTAGGCTGCAGCATCTGCCGATACGCCTCGACGAACGGCCCGCCCGCTGCGACGCGCTGCTTCACCAGTTCGCTCGCCTTCTGCGCCTGGCCGGTCTGGAGGTATGCAAAGACCAGCGCCTGATCCAGCGCCAGCAGATCGGTGCCGCCCAGCGCCGGCATCGCGGCCACGAGATGCGGAATCGCCTTCGCCTGCTCATCGCGAAGCTGATACAACCGGCCGATCCAACGGTGAAGCTGCACATCGGCCAGCGGCGCGAACCGCGCGAGCGCCAGGCCGCGCTCGATCGCGGCCAGCGCGATCGCCCGGTCCGCCTCGTCCAACTGCGTCTTTAGCCGCTGCCGCGCGGCCAGCATGAAATAGACATACTCCACATTCAGCGACGAGTACCTCGGCACGCTGCGCGATGCCACGTCCATCAGGCGATTCGCTTCTTCGAAATTTCGATTCTTCAGCATCACGCGACCGACCATGCCGCTGATCGGCCGCTGGATGCCGCCCCGATGCGGCGCGGGCGTCTGCCACTGCCGGGCGACCTCGAGCACCTCCGGCGACATCGTCCGCTCCAACTCGCGGCAGATTCCGTCGAACCGTTGATAGGCCTGCGGATTCGACGCCCGATAGAACGGAATATCGCACAACACGCGAACCGTGTGGGCCGCGCCGTATCGCTCGTACGCGTTCTCACCGAGCCGGCGGAGGTACGTTGCATCGTCCGGCAGCGCTGCAACCCGCTCACGCGGCGGCGCGATCGGCCCGCCTAACTCGCTGATCGACGCCAGCCAGGTCCGCGCCATCAGCACCTGTCCCGCCAGCGACGGGTGAACGTGATCGTCCATCAGCTCGTCGCCGATGCAGCCGCCCGGACTGGCTGCCGCGAACGCAGCGCGAACGTCGCAAAGCGTCGCCCCATCCTCCTTCGCCGCGTCGACGATCGACTGCTGGACGGCCCGTGGCGGTCGCCACGGCATCGTATCCAGATCGAGCGCCTTGCCGAATTCGCCGGCGGCCTCGCCGTACTGCTTCAATCCGTGCAGCGCGCGCCCGAGCAGGTAGTGAGCCAGGGCGCTGTCCGAGTGCGTGTTCAAGACGTCGCGCATCGCGGCGGCGACCGCCTCGGGCGCGGTAGCTGCCTGCCGCGCGGCGACCAGTCGCGACGCCAGCTTTTCGGCCGCATCGGGTGTCAGGTTCGTTGTGTCGTCTTCCCCCAGCGGGGCGAGATCGCGCTCGTTGGTCGCGAGCGTGCAGACCAGAATCGGAATGCCGCGTGCCTTGCAAAGGCGGATCATGCCGCCCAGGTGCGCGCGGAGATTTCGCGCTGCGTCCTGCCGGACCGAATCTTCCACGGGGATGACGGAGCGTGCCATGACATGCTCCATAAGCGTTTGATTGGATGACTGCGACGGCGTGGTCCACGCTTCCAGCACTTGTGCCACGCCACTGGCGCGAAAGGCCCGCTGCACGCGCATGGCTGGGGTAGATCGGCCCGCCGAATGCAGCGACGCCACGCCGTACGCACCGTAGAATTCGTTGTTCCCGCAGTAGACAAGGACCAGATCGGGCTGGTAGTCGATCGCGTCTTCCAGCATCGCCATCACGGGGAAGCTCGCCACGGCGGTCGTCGCGAGATTGATGACCTCAACCGCGCGACCGGGCAGGCAGTCGCCAAGCATGGCCTGGAGAAACGCGCCGGCGCTTAGCGCCATGGGCTGCGGAAACCCCTTCATGGCCGACTCGCCGCACAGGAAAATGCGCACCGCGTTCGCCGGCTTGGGCATCACAAGGGCGTTCTCAAACATCGAACCCGCGCGGCCTTTGTTGGCGAAAAAGTAAGAGGCCGCACCGGCCGGGTCGGTGACGACGAGTGTGCCGCCGTTCACCGGGCCGATCGCCTTCATCAATGCGGGATAGCCGCCGTAGCCACAGAGTCGCGTCACGCCTTCGACCGCGCCGAACAGCACCGCCACCAGTCCCAGCGAGAGGAGGATGAAGATGCGCCGCTTGCGGCGTGTGATTCGCGGTTTCGATTCAGCAGGAGTAGTGCTGGGAGCCTGTGGAGACATGGGTTGGGGGATTCTATCGCGCCGGCGCGCAGTGAGGCGAGCGCGCAAAAAAACGGCCCGCGTCGCAAGACACGGGCCGTGGTGAGTCAACTTGCTTTCCGAGACCGGTGCGTCGCTTAGCGCCGGCGTCGGATCAGAGCCAGCGCACCCAGACCGATCAAAGCGATCGTGCTGGGTTCGGGCACCTTGACCTGATATGTGACCGGGTGCGCCTCGGAAGACTGGCCCCAGTCGCCGACCTGAACGCCCGGATTGCCCAGCGAGTCGATCGCACCATCGCCGCCGCCGCCACCGCTGGTGAAGGCATCGAGGAAGACGATGTCGCCGGCCGACAGGCCCATGTTCGACAGCAGGGTCGTCACTGTGACGGTGTTGCCGGACTTGCTGATCGAAATGTCGTTGTTCGGAGCGGGATCGTACGTGGCTTCGGTGCGCGACCAGACGCCGCTGTAGTTGTACAGCTCAGCACCGTTGCCGCTGTCGACCCACGAGCCGATCCAATAGTCAGCGCCGCTGGTCATGCTGATCGGGCGCGCCCAGCCGTTGCCGACCGTGTCGCCACCGGGATCGGTGTCGAGGATGACCATGTACTTGCCCCAGTCGGTGAGATCGACGTCGCCGGCCAGCGTGAACTTGAACGAGATGTTCGTCGCGTCGTTGTTCACTTCCAGGCTGACGATGTCCAGAATGCCGCCGCCGGCGCCGGTGAAGACATCGCCGACCGAATCCTGATACAGGATGGACGCCGAAGCCGGCACCGCCGCGATCGCAACAATCATGGCCGCAATCAACTTCTTCATGACTTCTCTCCTTGCCTCGTCGGCGCAGGTCGCGCCGAAAAAACGACATCTATCTACTCGTCGCGACCCGCTTCAGGCCACTCGGCCCGACCCCCGGATCGCACTTCTTGCCTCTAGTAAAACACTTTACCTGAATTCGGGGGCCTCTGTCAATGGTTTAGCGAGGTCGGGCGGCCGTGGCCGGCGGAAATTCTCAACGGAGGTAGATTCCCCAGGGCGGGTCCGCCGATTGACCGATTCCGAGAATGCCGGCCCCGATGGTGCCAGCGCCCGAGCACGGCTGCGGAGGATTCCGCAGGCGCCAGGGACGTGCTCGGGGAATCGTCATTCGAATGCACGAGTTTTGCCCCTCATCCAACCCTCTCCCCAGCGGGGAAAGGGCTTTGGAAACGAATTTTTCCCCAAGAGGGGGAGGGCTTTTTAGGCGGAGCCTAATTCAGGAGGCTGGCGACAAACTGGGGTATGTCGTCGAGGTCGTTCAGCCCGTCGCAGTTCATGTCCGCCGCCGGGCCGAAGTTCGGATTGAATCCGGTCACATGGTAAATGAACGGCTGGATGTCCCGGCCGTTTCGCGCGGCGTCATTGTTCACGTCGCCCGCGCCGAGCCCGCTTCCGGTGGTGGCCTGCACGCCGACAAATGTCTTGTGCCGATACTTGTTCACGCCTCCGGGGAGCGTCTCGATGGCGACGATGTCGGCGCGGTGATTGCCGCTGCTTAAGGAGCTTTGTCGGAAGGTGAACGTGTCAAGGTATTGCGTGGCGCGATTGGACGGTCCCGAGGCCAGCGCGATGAAGTCCGTCCCCTCGGGCAGATCGACGAAGACATAGACCGTGTTCGTCGTGAGGTCATCGGTCTTGATGGTCCAGTCGACCGGCAGCGACGTGACATCATTCGAGCAGGTCGCCGTTGGCGCGAGCAAGGTGAAATCGGGGTCTTCGATGTCCACATAGACGACGATACGAAACTCGGAGAAGAGCGGATCGCCGGTCGTGCGATGGCGGTAGGCTCGCACAGTGATGTAGTGATAGCCCTCGCCCAGTGCGGCGGCGTTGATGGTCTGGCGATAGGTGCCGCTTCCGCCGGTAAAGCGCGGCGAGTTCTGCGTGAGGAAGTTCTCGAAGCCGTAGCTGGGGCTGTCGCTCGAGGTGTTGCCGGCGTTGAAGTCCGACGACGGATTGCCGCCGTGCATCGAACCGTTGCCGTTCGTGTCGGTGAAGCCCTGGTCAATGCGATAGACGGCGAGATCGTCGGTGTTTGGGTCGAGCGCGTCGGCAACGGTCGTCTGCAACTGAATGTCAAACGTGGGTGACGTCACGATCGTGATCGGACTGATCCGCTGGAGGTGATCGGCCACGCCGGCGGAATCGGGGGGGATGAGCTGCGTGGTGGCGTTGGTGATGGAAATCGCGCCCGTCGGGACGGCCGGTGCGTAGATGACATACCCGCGACCATGGAAGACGCCATTGGCGTTTCGATTGCGCGGCACGCGGATGGTGAGCGAGCCGCCCGCGCCGACGGTGAGGATTTCCTGGATGTCGTTGTTGGGATCGACCGTGGCGCTGGCCGCGTTGCCGGTCATTTCGTGCAGGCGTGTGCCCTGCGGGAACGTGGTGGTGACGCTTCGCGAGTCGAATCCGTTGTCCTCGCGGTCGTTGAGACCGACGACGACGTTGTCGACGCTGTTGGGCGTGCGGCGTGTGAAGACCAGGACGTCGCCCTGGGCGCCGCTCGAGGTAATCGGCACGAACCAGCCGCGGGCGAATTGATTTCGCAGGCGGACGAGATCGGTAATCTGTGAGCTGTTCAGGCCGAGGGCGTCGTCTCGGCCGTTGCGCCGGGGGAAGTTGTTGGGCGGCGGGCCGAACTGGTTGGCCATGTGATAGACGATGGCCGGCCCGGTTCGCATGAGGACGTAGGCCTGCGCGATGCTGTCGTTTTCCCCGGTGCTGATGGCGTTGTCGTGGCTGTTGACGTGATGAACGCCGATGGTGCCGTTGTTGAATCCGTCGACGTTGTCGACGGAGGAACTGATGATGGTGTCCCAGGAGCCGGAGCCGTCGTTTTCGACGAGATCGCGCAGCGCGCCGGCTTCGTTCAGGTCCAGGGCATCGCGATTGCCCTGCTGCCAGCCGATGGCGGGGTAACCGGTTCCGGGTTCGCCGGGCTTGCGCACCCACTGGGCCATGTTGTTGTTGCTCTCGACTGCCTCGGAGAACGAGTAAGGCGTGCGGACGACGCCGTCGAACCCGACGTACCGATTGTAGACACTTGCATCCCAGAGGTTGTCCCAGAACCAGGTCGGCAGGTGCTTGGCGGCATCAAGCCGAAAGCCGTCGACCTTGAGAACTTCGAGGTAATACTGCGATGAGCGCATCAGCAGACGCGTGGCGGACTCGGAGACCGGGTCGCCCTGCATGGGGTCGTTCAGGTTGTACGGATAAAACGTGTAGTTGAAGGTGCCGGGGTTTCGACTGGTGCCGTTGAGCGTGACGTTTTGCGCGCCCAGCGCCTGATCCGGGTAGAGCCGGGCGTTTGCCGCGTTCGGGACGTTGTAGATCGTGCCGGCGGGGATGTTCGCCGGGTTGCCCGCGGCGACGGGATGACGGATGAACTGGTGGTTCTTGCCCGGGTCGATGTCGATCAGACCGAGAAGGCGACCGTTGTAGAGATGGTAGCAGCAGCCGCCGCACTGCGGATCGCTTAGCGAGAAACTGCAACAGGGACTGGTGGATTGCGGGCAGCCGTCGGAGTAGCTGTTGAAATCGCCCGCGGGATCGCCGCCGGTGGTCAGCACGAATCCGGGGTAGCCGCCCTGGGTGATGAAGTTGGGCGTGTTGTTGTCCCAGCTTCCGTTGTGATTCATGATCCAGTCGACAAAGACGCGGCAGTTGGCCCGGTGAAACTCTTCCACCATGAGGCGGAAGGTGTTCTCCGTGCCGTAGTGCGTCTGCGACGAGTTGCTGCCGAGATCGAACCGGTCGAAGAGGTCGTAGCCGATGCTGGCCGTGCCGCCCTGTCCGCGCTGGGGCGGCGGGAGCCAGGTGGAGTCGTAGCCGGCCATGAAGACGTCCGGCATGCGGGCGCGGATCACGTCCCACTTTGCTTCGAAGTACTGGATCATCACGGGCGGCGGCTCGGCCATCGCGCGCGAACTGCTCCACGCCATCGCGCCGAGCAGCAACGCGAGGGCGGCGTTCAACCGTATCCGAACGAAGCGTTCCGTCATCAATTCACCCTTCCCTTATGGCGCGAGGAACGCCGTGATGAACGGCCGGATGTCCAGACCGTTGCGAGCCATATCACCGTTGAGGTCCGACTTGCTCACGTCGCAGGTGTTGGTGTTCGTTCCGAGAAGCACGCCGACGAACGCGTCGATGTCGGCCTGGTTCTTCACGCCGTCGCCGTTGGTGTCGCCGGGGATGTTGCTGCATGCGGGCACGACGGTATGGCCCAGCCACTGCTGACCCGGCGCGACGATGTTGTTGGACAAGTCGCCCGACCAGCGATCGCACGGCGGTTGCGTGCCGATGACGCCGAGGTTCCAGGCGTTGCCGCGATTCAGCGGGGGCAGGAGCTGGTTGGAGAAATAGCCCGAGCTGCCGGTCAGCACAGCCAGCACCTTGATCTGCGTGCCGAGCGACGGCGGCGTCAGGCCGACGTCCGCCATCGGGATGTCAAACTCCATGCCCTTCTCGGCGAGCGTGGCGCCGGCGGCCGATCCGCCCTGGCTCAAGCACGTGCCCGAATTGAGTGACCCACCCGTGACACCGAGGATGTTCGTGTCATCAAAGGCGACTTGCAGGCAGTTGGCATTGCCGGGGTTCGGGGCTGCCGCATCGCCGAAGCCGGTGTGGTTATTCTGCGTCGCGACGGCCGTCCCCATGGCGCCGGGGATGTTCGATGGCGTGAACATCGCCGGGGAGCCGGGGTTCGAGCCGAGCGTGTAAGACAGGAATTGACTGCCCGGAGCCGTGGCGCCGTTCAGGTTGGCATTGTCGCCGAGGTTCGGCTGACAGCCGCCCAGCGGCGGGAGGGTCTGATTGCTCCAGAAACCGCTGCCGCCGATGACGGCGGCGCAGACCTCGATCGCGCCGGCCGGGCTGCCGATGGAGGCGCGATCAATGGCGAACTGTACGCCGCGCGTCGCGGTCGCTGCGTTGATGGCCTGCTGCACGGCGTCGACGGCCGGACAGTTCGTGCTGTTGACGCCCGTCGAGTTGGAGTTCTCGCCGAAGAACGTGTTGGCGCCGACCGTCTGGTTGAACGTCAGCGCGGTGACGGTCAGCGGCGGCGTGATGTCCGTCAGGTCCACGAGTTGGGCGTTGTAGACGCCGCCCGGCCGCTGCATGACGATCGCGTAGTTCGGGTTGAACCCGGCTTCGAGCGTGTCGCCGCTCATATTGCGCAGCACCTGCGGGAAGCCGACGTAATTCGTATCGAGCACGTTGGACGGGCCGCCCGCGCCGGTCTTGAGGAAGATCACGAACGCGTTGACGTTCGGCCCGCCCTCGACGTTGCCGGTGAGACCGAGGTACAGGTTGCTCGCGTCATCCTGAATGAACAACTGGTTGATCTCGCTCCCGTTCGCGTTGGGGATCGGGTCGGCCAGGACGCCCGAGCCGCTGTTGCGCGTCAGGCGGCCGATCGAGCGCGTCGTGTTGGTGGCGAGATTCTTGAGGAACACGCTGTACTCGTTGGTGTTCGGCTCGTTGTTGCGCTGCACGACGCAGGCGTAATCCGGCGTGAACCCTGCATCGAGGATCACGTTGTTGAAACCGGCGATCGCGCCAGGCGGGGCGGTCTGACCGGTGATCGTGCCGGCGCCGCCCGCGAGCGTATCAAGCAGAACGACGAAGGCGTTGCCGTTGCCTTCGAGGTTGCCGGTCAGTGCGACGCGGATGCGATCGGCCGTGTTGGACACGAAGATGCGATCCAGCTCCGAGCCGGGCAGGTTCTGCGGCGGCGCTTCAACGGCATCGCCAAAGCAGGTGTAGTTGTTCTGCAGCGCCACGGCCGGGACCAATGGCAGCGTGCCGCCGCCTTGTTGCGGCGTGGTGCCGTCGTAGACCTTGGGGATGTTCTGGCCGGTGAAGAGCGTGTTGGTCGGGGTGCTGGCCGGGATGCCCGTGGGGCTAAGGGTGATCGTCGCGAACTGGTTGTCGGGCGTGAGCGGGTTGGTACTCAAGTCGATGGGGTTCTCGATCGGGTCGTGGTTCCCGAGGCAGCCTACGTTTCCACCCTCGTATTCTTCAACGTGCAGCGACCATGACACCAGCGAGCCGATGTCTCCGGCTACGGAATCGACGACTTTGAGCGCCCACGCGCCGTTGGGATCGATGCCGTTCATCGTGAGCAGCGATTCGGCGGGCAGAACGGTGCCGCCGCCGCCTTCGCTGTCGAACGTGACGTTCAGATCGGCGCCCGCGCCGCTGGCGGGGTTCCACAGGACGACCGACCGACCACTGTCGACATGCGTCAATGTGACGGTGAGGTTGTTTACTTGCGGATGCGTGATGCTGACCGAAACGTTCAGATCGGTGACACGATTGATGCCCGCAAAGGTCGGCGTGCGCGTGTCGGTCGCGCCGGCCGGGTTGTTGTCCGGAATCGCCAGCGGAAGCGGCGCACTGGAAAAGGCCGCGCTGTCCGTTGCCGGCGGCGTTTGAGTTGGATTCAGCGGGGGCAGCCATTGATTGCTGATGAACCCGCCACCGCTGACGATTGCTGCGGCGATTTTGATTTCATCGGTGGGCTGGATTCCCAGCGAGGCGAGGCGAATCGAGAACTGCATGCCGCTGATGGCTGTGGCCGCCTTGATTTCCTGGCGAATGGGATCGTCGCCGGAGATGTCGTTGACGCCGAGGATGTTGCTCAAGTCCGCGGAGAAGGCGTTGACGGCGAGATTGGTATGCCGCGCCGTGTCGACGGAAAACTCCAGCGGGATATCTGAATCGTAGCGTAGATCTTCAATAAAGGCGTTGTGCTGATTGCCGCCGCGCCAGTATTGAATGGCGTATTCGGGGGCAAAGCCGGCATCCAGCGTGACGCCGTCCATGCCCTGCAGCGCGCCCGAGCCGCCGAGCAGCGAGCTGGTGAAAAGAACTTGCGAGCCGGGGTCGCCATCGTCGGGCCGGTCGATGAAGATGATCAGCGTGTTGTTGAAGTCTTCGAAGACCGGGATGTTTCCGGTGACGCCGATGTAGAGTTTGGAGAAATCGTTGCGCACAAAGAGCCGGTCCAGCTCGCTGCCCTGCGTCGGGAGCGGGCTGAAGGGCGCTGCATCGCCGAAGCAGGTGTAGTTGTTCTGCGTGGAGACCAGCGCGCCTGCGCCGTAGTCGCCCGGAATGTTCACGCCGTCGATCGCCGGCGGGGTCGAACCGACGCTTAACACGACCGTGGCGAACTGATTGCCGGTAAACGTCGCGAAGTCAATGATGCTCGGCGGATCGGCGAGGGGGTCATGCACGCCGACGCAGGCGACGCCGCCGCCGATCGAGCCTTGCGTCGGCCGCAACGGAGGCAGGCTTTGGTTGCTGATGAAGCCGCCGCCGTTGGCGAGCAGGGCCTGGATGCCGATCGTGCTCGTGCCGGTGAGGTTGAGCTGGACCAGCTCGATCTTGAACTCGAAGCCGAGCGTTGCAGTGCCGGCGTTCACCTGCTGCTGGAGCGGGTCGTTAGCCGGCTCACCGTTCACGCCGGAGAGGTTATTGTTGTCGACGGCGAAGTGCGTGCCGAGCGTCAGGGCGACGCCGGCATCGGTCGGATTGGTCAGGTCGTGCAGATACGCGGTCGGCGTGCTGCCGTTCATCCAGACGGCCAGGGCAAACTCCGGCGCGAAATCGAGCGTGACGCCGCTTAAGTTCTTCAGTGCGTTCGAGCCGCCGGTGTAGCCGGTCGTGTTCAGGACGGCCGTTCCGCCGTTGGAACCGTTGTCGATAAAGACAAGGATGGTATTTTCCAGGACATCGAACCGCTCGGTGTTGCCGGTGATACCGAAGTAGAGGTGCGTGCTGTCGTTGCGGACGTACAGGCGGTCGATCTCATTGCCTTCGGTCGGCTCCTGGGAGGGCGGCGTCGCATCGCCGAAGCCGGTCGGGTTGTCCTGCGTCGCGCTGGGGCTGCCCTGGTACTTCGTTGGCAGGTTGCGCCCGTCCACCGTGGGGACGCCGGCGCATGGATCGCCGGCGAGCAGTTTATTCGGCGCGGCCAGCATTGTGAGCACCATGCCGAGCGCAACAAACCATCGAACCATCCCGGACGCTGAATACACATTACGAGTCATGACTTGCTCCACGTTCCGCCTACCGGATAACTCCTGTCCACACACACTGATGTCCACTTCCGTCGGCCGCGACATGCTCCACGAGCGCGTTCACGACGCTTCGTCGAGACAACCCCCGGACGGCCACGCTGCCCGGACGCTGCGGCAAACGATACGGTTCTAAATTGTCACCCCATGCGGGGCGGCGGGAGGGTCGTCAGCCGACAGAGGTCCACTCCACGTGGGCCGTGCGATGCGGTCGGCGGATCGTTTCGTGCGGTCGATCCGACTAGTCTAACACATCGCACCCGCCGGTACCGACTGCTTCCTTCCCCCCGGATTCCCTCAAATTCTGCAACGCTGTGCCGAAGCGGCGACGTTCGCGCGCTGCGGTCACTCTATCGTCTGAATCTCGGACGCACGATTCGGCTCGGTCGAATAGCGAGGCTTCGAAGCGTTGAAAGGTCCGAATAGCTTGATCGCCAGCGCCTGTGAATCGACGTTGGAACCGCTCTTGAGCTGGGCCCATTCCACGTGCGCATCGAGGTACAACACGTTGATTCCGCGCGTGCCGTGATTGTCGTCCGGATTAAACTCGCGCAGAAAGGCCGTGCTGGTGTCGTTCAGATTCGTCTGATCGGTCATCAGAAAGTACTCGGGCTTGTCGTCGTTGCGAAGCAGCGAGATATAGGTATAGCTGACATACGTCTTGCCGGCGGATTGCTCCTGAATGATCGTTCGCGGCAGATCGCGGTAATGGCTGACCGGCAGAATCGGCCACTGGGGCGTGTCATTGAAGGGCCGGTTGTTGATGCGATCGCTGGGACAGACGAGCAGTTTGGGTTCCGGCAGGTACGTCGGCGTCGGGGCGAACCCATCCGCTGCCGGATCGCGCGTCACCTTTCGTTCAACGATGTCGCGGATCATGCCGGAAAAGTTCGGACCCCAGTCGGCCGAGCCGGCGCGCTGGGCGTCGCGTCGCTCCTGGAGCGACGGGTTGTCATTGTTCGCGACGGGTTTGGCCGGGAACCAGCTGTCGTAGTCGCCGCTGTATTGCAGGAAAGCCTGCCCGAACTGTCGCAGGTTGGATCCGCAGACGGTCCGCCGACCGACCTCTCGCGCCCGACCCAGGGCCGGAACGAGGATCGAAATCAGCAGTGAGATAATCGCCATGACGACCAGCAGCTCGATCAGGGTGAAGGCGGAGCGTGCGGCGGTGCGCAAAACTTCCCGGTGGTGAGCGGGATCGCGATGTAGACAGAGGGGGCGGGATGAGGCCGACAACGGGTCGAGTGGGCTTGCTCCCGATCGCATTTGATTCTCACCGCCGCATGAGTTAAGATTGTATCGGTAAAACCTTTTACTTAATGAAAGTATAACGTGACGCCAGCGCGGTTCAAGCAAATTCCGGGACGAGGGCCCTTTCGGCAACCGAGCGGCCGGTACGTGGTTGTCGGACCAATGGTTACAATCGGCCCGCCACGCTCGGAAATCGCGGTCGCCACGCATTGAAGCACGTACCCAACCCATGGCAAAACGAAAATCGGTCAGCATCAAAGACGTCGCCCGCGAGAGCCAGGCCTCGCTGACAACCGTCTCACTCGTCCTCAACAAGCGCGACTGGCGGATCAGCCCGGCGACGCGCGAGCGCGTGCTGGAGGCTGTGCAGCGGCTGGGTTACCGCCCCAGCCGGATGGCGCAGGGCCTCCAGGCGCAGCGTTCGGGGTTTCTGGCAATTCTCGTGCCGCAGCTTCGCCACGCGTTCGCGGACGCGTACTTCGGGGAATTGATCAGCGCGATTCACGATCAGGCGCGTGAGGCAGGTTACAAGATCATCCTCGAAGTGGCAGACGAATCCTACCTTGCCGCGTCGCAACACGTCGAGATCTTTGATCGGCACGTCATCGACGGCATGCTTTGCATGGGCGTGACGAATCGAGACGCGTATCTAAGAGACTTCGAAAAGGGCGATCGGCCCGTCCTGCTGGTGAACAACTACCTCCCCGGGCTGGCGCTCAACTCCGTGCGCTGCGATTACATCGAAGCCGGTCGGCTCGCCGGTCACTTCCTGCGCGAGAAGGGCCATCGGCACGTCGGGCTGATCCACGGCGCGCAGGAAGTTCAGACGACGCATGATTTGCGCCGGGGCTTCGAAGGCGCGATCGGGTTGAATGCTCCGCTTGCGGCCGATTTGCTTGAGGACGGCCTGTACACCGAAGAGGGCGGCGCCGAGGCGGCGATTCGCCTGGTGCGGCGTCATCCGAATCTGACGGCGCTCTTTGCCGGCAACGACAAGATGGCCATCGGCGCGATCGCCGGGCTGAAGAGCATCGGCCTGCGCGTGCCGGAGGATATCAGCGTGGTCGGTTGCGACGACATGCACTCGGCGGCGTTTTGCGATCCGCCGCTGACGACGGTGCGCACACCAATCTACGAACTGGGCCGGCGGGCCTGTGAGCGGCTGCTCGACTTGGTGTTCAATCGCGCGGAATCGATACAGGAAATTCACCCGGTCTCGCTGACCGTTCGCAAGTCCGTCGCCGCGCCGCGCGCCTGATCGCCCATCGCACGGCGATCCGGCAGCCCAACCATCGCTGGAGTGGAACATGAAGAGCATTCGCCGCGGGGTCGTCCTCGCGCCTTTCGTCGTACTGGCTCTGCTGCTGCCCGCGCGAGCCGAGCCGGCGGGCAAGCCGTCGAACGCCGAGCGCATCAACGTCGCAGGCACGTTCAACAACTGGACGACCGGTGATTCGGCGTTTCGGATGGCGCTCGCGGGCGGGCGATACGAACTGGTTCATTTTTTCCCCGCCGGTCGGCACGAATTCAAGTTTGTCTTCAACGGATCATGGGACCGCCATCTCGGAGACGGCGGCAACGGCCGCGTCGAGCAGCCGGGCGGCAACATCGAATTGAATCTCCACGCGTCGGGCGCCTATCGCATCTGGCTGGAATTGCCGGCGAAGCGCTGGGGGCACGAACGCGCCGAGCCGACGGCTTCGTTCGCCGTCATCCGCGTGATGCGCAGTGAGAAGCCGGGCGAGTTTATTCTTGACGGAAGCCTTAGCGGCTTTCCACCCGATGCTAAGAAGTCTTTCGTCTGGAAGGTGGAGAAATCGGCCGGTGGCGAGTTGCCGGTGGCTGATGCGGATCAGATTTTTTCGCGCGTCACGGTTCCAACGCCCGGCGGGTATCGAATTCGCCTTGCCGTGGGCGGTGACGAGGCGGGTCCAGCCGCAACGACCGTGCGCACGTGGGAGGTTCGCCCGGAAGAACTGGATGCACGGTTGCCGGCGACGGAGTTTCGCTGGTCGCCGAGCGGATCGTGGGCTAGGAAATCGCTGCCGATCGAGCGGGTCGACGTCGTGGGCGATTTTAACGGCTGGCGGCCGGGCGCGACGCCGATGTACGCGGCGTCGGCGGGGGGGCCGTACACAGCGCGGCTCGCGCTGGAAGACGGTCTGTATCAATACAAGTTTCTTGTTAACGGCGTGGATTTCGTCGAGGATCCGTCGGCCGACCCGCGCTATCGCGCGCCCGACCGCGCGGGCGGGTTCAACAGCGGCCTGCTCGTCGGGCCGGACGCGGCGCAGCTCGGCCCGGCCAAACCCGACGCCATCGCCGCCGCCGCCGTGCAGCACGACGCCCGCCGGGCGAAGTACTTCTCGCCGATCAGCGACGACGTGATTCGCCTTGCCGTGCGCACGCTGGCGGACGACGTGCAGGCGATCGAAGTGCTCGCGCCGGCGGATTCGTCGGATGGCAACGCCGTCGGGACGCTCGCAGCCGTTCCGATGCAACGCGGCGCGGGTCAGCACGGATTCGAGACGTGGAGCTGTCAATTGACCGCGCCGCGCGGCAGGCTTAAATACGCCTTCCGCCTGCGCGACGGCCGCGTGACGCGCACGCTGGATGCCACGGGAATCCACGAGTCGCCGACGGTGAAGCGCTATTTCGAGCCGGACCTTTCCATGAGTTTCAAAACGCCCGACTGGGCCAAGCGGGTCGTGTGGTATCAGATTTTTCCGGAGCGGTTTCGCAACGGCGACCCGTCGAACGATCCGCCGTCGAGCGTGCCGTGGAACCATGCGTGGTTCAAGCCGTACAAGCCGCGCGGCGGGAAGAGCTACACCGAGCACGGAACGCTGGAGGATTTCATTTACGACCGGCGCTACGGCGGGGACATGCAGGGCGTGCGAGAGAAACTGGGCTACCTCCGCTCGCTGGGCATCACAGCGATTTATTTCAACCCGGTGTTCCAGGCGGAGTCGCTGCACAAATACGACGCAAGTGATTTCCGGCACATCGACGATTTCTTCGGCGTGAAGGACAGTCTGAAGGACGTGCGCGGCGAGACGATCGACCCGGCGACGTGGCAATGGTCTAAGACGGATTTAGTGTTTCTCGAATTCCTCGCCGAGGCGCACCGCATGGGCTTCAAGGTGATTCTCGACGGCGTGTTCAATCACGTCGGGCGGGAGTTTTGGGCGTTTCAGGACGTGCTGAAACACGGCAAGGATTCGCGCTACGCCGGCTGGTTCGACATCAAGAGCTTCAAGCCGTTTCACTACCAGGCGTGGGACGGCGACGACGGTTCGCTGCCGCGGTTGAAGCACGACGACGCGCTGGGCCTGGCGAAGGAAGTGCGCGAGCATCTGTTCGCGGTGACGCGGCGATGGATGGACCCCAACGGCGACGGCGATCCGTCCGACGGCATCGACGGCTGGCGGCTGGATGTGGCCAGCGACATCAACGTGAACTTCTGGAAGGACTGGCGCACGCTGGTGAAGTCGATCAACCCCGATGCCTACATCGTGGCGGAGCTTTGGCAGGAGTCGCGCGAGTGGCTGGACGGGCGCAGCTTCGACGCGGTGATGAATTATCCGTTCGCGCGGAGCTGCCAGCGGTTTTTCGTGAACAATGCGAAGCGGATTACCGCGACGGAGTTTGATCGCCAGCTTAAGGAGATGCAGGGCTGGTACGCGCCGCAGGTGAATTACGTATTGCAGAATTTGTTTGATAGCCACGACACGGACCGCGTCGCGTCGATGTTCATGAATCCTGATCTGGAATACGACCAGGCGAATCGACTGCAGGACAACGGGCCGAACTACAACCCGGCCAAGCCGACGGCGGATTGCTACAAACGGCTGAAACTGCTCGTGACGTTTCAGATGACGGCGCTGGGGGCGCCGATGGTGTATTACGGCGATGAGGTCGGCATGTACGGGGCGGACGACCCGAGCTGCCGCAAGCCGATGCTGTGGGACGACCTGCCGCCCAACGACGATCCGGAGGAACGGATTGAGGCGGACGTGCTGGATCACTACCGCTGGATGATCGCGATTCGGAACACGTGCCCCGCGCTGCACCTCGGCACGATGGAGACGTTGCGGATTGACGATGAGAAAGGCTTGTATGCCTTCTCGCGCACCCTGGGAAGCGAGCGCGTCGTGGTCGTCCTCAACAACAGCGACCATCGGCATCGGCTGGATATCGCCGTGCCCTGGGCCGACGGCACGCACGTAATTCGGCTGGATGATCGCAAGGCCTGCGAGCGGATCGAGCCCGGACCCGAGCAGCCCGCGGCGCGTCCGCGAATCGTGGAGCGAATGATCGAGGGTAAACCGGGCACGCATCATGCAGGGATGGCGCGCGTGGAGGGCGGCCATCTGCGCGGGCTCGTGCTGGAGCCGTTCACCGGCGCGGTGTTCACGGCGCGGACGGCAGCCGGCGAATGAGAAGCGTGGCGCGGTAATGGAACCAATCGCACGATGGGCGCGGTGGATCACGGCGGCGACGGCGGCGGCCGTGTTAGTCGGCTCGTTCGGCTGGATGGGTTGGCGGCGGTTGAGCGTCGCGCGGGCGCAGGACGATCGCATCCCGATCAAAGTACTGCACTGGGGAGAAAAGACAGAAGACGATATCGTCCGTCGGCTGGTGGCGGATTTTGAGGCGCAGCCGGAGAACGCCGGCATTCGCGTCGTGCGGATCAACCTGGGCCAGGCGGCGGCCGTTCGCACGAAGTTGCAGACGATGTTCGCCGCGGGCGAGCCGCCGGATGTGTTCTATCTCGGTCTTGAGAACGTGTCCGACCTGGCGATGAAGCACGCCCTGGTGGACATGGAGGAATTGATCGAAGCCGATCGCGCCGCCGGGCGCGAGACGGTGGACCTCGACGCGTTCTTTCCATCCGTCGTGCGGTGCTTTCGTGTGAACGAACAGACCGGCGCCGTCGGAGACGGGAAACTCGTGGGCTTGCCGAAGGACTTCACCACGGTTGGCTTTTATTACAACCGCGATTTGTTCAAGCGGGCGGGCGTGGCCGAGCCGCCGGCAACGGGCTGGACGTGGGAGCAATTCCACGCGGCGGCGAAGAAGATCGGCGAACTGCCCGATTGCTACGGCGCGGATTTCGTCTCGTGGGAACAGATGGTGCGCATTTACCTCTGGACCCACGGGCACGATTTCACGTCGCCCGGCTGGGCCGCGCCGTACTCGTTCAACCATCCTGAACTTCAGGCGGCCATCCAGCAGTTGCAGGACTGGTTCAACGACGGCCGCACGCTGCTCTCTGCCAAGACGCAGATGGAGACGCTTCAGGACCCGTTCCTGGCGGGCAACGTCGGCATGGCTGGGCCGTTTGGTCGGTGGAAAGTGCCGGCGTATCGGCAGATTCGCGGGTTTGACTGGGACCTCGCTCCGCTTCCGCATGTGGCAGGGAAGCCGATGCGCAACGGCGTTTTCACCGTTGCGTGGGGGATTTCCAGCGCGACGAAGCACAAGGATGAGTCGTGGCGGTTTGTGAAGTACCTGATAAGCCGCCGCGGGCAGGAACTGATGACGCAGGCGGGGCTGGCGGTGTCGGTGTTGCGCGACGTCGCCGAGGAAGCGCTGAAGAGTGAAGGGCCGACGCGCCCGCGCAACGCGCGCCTGTTTCTCGATGCGGCCGAGCACGCGCTGCCGACGGACTTTCCGGCGATTCCGCAGTTTCAGCAGTTGCTGCGCGTGCGGCTGGAGGAGGTCTTCAAGATCGGCCGGCCGGTGAAGCCGACGTTGGCGCGGCTCGATGCGGAGTGGCACGCGCTGGACAAGCAGTACGAAGTCGGCGGCGGCGGTCGGCGGATGCCGTGGGGGCGGTTGCTCTCCATCTGGGCGTGGCCGATCGGGGCGATGCTCGTGGCCGGGGCGATGCTGTGGTGGCGCCATCGGCCGCGCGGCGGCGAGCTGCGCGAGGAGCGCGCCGGGCTACTGATGATGTCGCCGTGGGTGATCGGGTTCATGGCCTTCACGGCGTTTCCAATCTTGTTGTCCGCGGCGCTGGCGTTCACGCGGTGGAGTTCGCTGACGACGCTGGATCAGGCGGAGTTCATCGGCTGGGAGAATTTTCTCAATCTGTGGCGCGACGACGCGACGTTCGCTATCGCCCTGCGGAAGACGGCGTGGTACGCGCTGCTGGCCGTGCCGAGCAGTCAGATCGTGGCGCTGGCGGCGGCGATGCTGCTGAATCGCGAGCACTGGTCGGTCGGGATCTTTCGATCGATCTGGTATCTGCCGGGCGTGCTGGCGGGCGTGGGCATGGCGGTGATGTGGAAATGGGTGTTCCACCATGAGCACGGGTTGCTCAAATCGCTGCTGGACCCGGCGCTGCCGGGCGGCATGACGACGCCCGCCTTTTTTGAGAAAGACGCCGAGGCGTGGGGCGTGCCGGTCTTCGCGCTCATCAATCTGTGGGCCATCGGCGGCACGATGATGATTTACCTCGCCGGGTTGAAAGGCATCCCGAAAGATCTGTACGAGGCCGCGTCGATCGACGGCGCATTGGGCTGGCGGCGGTTTCGCCACGTGACGCTGCCGATGCTTAGTCCGGTGATCTTTTTCAACGCGATCATGGCGATCATCGCGTCGTTTCAGGTGTTCACGCAGGCGCACGTGATGACGGGCGGCGGACCCGCGGATGCGACGCGATTCTATGTCGTGTATCTGTACAACCAGGCGTTTGACTTCCACGAGATGGGCTACGCCTCGGCGATGGCGTGGCTGCTGCTGCTGATCGTGCTGGTGCTGACGTTCGCCCTGATGTGGGGTACGAAGCGTTTCGTTCACTACGAGGGACTGAAGGCATGATGAAGCGCTGGTCAAACACCGTCGCGCTGGCGCTGCTGTTGATCGGCAGCGTCGTGATGCTCTTCCCGTTCTGGTGGATGCTGGTGACGAGCCTGTCGCGCGCGGAAGACGCCGGCGCGTCGGCGTCGGTCAGCGGATTTCGCTGGTGGCCGAGCGACCCGCAGTGGAGCAATTATCCCAGCGCGCTGTCGCGCATGGGCAGCAGGCCGTGGTACGGTTTCCTCGACGCGTTAAGTAATACGGTCGTCGTCACGTCCTTGAGCGTCGTCGGGCAGGTGCTCTCGTGCAGCCTGGTGGGCTATGCGCTGGCGCGAATTCGATTTCGCGGGCGCGGCGCGATGTTCCTCGTCATGATCGCCACGATGATGCTGCCGGCGCAGGTGACGATGATCCCGCTCTTCATCCTGTTCCGCTGGTTCGGTTGGGTCGATACGATTCTGCCGCTGGTCGTGCCGACGTTCTTCGGCACGGCGTATTTCATCTTTATGTTCCGTCAGTTCTTCGCGCAGATTCCCGAGGCGCTGCTGGAGGCCGCGCGAATCGACGGCTGCGGGCACCTGCGCATCTGGTGGCAGATCATGCTGCCGCTGTGCAAGCCGGTGATGGCGATCACGGCGATCTTCACATTCATCGGCGTATGGAACGATTTCCTCGGCCCGCTGATCTACCTTCAAAGTGAAGATCGCATGACGCTGGCCGTCGCGCTGAACTCGTTTCAGAATCAGTATGGCGATTTTCGCGAGGCGCACTATCTGATGGCGGCGAGCATCGTGACGATGGTGCCGTGCATCGTGCTGTTCTTTGTGGCGCAGCGGCAGTTTGTCGCGGGGCTGATCATGGGCGGGGTGAAGGAATGACGCGCCGCGCGGAAATCGTACGAATTACACGCAGCATCCTTGTGACCACGGCGTGCAACGTGCGTGGTTTGACCGTCCGGAATCGGGCCGGTACATTGCGCGGCTGTTTCCATTCGTGAGTGGCCAGTTTGCGCGGTGGGCCGGGAGGCTCGCCGCGTTGCGTTTACGGGGAAAGTGGGAATGACCACAACGCGTTACGGCGGCGTACCGGCGGCGATCACGGTGCGCGAGCGCAGCGGCTGGCAATCGCTGGGCAACATCACCGCGCACCGCACCGAGGACGACGCGCTGATCATCGAATGCGGCGAGGCGCGCGTGCGGTTGAGCGTCGAGCGCGAGGACATGATCCGCGTGCGGCTCGCCCCGCGCGGGAAGTTCCGCCGCGATTTTTCCTGGGCCGTGCAGCCCGACGCCGTGACGCGCGTGCCCTTCGGCCTTGAGGAGCACGACGAACACTTGGAGATGGTCACCGACCAGATTCGCGTGCGGATCGCGCGGCGGCCGTGTCGCATTTCGTTTCATACGAACGAGGGCGACTTCATCGCCGCCGACGACGCGAGCAAGGGCATGGCGTGGGACGGGCCGGAGATACGCTGTTGGAAGGCGCTGGGCGCGGGAGATCATTTTTTCGGCTTCGGTGAAAAAGGCCCGCCGCTCGACAAGCGCAACGGCGCGATCGTGAACTGGAATCACGACGCCGCCGAGCACGAGCCGTTTACCGATCCGCTCTACCAGACGCATCCGTTTGTCATCGCCCTGTCGCGCGGACGGGCGCACGGGTTGTTTTTCGACAACACGTATCGTTCGTTCTTCGACCTCGGCAAGACGTCGCGCACGGCGTGGTCGTTCGGGGCCGATGGCGGGGAATTGGACTATTACTTCATCCCCGGGCCGACGCCGGGCGAAGTCGTGCGGCGCTACGGGCGGCTGGTCGGCACGACGCCGCTGCCGCCGATGTGGGCGCTGGGCTATCAGCAGTGCCGCTGGAGTTATGAATCGGCCAAGCGGGCGCAGCGCATCGCGAAGGAGTTCCGACGGCGGAAGATTCCCTGCGACACGATCTATCTCGACATCGACTACATGGACGGATTCCGATGCTTCACCTGGGACCCCAAGCGCTTCGCGAAGCCGTCGGCCCTGCTGACCAGTCTGGCGCGCCAGGGTTTCAAGACGGTTGTCATTATCGATCCGGGCATCAAGGCCGAGCGCGGGTACGCCGTCTTCGAGAGCGGCGCGGCGGGCGATCATTTCTGCCGCGACGCCGACGGGCACGTTTACGTCGGCAAGGTCTGGCCCGGCGAAAGCGTCTATCCCGACTACACGCGCGAATCGACGCGCCACTGGTGGGGCGATCTGTACAAGAAGCTGATCGCCGATGGCGTCACCGGCTTCTGGAACGACATGAACGAGCCGGCCGACTTCACCCACGGCGACGGCACGATCCCGCTGACCGTCCGCTTCGACAACGAAGGCGAGCCGACCGACCATCGCGAGGCGCACAACGTCTACGGCATGCAAATGGCCCGCGCCACCTTTGAAGGCATGCTGCGCCTGCGACGCGGCGAACGGCCGTTCGTTCTCACGCGCGCGGGCTACGCCGGCGTGCAGCGCTACGCGGCCGTTTGGACCGGCGACAACGCCTCGACCTGGGACCATCTGCGGATGAGCCTCCCGATGCTGCTGTCGATGAGTGTCTCGGGTGTGTCATTCTGCGGGGCCGATGTGGGCGGGTTTCGCGCGTATCCCACGCCCGAGCTGTACACGCGCTGGCTGCAACTGGGCATCTTCTACCCGCTCTGTCGCACGCATACGGCCGGCGGCGCCGAGCAGGACCCGTGGTCCTTCGGCAAGCGGCACGAGCGAATCAATCGCTCCGTGATCGAGCTGCGCTATGCGATGCTGCCGTACCTGTATTCCGAGATGCAATACACGACGAAGTCCGGCGCGCCGCTGCTGCGGCCGGTCTTTCTCGATTTCCCCGAGATGAAGGACGTGCACAAACTGGAGCACGAATTTCTCTTCGGTCGGCAGTTGTACGTCGCGCCGGTCGTGCACGAGGGCGCGAAGGAGCGGAAGTTCCGCCTGCCGCCCGGCGAGTGGTACGGCTTTGACGACGGCGCCCGGCGCACCGGCGACGCCGAACACAAAATCGCCGTCGGCCTTGAGACCATCCCGATGTTCGCCCGCGCCGGCGCGGTCATCCCCATGCGCCGCCCGGTGCAGTTCGTCGATGACAAGCCGCTGAACGAGTTGATCTTGTCAGTCTATCCCGGGCGCGGCCGCGGATGTTTCTACAACGACGACGGCCGAACGTACGACTATCAGAAGGGCCGTTTCGTGCTGGATGAGTACGAGACAACTTCCGAGCAGGACGCGACGGTGCTGAAGCTCGCGCGGCGCACGGGCCGCGACGCGTTCGCCCCGAAGGCGTATCTGGTGAAGTTCAACGGCGTGCTCAAGCCGCCGGCGGCGGTGGAGTTGACCGGCCGCAAGCTCGCCGAGTGCAAAGACGCGCGGCGATTCGAGCAGCTCGGCGGTGCGAATCGCTCCGACGGCGCGTGGCGCTACGACAAGAAGTCGCGCGTGCTGTGGGTGCGGCTGAAGCGCTTCACCCCCAGCGATGCCCTGGCGGTGATTCGTAAGGCCTGACCACGTCCATTGTAGACGCACCAAGCCATCCATCGCGCGCCATCAAGCGAGCCGCGACCGTCAGGGAGCGCCGCGCGGCGCTCTGATTTGGGCGCAGCCCTAAAAACCCGACGGCCGCTCCGATTTACTGCATTACTCGGCGCGTTCTTACGGTCGCGGCTCGGATTCATACAGTACCGTAGTATCGTAGGGTGCGTCCTCGACGTACCACGCCGTCGGCCTCTCGGGCGTTCATTCCCCCAATTCGCTTGTGGTATGATGTTCCCAGCGGGGTCGATCCGACGATCCCCGCGGCGGTTGCCTATCGGCTACATCAGGAGCATGCCATGTTGCAGGAGCAAGCCATGTCGAGGGAAGAGTTCATGAAGCAGCAGTACCTGACGCTTCGGGATGAGATTCGCACGAGCAAGGCACGGATCTTCGCGCTGCTGGTGATCGGCACGCTTCTGATCCCGGCGGTGGGGTACTTCGCGCGAGAATCGGTGGGGATGTACGCCTCGGCGTCGATGCCGTTCGTGATCATCATCATGATGATCGCGTTCCTGATGGAGCAGAACAGCATCATCCGCGCGGGGCGCTACCTGAAACTGCACGTCGAGCCGCACATCGACGGCATCGTCACGTGGGAGGAATGGCTGGAGAGCAACAGCAGGCTGCGGGATACAGACCGCTATTTCTTCGGCAGCTTTCTGCTGGTGTTCTTTCTGTTCTACGCGATCGGCGCGGGCGCGGCGGTGCAGGGGCTGGCCGAGCAATGGCCCGAGCATTACTGGTACGGCGCGGCGGCCTACGGTGTCGGCGGGCTGTGGTTCGTGATCGTGCTGATCGGCCACTGGCATTCGTGTACGTCGACGAAGTAATCGCCGAGCGCGCCGGCCTGCAGCGCTTCCTCATGACGAGGTTGACCCGAACCCCGGCCCACTACCATGAAGGGAGAGGGTGGTTGCAGTCGATTGCTCGCGTTCGGTTCGATTGCTTGCGCAATCGGCTCGTTGATCAATTTCTTACGTGCGGCAGCGGTGAATCTTTGGCGCGACGTGTTCGAACGGATGCTCCAGCAAACACGACGCAGCCGAGCGATCATCGACGAGCAGATATCCGCCAGGTCGAATCACATCGACCACGTGTTGCATCGCCCGCGGCGGATCGCTTGACCGGCAAATCACGTTGAACGCAATCACGACATCGGCGAGCAAGGGCGCGGCCGATGAATCGGTTGGCGCGAGCGTGATTGGCTGCGCAGCGATGTCCACTTGCAACCGCCGGGCATCTGGCAGATCGCGCGCGACGGCTTCCAGTACGCGGGCCGAGCGATCCACCACGGTCAACTCAAACGGCATCGACAGCACGGCGCGCAGCTCGACCGGCTCCAGCGAGCGCAAAGCCGCCCACGGCACGCGCCGGACGACCTGATCGGCGTAGCGCGCCAGGTCCGCGACGATCTGGCGCACCGGCCCGGCGCGCCGCGCGCCGTCGCTCAAGAAGGGCGCGGCTAGGCGCGTGACCGCGCCGGGGCCGATGAGGACGATCGCGGGGCGCGTCACGCCGTCGGCGCGGAGCAACTCATCCAGTTTGTGAAATGCCGACAGGTGTCGATGATGCCAGGAGGTGGATCCGACGGAGTCCATGTGCATTCCGTTGGCGGCGTGGACGAGTTGGCAATCCTGCCCGCGCTTCAGGCGAAACGGCGAAGCCGACGGATTGCGGTCCGCCGGCTTCAGTGGGGCGATGCGATGTCGCTGCCGAACGACGCCCTACGGCACCAGCTTGAACTTGACGGTGTTGCTGTTGATCTTCTGCGCGAGAACGTCCTCGACCTCGACCTTGATCGTGTACTCGCCCTCGCCCAGCTGCTTGGGAATCTTCAACCCGTTCTCCGGGTAGCCGAAGAAAAAGTCCGACCGGCGGTCGCGCGAGATGTCTTCGACGTTCTCAATCTTGTCGGTCCAGCGCTCGCGGCCCTCGGGGTCGATCAGACTGAACCGCAGCGAGAGCAGCGTGCGAAACTGGCCCGACTCGGTCCGTTCGCACTTGAAGTTCTCAATCGGCACATACAGCAGGAACCGCGACTCGGCGCCGACCTTGAACGTCGGCGGGTCGATCGGCTCGTATTGGCCGAACTGGGAGATCGACCGGCAGATGACGACCTTGCTCACGCGCAGATCGGCCCGCTCGGCCACGAGGTGACGCAGCTTCTCAATCGCCTCGAACTGGCGATTGGCCCAGGTCGCCGGATCGCGCTGGGCGCTGGACCGCGCCGTCATCAGCGCCGAGAGCTGCGCCCGCATGATCTCCAGCACGTCGGCATTGATCCCGTCGATGGCGGCGAGGGCCTTGTCGTCCTGCCCGTTCGCCAGGTACAGAATTCGCAGGCGGAACTGTTCCTCGACGTTGTTCGGGTCGGCCGCGACCTTCGCCTCCTGTTCCTCGATGCGCTGCTTGAGCGTATCGACGATCACGGTCTCTTTCTGCGGCGACAGGCTCGCGGGAGTCGACGCGCCCTCGGTCGGTGCGTCCGGCTTCTTGGCCATCGGCTCGTCCGACGCTTCGACGCTCAAGTTTGTGATGACCGGCGGGCGCTTCGCAGCACCCGGCGCGGTTTCACTCGTCGCTTCCTTCGATGCAACGGTCGGCGCGTCAGTCTCGCTCGCGTTGAGTTCGTCATCGAGCGGCTCATCTTCCGTCGCGGGCTTGCCGGCCGCGCCGGGAGTCAAGCCCACCGGCTTGTTCGCCGGACTTGGCCGTTCCGCGCCCGAGGCGGTCGGCTTCTTTGAACCGTCATCGCGCTGCATTGCGGGTTGCGGCTTCACAAGCGGATCGTTCGCGTCGTTCGGATCCGCCAGTTGCGGTCGACCGTCGTCGGCGTCGCCCGCCGGCGAATCGTGCTTCCCGGGCGCTGTGCCCGGCTCGGCTGTCCGTGCGCCGTAGACCGGCGATGCGTCCGACGCGGCGGGCTGCGCCATTTTGCTGTCATCGGGCAGCGTGCGGTCCGGGCCGGTATCACCGTTGCGATGGCGCGTGGCGGTCTGCTGGATGCGCGTGTTGCGGTTGGGGTCTTCCTGCCGGCGGATTTTGGAATTGAAATCGTTGCTCTCATAGCCCTGCTGATAACGCGGGTTCATCGAGCTGACGTATTGCTCTACCTTCTCGTCCACCTCGCGCGCTTTGGCGTCGTCGGCGTCGGTCTTGGGCGGCGCAGACGCGGTGGTCGATTCTCCCGTCGCCGGGCGATTCGTGCCGGCGGTTGCGCGGGTCTTGGGCTTCTCTTCTTTCTTCTTCATGCCGAACCAGTCCCAGTCCGACATCGATCCGCCCGAGCACCCGGCCATCACGCCGATGCATCCGGCCACCACAGTCAATCCCAGGCGAGTGTTCCACATTCGCGACATAAGCAGCGTCCTCAAGCAGTTCGTCAGGCTCGCGCGGCCGGCCGGGCGGGCCGGCTCAAACCGATGACCAGTTTCTCAATATTCGTCTGCACGTCGCCAAGACTGGACTTGGCGTCGAGGTCGATTTTCAGCAACTTTAACAGATGATCGTACCATTGGGCGAGGGGAAATCGGGCCAACTGCCGTTCGAGGCCGTAATCGCCCCAGATTCGCAGCCGCCGGGCCGCTTCCATCGCGGGGATCCCTTGCTCCACGAGGTGCTTCGCCTCGGCCAGTCGGCGGAAGGCATAGGCCAGCCCGCCGACCGCCCGGTACGGCGCGCTTCGATCGGTGGCGAGGACCTGATCCCAGATGGCCAGGGCGGCCGGGGCGTCGCCGCGCGTCACGGCGTCGGTGATTTTGAAAATAACTTCTTCGCGCGTCGCGCCGACCATCTGCTCGACATCGGACTGCGCGATCGCCGTGCGTGGCGCGACAAATGTCGCCAGCTTGGCCAGCTCCATATCGAGGATGCCCAGCCGCGAGCCGACCAGCTCGGCGAGCCGGCGCGAGGCGGCGGAATCGAGCGAGACGCCGTAGGCGGACCTGGCCCGCGCGACGAGCCACGCAGGGATCTCCTGCGGCTTGGGCGGGTCGCAGGCGATGTTCCGGCCGATCTTCTCCACGAGCTTGTACAGGAGTGTGGACTTCTGCCAGGTTCGGCAGACGAGAATCAGCACGCCCGTTGGCGTCGGCGCACCGAGGTACTTCTCCAGTAATCTGCGATTGGATATCTTTGCTTCGGGGTCGCTCTTGAGCAGATCGTCCGCATCGCGCACAAGGACGACGCGCCGCGGCGCGAGCAGCGAGGGCGTCCGCAGCTCATCCAGCACAGTGGTGATCGTGGTCGAAGGCCCTTCATACTCCGCGAGGGCCATCGAGTCGGGTTCTTCGCCCAGCGTCTCGCGCATGACTCGCTTCAGCGCTTCGAGTCGGAGGAATGAGTCCGCCCCGAAAATGACGTACACCGGCAGGGGGCCTTTCGTCGCGTCGGCGGCGAGCGGCGCGGGAGTGGATCTTCGCGTGGCCACGGTTGGGCTTTCGTCAGGGTGCGGCGACGTCCGGGCGCGGCGGATACAGTTCCAGCCGCTTTTCGGCGCGCCGACGTGCGTCGGGGTCGGACGCGGCATGAGTCGCCGCGCGAGTCCACGCCTCGCGAGCGGCATCGCGGTCGCCGCTGAACAGGGCGACGTCGCCCGCGGCGAGCAATCCTTCCACGTCGTCGGGGGCCGCTGCGAGCACCGCATCGAGCGTCCGACGAGCAGAGTTGTAATCGCCGCGGCGCGCCTGAACAAGGGCCAGCCCGCGGAGCGACGGCACGTGTTGCGGCGCCTTGGCCAGGGCCGTCTTGAAGGCGCGTTCCGCGTCCTCATGTCGCCCCTGAAGGAGGAGAATCCCGCCCAAATCGTGCCAGGCATCGACCATGTTCGGATCGAGTTTCAGCGCCTCGCGGAGCCGCACCACCGCAAGGTCGTATTCTCCGCGCAACCGATGATACGTCCCCAGATCGAATCGCTTCTTCGCGTCGCGGCTGGTCTTCACATCGACACGTGTCGCGCCGGCATCCGGCTCACCGGCGGGAGCGAGTCGGTCCGCGGGGATCGGCCCCGTCTGGGCGAGCGGTGAACGGTTCGTGCCGATTCCCATTTTGGCGTTTGCGCGCGAGTCCGCCAGGTCCGGCTCGGCGGTTGAATCATCCGCCCCGCGAACCCGCGCCCCGTCGGCCGTGATGAGCAGCCGGTCGGATACATATTGACCGACGTTGCCGGCCCGATCGCGCGCCGTCAGGCGAATCTCCACGCGGCCGCTCACGTCGCCCGGCACGGTCCAGCGGTACGCGCTGATATCGGGCAACCCTTCAGCGATTCGGCGAAAGGTCTTAGACGCCTCGGTCCGCCAGTCGATGGCGACGGGGCGATCGGCCAGCGCCGCGTCGGCCGCGCGCCAGCGAAGGTGCACTTCGCGATTCACGGCGAAGTCCGGATCGGCCGTGAGGCTCAAGAGCTGGACTTCCGGCGATGTGGCATCGATTCGAATGAACGTCTGCGGCGCGATGCCCGGCTTGGGAGCATCGGAGGACGGCCCCGCGTCATTGTGAAGCACGAGGAACAGGCCATATTCACCGTCGCCGGGGAGCGCGCAGCGGATCGCCTGCCCTTCGAGCATCGCGTCGTGCGCCTTGGTCCATGTGCGTCCGTGGTCCGAGGTGAACCACAACTCGGCGGAAGTCGGCGCTGCCTGGCCATCCATTGTCTGAAAGCCGACGCGAACAGTGCGCGACTTGACGATGGGCGATGCGGGCGAGGTATTTGGTTGAACCTCTGACCCCTGCGACGCGCTGCTGCGATCCGCTTGCTCGGTCCGCGGAGCTTCGTGCGACTCGATGCTTGCCGGGCGATTGGGAACCGGGCTTGCGAATGCGAACGTCGCGCCGAGCGACAGAAAGGAAATGGCAGGAATAGCAAACCGGAGGATCGGCATGTGTATGAGCTTCGCAAACTGTTGACGGATCGGGCCGGCGGCGCGCGAAGTGCGGCCGACTCCTTCGTTACCTTCTTATCGGGCAAACCGCCGTCCTGCGGGCAGTCAGCAAGCGATTCGGCGCACATACCACGAGCGGCGGCCCGGACATCCTTCAGGGCGGTTACATCCGGGCGAGAGTTAACGGCACTCCTGCAAAGATGCCCCGATAGCAACGTGCTTCCAGCCCCCGTGGGAAGGCCCGTCTCTTTCACGGCCCGGTAGAAGTCAACCCGCCAGCACTGCTGTTCGATGAGGGTTCCGTTGGCGGCCTGACCGGCATTTTCAATACTGAAAATGCAGGTAAGGCCGGCCGGGCGAACGATGCCGCCATGCGACGCGGGTACCAGACCGTCGCGAATTGAACGCCCGGAGCGGATTTACACAAGCCGGCGAGTCATCGCTTCGACCGGCCAAGGTGGGGGGACAGGGCGATGGGGCACGAACTGCTTCGCAGTCAAATCACCGTTCAGTCAGACCGGGTAGCACGGCGCCGAATCAGGCCGGGCGTGACGCTGGTTCAACGGCTCGCAATGATTGGGGTGGCCTGTCTCGCGGTCGGGTGCTACCCGGCGCGCGATGCGGACATGGCGATGTCACCGCAATCCAGGCCGATGCCGGGCTATCGCATGAGTTCGCCGCCGGGGAATCGATCCTATTCGGGCTATTCATCGACACCCGGCTATCGAAGAAAGGTCGGCGCCGGCGGATCGACGAGTTATCAAGCACCCGTCAAAGGCAATTCGCAGGGAACGTATCGAGCCTCGCCGAGTCGTGCGAGCGCGCCGCGCAATCTCAACGCCCCGCTGCCGGACCTCGTGCCCGCGCGCCCCGGCTCGCCGGTTTATCGCAATTCGCCGTCCACGCCTCCTCCCCAACCGGACAGCGGCTGCGGATCGTGCCCCCGCGGACAAGCCGCGCCGGTCGATCCTCCCGCGCGTGAGCCGGCACAGAAGCCGGTCGATGCATCCGACGATGATCGCCATCCGAGCCGCTGGAAGAAGAAGCTCAAGGCGCACTACGCGTAATCGCGAGTGAACGGTTCCCGTTCGACGAACGTTGCTATCGATCAAGTCTCCGACGTGGGGGATCATGGCCGCCAAAGGCCGCGCCCATGCCACCCGATCACTGGCCGCCGCCCACTAGCCACTGACCCCTGATCACTTCTTGCTAATCGGAATCGTCTGCCCGCTGATGTATCGACAGGCCGGCGAGAGAAGGGTTTCGATCAGCGCCGCCACGTCGTCGGGCGCGAGCGTTTGCTCGGCGGGATACTCCGGAAACGCGCCGCGGAGCATGTCGGTCTCGACCGCGCCGGGCGCGACGGCGTAGGCCCGCACGCCGTGCGGCGCGCCCTCGGCCGCCAGACCGCGCGTGTATAAGTTGACAAACGCCTTCATTGCGCCGTAGGCCGCCAGCCCGGGGAACGGGTCGAATGACGCCATCGATGAAATGCTGATCACCGCGCCGCGCTGCCGCACCAGATCGGGCCAGGCCGCCCGCGTGCACAGATACACCGAGCGAACATTGGCCGACATCAGGTGCTCGAATGCCTCGGGCTGCAAATCGGCCAGCGTGCTCAAGTATGCAAACCCCGCATTGTTGACCAGCACGTCGATCGGCCCCAGCGTCGCGCGCGTCTCCTCCACGATCCGCTGCACGTCGGCCTCGTTTGACACATCGCCCACCAGCGCCAGCGCCCGGCCGCCCTGCTGCGTCACGAGATCCCGCGTCTGCTGAATCTGATCGATGCTGCGCGAGACACACGCCACGCTTGCACCCGCTGCCGCGAGCCGACGTGCGATCGCCCGACCGATTCCGCGGCCCGCGCCGGTCACCAGGGCCGACTTCCCCGCCAGGGATGTTTGCGTCAGTTCAAGAGACACGGTCGCGCCCCTGATCGCGGCTCACGCCGGCGACGTGGATTTCGATCAACTCGTGGCGCTTGCCGAGCCGGTCTGCTCCCGCCGATGGCTCCCCGGAACGTCTGGAGGCGGTACACCCGCAGGAGGGGCCGCAGTCCGACGGGCGGCGAAGCGCCTGAACGATTCGGCCGATCAGGACGGCTGCTGCGCCCGCGATGATTAAGATGGTGACAACAGTTTGCACGGGGAGATTCTACGCACGCGTTCGGCCCGATGCTATGCGTGTTTCGACGCTTTGGCCGGCGCAGCCGGGAGCGGATAAAATGCCGCAGCGCCTCGACTGAACGCCACCTTGCTTTGTAAGGAGCCTATGCATGAACGTCGCCGACCTGTTGGCCGATCGATTGAACCTCGCCCGCCATTGGACGCTTAGCCTGCTCGGCGATATCCCCGAATCGTCGTGGTACGACTGCCCGATTCCGGATTTCGGCCATGTCGCGTGGCAGGTGGCACACCTCGCCGTGTCGCAGATCGGGCTGATTCACGTGCGTTGTTTCGGCAAGTCGTTCAGCGATTTTGCGCCGGAGCCGTATCTAAAGCTGTTCGGGCGCGCGTCGAAGCCCACCCACGGCCCGGCGGGCTATCCACCGCTCGGCGAGATCAAGACGTTTTTCAATAAGACGCAGGACAGCACGCTGCAACTGATCCGCTCGATGGATGACGCCATGCTGGCGCGCCCGACGGCCGGCGATCCGCACCCGATGTTCAGCAACTGCGCCGGGGCCGCGGCGATGGCCGGCGCGCACGAGACGTTTCACGGCGGGCAGATCGCGATGATCCGGCGGATGCGCGGACTCGCGCCGCTGCGATAACGACGCTCCTTCGCAAAGGGGATTAGCGAGACCAGATCGGCCGGCGCTATTCGCTGCGACGCACCAGATCGTCGAGCAGATCGTCGGTCACGGGGATGAATCGCCCGCCGGTGGCGTTGGCGATGGGCGAGAGGTCCTGCTGCGCTGCCTGGCCCAAAGCGATCACATGCGTGACGGCGCCGGACTGCTCCGCCGCCTGCGTGAGCAGGGCCATCTGCACATCATCAACCGGCTTGCTCAAGACGAGGAAAAGTTGATCGGCATACCAGCCGCGCGTGGTCAGCAGGGCACGGGGCAGGTCCGTGTCGCCGGTGGGAACGCGGGAGACCAGCACCCCGCGCGCGCCTTCAAGATCGCCCGACGGTTCGGCCACTTCCACGATGTTGCTGCGGTCGCGATTGGCGGGGCGGACGATGCCGAACCGCCGGCCCTGGAGATGGTCCGATCGGGTCAGTGAGTTGGTCACGGCGGCGAGGCGGTCAATGAACGGGGCCATCGTGCGATCGTTGTCGACGACAAGCCCGACGGTCTTCCCTTCAAGCGGCAGGCCGAAGTAACTGGTCTTTGGATCGGATTCGAGAATGGCGATCTTCGGATCCCACGGAGCGGGCGGCGACGGCTCAATCGGCGTCGCAACGACGGAAGGCGTCATGGCGACAATTGTCGGCGGCTCGCTCCGACCTTCGCCGGACCACAGCCACGCCGTCAGGCCGACGCCGACGAACAGGCACGCCGCCGCTCCACCCGTGAGAAGTTTGGCCGTCAGCGTGCGAGGGAGATATCTCGCTGACGCCCATCGTGTCGGCTTCGCAGCCTGGCTGCCCGAAGTGCGAGCGGGGGCGCCGGCGCGGGTCTTGATTCGAGTGGGTGCGGCGGCCGCGAGCGGCGGCAGTGCGGGGCGCGACGTCGGCCGAACCGGGGCTTGATCTCCGGCGCGCGGAACGTGTAACACACTACGACAGCGCGGACATTTGCAGCTCGCTCCGGCGAAGACCGGATCAAGCGAAAGATCCTTGCCACAGGATGTACACTTCATCCGCAGCGGCATAGAGATACCGCTCCTGACGAAAGGCATTCCCACCTGGGCTTGGCAGACTGACGCCTTATTCGCCGCGGGATTCTAGCCAGTTGCGGGAGATGTCAGACGACGGCTGTCCGCAACACATGAATTGCAAAGGCCTTACCGCACGACGATTCTGCCACGACCCTACCCTTCCACACGCCAAATATACATGAAACGGGGGCCTCCTGTAAAGAGGGAAGGCAGTTGCAGGTTGAAAACGTTAACATTGGCCGGGCTTTCTGGTCCGCTGCGGGCGTAGATATTCGGCGACCAGTCCAGCGGGCGATGGTAAATCACGACGTTGGCACGCTTTATGTTGGCGCGGGTCTTCGCGGCGGCCAGTGCGTCGTCCAGCGTCCCAATCCGATCAATCAGCCCCGCCTCTAGGGCCTGCGCCGCGTTGTAAACCCGGCCGTCCGCCAGTTTCACGATCTGATCGCGCGTGAGCTTCGGCCGGCCGGCGGCGACTATATCGACAAACTGCTTATAGAAGCCGTCGACCAGGTCCTGAAACACCTTGCGCTCTTCGGGCTTCATCTTCCGCAGCGGCGAGCCGGCGTCCTTGAACGCGCCCGAGGTGATCGCGTCCGAGACGACGCCGATCTTCCCCATCGTGCCCGAGACATCCATCATCTGCATGATGACGCCGATCGAACCGGTCACGCTCGTGCGCTGCGCGATGATCTCGTCGACGGCGCAGGAAAGGTAATACGCGCCGCTGGCCGAGACATCCTGAAAATATGCAATCACCGGCTTCTTCGTCTTCTTCCGAAACGCGAGGATTTCCTCGTACATCGTGTCGCTCGCCGTCACGCTGCCGCCCGGCGAGTTGATCCGCAGCACAACCGCCTTCACGCGATCATCTTTCGCCGCGGCCTGGAGCTTTTCGACCAGCAGCGAAACAGGATGCTCGCCTTCAGAGAACAGACCCATCTGGTGGCTGTTCATCAGAATGCCGGAGACCTCGATCAGCGCGATGCGATTCGACTCCCAGATGGATTCGGTGATGACCATGCGCTCCTTGAGCGACAGGTCGGCGGGCAGCGCGGTGACTTTGAAGCTGCCCGACGGCATGCAGCCGACTGTGAGCAGGCACAGCGTAACGAGCGAATACGACGGAGTGCGGCGACGCGGGCATGGAAACATATGAGATGGTTCTCCTTCCGGGATATATCGGCGTCGGCATCGCCGACAGCCGAGCAGTGGATTCGACCGGGCGAAGGGGATTCGACGCACCGTCGGTTGTCCGAATGGGCGACGCTGGTTAACGTACCCGTCATGGCAGCCAGCGATCGAACCATGTTCGAGATCTACCGCGAGGCGGGGTACGGCCGGGCGTATCGCGTGGTGTACTTCACCGAGCTGGAAGAGAAGAACAAGGAGCAGGAGATCAACCGGGCGATGGCGGGGGAGCACGTCTTTGACGGGTTTCTGCTGGACTTGAAGAAGGAATCGGGCAAGGCGCGCGTGGCGGAGATTCTCGCGCGGCTGAACGCGGGGGAGGCGTTGGGGGCGGGGGAGATTACGGCGCAGCTGGAAGGGTTTCTCGCGTAGAGCGCGCGGCGTCACCCATTGGTGGGTCGAGGACGCACCCTACGGTTACGGCAATGCGATTGTGTACGCGTGCCAGCCGGGGCAGTTCTCGGCGCGCTCGGCGCGGCGGAAGATGCCGTTGCCCTCGCCGTCGCGGCCGGTGCCTTCCCAGTAGACGTGTGACGATTTGAAACCCGCAGCGCGGAGGCAGTCGCGGATGCCACCGATCGTCCATAGCCGCCAGTCGTAAGTAAACGCACGCTTCATCTTCGTACCGTCGGGAAACTCAAAGTGAATGTGGCAGGTCGCGTCGTCGGTGGTTGGGTCGTAGGCGGCCTGGTCCCAGACGTAGGTAAAGCCCTTGTAGCGGGTGCGTTCCTGCATGACTTTCTGCGACTCCCAGCCGCCGTAGGAATCGAGCACGAACAACCCGTCGCGCGCGAGCGAGCGTCGCACCTGCGTGAAATACGCCGTCAGCAGTTCCGGCGTCTTGAAGACGAAGAAACTGAAGTTGAACGCGCCGACGACCTCGACCTTCGGCCTGGTGACGTGCAGCACGTTGCGGCGCAGCAGGTGAACGCGCCGTAATTGATCACCCGTCAGCTTTGACAGATTGTTCCTGCGGCCCCATTCCAGCGTGTCGGCGCAAAGGTCCACGCCCCAGGCGACGTTCTCGCGCCGCCGCCGTGCCCATTCGCAGGAAATCAGCGCCGTGCCGCAGAAGTCCTCGCGGAAGCGCGTGGGCTTGCGCGCGTAGAGCGAGCCGTAAACGCGGTCAATGAAATCAATCTCCGCCTCGGGAGATTGAACCGATTCCTGGTAAAGCACGAACTTATCAGCCGTGCGTGCGGTGAACTTTCCCATGCGTACTTCGATCCTCGTCATGATGACGCCGCACATGCGGCGGGGAGGGGGAAGTTAATGGCTGCCCGGCTGGTTGGAAAGCACGAGCCCGCGCGCGACGCCCCGGTTCGGCTTGCCGGCTGGCGGGATGCTTCGCGCCGCGCCTCACAGATGATGCACGTAAATTTCCACGGCGTGCCCCTCGATCTCCACGCGCGCCGGTTCCACGTCGTGAAGCGGCGCATCGCGCAGCGAGTCCGCCAGCGTTTCGCCGCGGATCGTGTCGCCATGCGCCTTCAGCACGCGCTGGATGTCCGCATCGCCGAGCACGGCGAGATCAATGTGCTGCTCGTAGCGCAGATTGAGGTTCTTCCGCACCTGTTGAATCTGATTCACCAGGTCGCGGGCCATGCCCTCATCCAGCAATTCCGGCGTCAGGTGCGTATCGAGCACGAGAATTCCGCAGCCCGGCACGCGCTCGGCGGCGAAACCCTCCTTCGCGTGCAGTTCGACGAGCATCTCGTCCGTCGTCAGCTCCACATCCTGTCCTGCGACGCTGATCCTGCAAACGCCGCCCTGCTCCAGCTGCCGCACGAGCGTGTCCACGTCCTTGTGCGACGCCAGCGCCGCCTTGATCTTCGGCGCGAGCGGACCGTGCTTGGGGCCGATCTTGCGGAAATCGGGCTTCAACTCGTACGTCACGTATTCCGCGATGGCCGCGGAGTCTTTGAACTCGATCCGCTTGACGTTGAGCTCGTCGCAGATGACCGCCTCGTACTTGCGCACCACGTCGGCGCGCCGATGGAACAGTTCCATCGTCGCCAGCGGCTGCCGCACGCGCAGCTTCGAAGCCGCCCGCGCCGCGCGCCCGCAGGACACGAGTTGCCGAACGAGTTCGATTTCCTCGTTGAGCGCGGCGTCGATCCGCCGCGCGACCGCTTCGCGCGTCTCGGCGGTGACGGGATAGTCGCACAGGTGTACGCTCGACGGCGCGGGCTTTGTGTCGCGACGATCCGAGCCGCGACCGTCAGGAAGCGCCGCGCGATGCTCGGCCTCGATGCGTCCGCCGGAGTTCGACTCGCCGCTCACGTTTGAAACGTTCCCCGGCGCTCCCTTACGGTCGCGGCTCGGTTCGGGGTCGCGGCCCAATTGCTGCGTGCCATGCACCACGAGATTCTGGTACATCTCCTCGGCGATGAACGGCGTGAACGGCGCGATCAGCTTCGAAACCGTTACAAGGCACTCGTACAGCGTCGCGTAGGCGCTGTGCTTGTCGGCATCCATCGCCGACTTCCAGTATCGATCGCGGCTGCGGCGGATGTACCAGTTCGAGAGCGCGTCGACAAAGGCGCTCAACGTCCGCGCGGCCGTGAAGTTGTCGTATGCCTCCATCGCGTCGAACACGCGCACGCTGCACTGCGCCAGCTCGCTCAAGATCCAGCGGTCCAGTTCGGATCGGCCATCGCCAGATGATGCTTCGGTCGAAGGCGCCGCGCGAGCTGAAGCCCGCGGCTCGTTCGGCGACCACTGGTCGATGTTCGCGTAGATCACGAAGAAGCTGTAGCAGTTGTACAGGCGGATGAGGAACTCGCGCTGGCCCTCGGCGATGGCGCTCTCCTGGAAGCGGATGCTGGTCCACGGCGTCTGTCCGCTGAAGAACAGCCATCGCATGGCGTCGGCGCCTTCGTGATCGAAGATGTACGTCGGTTCCTTGTAATTCTTCTTGCTCTTGGACATCTTCAGGCCGTCTTCGCCCATGAGCAGACCGAGGACGATGCAGCTCTTGAAAGGCAGCGGGAATTCCCTCGATCGAATCATTGGTGCGGATGTCAATCGCGTTGCGCCTTCCGGGGGTTTTCGCACGCCGGCCACGCCGCCTTTGCCGAACAACATCGTGCTGATCGCCACGAGCGAATAAAACCACCCGCGGGTCTGATCCAGCGCCTCGCTGATGAAATCCGCCGGAAACTGTGCCGCGAACATGTCCTGATTCTTGTGCGGCCAGCCCCACTGCGCGAACGGCATCGCGCCGCTGTCGTACCAGCAGTCGATCACTTCCGGCACGCGCCGCATCCGCGACGAAGTATCATTCTCCAACGAGCCGCGGGCTTCAGCCCGCGCGGCCTGTCGATCGTGCGCGCACTTCGGACACGCGAACGTCACCGCGTCGATGTACGGCTTGTGGATTTTCAAATGATCCGAGAGCGACGGCTCGGCGGCTTTTGCCTTCTCCCACACGTCCAATCCGGCGACGCCGGGCATCGACGACAATTCGCTGTACGAATCGACCGCCTCCATGTGGCCGCACGATTCGCAGACCCAGATCGGCAGCGGCGTGCCCCAGTAGCGCTCGCGCGAGAGCGACCAATCGACGTTGTCGCGCAGAAAGTTTCCGAAGCGGCCTTCCTTGATGTGCTCGGGCAGCCAGTTGATCTTCGCGTTGTTCTCCAGCATCGCATCGCGAAACTGCGTCGTGCGGATGAACCAGCTCTTGCGCGGGTACTGAATGAGGGGGTCTTCCTCGGCCCGCCAGCAGAACGGGTAGTCGTGGCGATACTGTTCCTGGTGCAGCAGCAGGCCGCGCTCCTTCAAATCGCGACAGATGTCCTTGTCGCACTCCTTCACCCAGCGGCCGCGGCAATACTCGGGGCCTTCGTCGGTGAACGTGCCGTTCGGGGCGACGGCGCAAAGCAGCGGGATGCTCGCGGGGTTTGTGAAGCGCTTGCGCTCCTGATTCATCAGGTCGAAGTCCACTTCGCCGAACGCCGGCGCTTCGTGAACCAGGCCGGTGCCCGATTCGAGTGTGACAAAATCGGCGTGCAGCACGCGCCAGCAGGCGTAGTCCGCACCGCCGGCGGCGAGTTCCGGTTTGTAATCGCCGAGGATGTCCGTCGCGCTGGCGTGGGCGACGTGCTTCTTCGCCGCGCTCTTGCGGTACAGATCGAACGGCGGGCGATAGCTCAATCCGAGCAGCTCCGCCCCTTTCACCGTCTGCTCGACTTGCCAGACGTCGGTCTTCTTCACTTTCTTGGCGATGGACTCGACCAGCGCCGCGGCGAAGATCAATCGCTCGCCGGTTTCGCTGTCATGCACGATCGCGTAGTCAAAATCCTTGTGCACCGCCGCGAACATGTTGCTCGGCAGCGTCCAGGGCGTCGTCGTCCAGACGAGCAAGCTCGTCTGCTGCGGGATGCCCATGCTTGTCGCGCGATCATCGATCACGACGGGAAAACGCACGAACACGCTGGGGTCGTCCACCTCGCGATAACCCTGGCCCACCTCGCCCGATGACAACGCCGTGCCGCCTTGTGCCCACCACCAGACGATCTTGTGCCCCTGGTAGAGCAGGCCGGCGTCGAACAATTGCTTGAGCGACCACCAGACGCTTTCGATATACGACTGGTGATAAGTGACGTAGGCCTCTTCGAGATTGACCCAGAAGCCCAGTCTCCGGGTCATTTCCTCCCATTCGCGCGTGTAGCGAAAGACGCTTTCGAGGCACTTGCGGTTGAAGGCCTCGACGCCGTAGGACTCGATCTCCTCTTTTGTATGAATGCCCAGTTCCTTGCAGACTTCGACCTCGACGGGCAGGCCGTGCGTGTCCCAACCGCCCTTGCGCAGGCAGTAGTGGCCGGTCATGGTCTTGTAGCGTGGGAACAGGTCCTTGATGGCGCGGGTCAGGCAGTGGCCGGGGTGCGGCAGGCCGTTGGCCGTGGGCGGGCCTTCGAAGAAGACAAACGGCTTGGCGCCCTTCCGCGCATCGAGCGACTTCTGGTAGACGTCGTTCGCCTGCCAGAAGGCAAGGATGCGCTTCTCCATCGCGGGGAAGTCAAGCTGGCTGGGCACTTCATTGAACATGCGGTTATCTCAATGCGGCGTTGCCGCCATGTCCGAGCCGCGACCGTCAGGGAGCGCCACGCGATGCTCCGATTCAGATCGATTGCTCGAGTTCAGAGGACTGCTCATACGTGAAGCATCTCTCGGCGCTCCCTCACGGTCGCGGCTCGGATCAGCTTCGCGCTGGTGGGCGAAAATGTCGATCTTTCGCCATTTTCCACCCTGCCAGCGGCCGTACATCAGCACGCCGAGCAAGATAATGTAAAGCGTGCAGGTCATCCACGGCCCGTGGTGCAGCCAGCCGGGCAGCAGCTTCGTCGCGAGCCAACCACCGCCGATGAACAGCACCCAGCAGTTGAGGATGACCACGACGGCGGGCCACTTCGCATCGCCCGCGCCGCGCAGGGCACAGGTGTACGTGATGCACGCCGCGTCGAAGACCTGAAACACGGCCGCCCAGATGAGGATCCCCGCGCCGACGGCAATCACCGCCGCGTCGGCAGACAGAATCCGCATCAGCGATTCGTTGAACGCCCAGAACCCCACGCCGACGACCCCCATGTACACGCCGGTGATCCACATGCACGCCCGGACGCGTCGCGTCGCCAGGTCCGGCCGCTTCTCGCCGATCGCGTTGCCCACGAGCGTGCTGACGGCGATGCCGACGCCGATGGCCGGCATGAAGGACACGTGCATGTATTGAATGGCGATGTTCGTCGCCGCGAGGGTAGCGGTGTCGAACCCGGCCATGAGCCAGGCAAGGAAGACAAACCACGAGGCGACGTCGAGGGTCCACTGGATGCTGGCCGGCGCGCCGATGTTGAGGATGCCGCGCTGACGAGACAGGTCAAAGCGCCAGGTCTGGCGTGTCTGA
>CAZQCF010000017.1:0-70281 GCA_964592235.1 uncultured Planctomycetaceae bacterium
TGAACTCATTGCGGGCCGTTATTCGATTCGTTTCATCGTGACCCCACCCTCGCTGCGCGAGGATGGGGCACCCGGGCAGAGTCGCTCGGCGCTCCCTGAAGGTCGCGGGTCGGTTAGGCGGGGCCGCGCATGGTCAAGGGCGCGGATTGGAATCCGGCGATCGCGGGTCGAGGCGCGGGCGGACCTGGGTCAGCGCGCGGCCTTGCGAATCCTCGATGTGCACGCCGAAGCCGCCGTCGCCGCCGCCCTGCGACACCTTGATGAGCAGCGTGTTCTCGCCCTGTTTGAGGCGCACCGGGACGCGGTCCTGCTTCGCTGTGTAGGGCCGGCCGATGTCGATGCGGTGAACTTCTTTTCCATTGAGCCAGATCGCGCAGCCGTCGTCGGTGCCGAGTGCCAGTACGGCGTCCATGTCCTCCGGCGCGTCGAGATACGTGAAGCCATAGACGACGCAGTCGTAGACGCGTCGGCCGTACACGTCGTCGAAATCGACGAAGAACTCGTCGGTGAGATTGTCGCCGGGTTTGACGGTGCGCTGGAAGCGATGCCAGCCGATCTCGCGGCCGTCCTTGCCGGGGTAGCGCGCGGCGAGGTCGAACTTCTCCTCCGGGCCGAACGGTTTGGGCAGCCCCGCGCCGCCGGGGGCGTCGAACGGCCCGCAGACCCACCACGCGTTGATGGAGGGGAGAATCGTTCTGGCGATTTCGAATGTCACTTTCGTGTCTTCCCATGCGACGCGCGCGTTGAATCGAACCAGTTGTGTGGCGAGGGAATCGGCGGCCTCCAGCGGCACGCGCGCGATCAGCGGCTCGCCTTCTGACTCGAATCTCCGCAATTGGGTGGAGAGGCGCTGCGTCCCGCCGTCGGGCGCCTGCTCAAGGCTTAATTGCAAATCGGGATGCGGAATCGTGGACTGGAGTTTGATGATCGCCTCGGCACGCTTGCCGTCGGGCGAACGGGCGACGTCGATGGCGTACCACACACCGAGCATGCGAAGCAGGAGGCGGTTACGCTCGGTAGTGTCCTCGATCTTGCCGGCGACGAGGTCAATCCAGCCCTTCCAGCCCATTAACTCCATCATTGTGCCAGTGAGCGTGCCTGCCAGCGCCTTTGACTCGGGATCAGTCGCCAGGGCACCGTCAGGAATGGCGACCTTGTTCTTCTTCAAGCTGATTCGAACCTCGTTATAGAGTCTCGACATCCCGCGTCCGCCATCCCGTAAAAAGGCCGCGACGTTGCCATCCTGTTCCGGCAGGGCCGCGCTGACCTGAACCGGGTAATGAAGGTCCGCCGCCGCGATGTGCAGCGATGCGGACATGCGAGCGAGGTCCCAACCCCAGCAAGTCTTTCCGGGCCTTGGCTGATCCGCGCGCTCGATTTCGCGGCCGTCGATCGTGAGTTTCTCGAACGGCTCGATGTCCCACCAACGAATCTCCAGCCCCGGTCGATTCGGCATCGAAGGGTAAGTCCCCTGCGGCGCTTCAATCGTGCACAACTTGGTCCGTCCAGCCGTCGTATGGCGAATCCGCTGCGTCGCGTACTTGCCGCGGAGGTACCCGTCGCTCGTGCCGTCGTCCTCATAATGCGTGTATTCGCCTGCCGCGCCGGGGAAGATGTTGATGACCAGCGGCTGGTCTTTCGCGCCGTCGCAGCGGAGCGATTTCTTCTGCGTGACGACGATGCCGCCGTCGCGCACGAAGACAGGAATCTCATCCAGCGGCACGACGAGGGGGACGACCGCCGGCCCGTCGTAGGTGCGGCCGGTGAACCAGTTCGTCCATTTGCCCGGCGGGATCCATGCCTCGACCATGGCACAGCCAGTCAGTGGATCGGCGGGTTGCGTGACCGGGGCGACCATTAACTGTTCGCCGAACAGGTATTGATTCTTCCAGGTGTAGGCCTCGTCCAGCTCGGGCCATTCGTAGTAGAGCGGCCGGCAAAGCGGCAGTGCGGTGTCGTAGCATTGCCGAGCCGCGGTGTAGATGTACGGGATCAATTCGTAGCGGAGGTGGAACGCGGCGCGCATTGCCTCGAAGTATGGCGTGGGGAACTCCCAAATGCGCCGCTCGGCTTCGGAATTCTTCGTCGTGTGCGTGCGCAGGATTGGGCTGAACGCGCCCCATTGCACCCAGCGCGTGTAAAGCTCGGGATCGACCTTGCCCGGTTGATGCCCCCCGATGTCGTGGCTCCAGTAGGCGTAGCCGACGTTGCCGGCCGTCGCGGTGAAGTAGGGTTGAAACGCCAGCGAGGGCCAGTTGCAGAACGTGTCGCCGGAGAACCCGATCTGGTAGCGGTGATTCCCCAGGCCGCCCCAGCGAGAAAAGATGAGCGGTCGCCGGCCGGTTTCCGGTTCGCGATTCTTCATGTCGCGCCAGTGCAGCACGTTCAGCCAGTAGAGCGGGTCGAGTCCCTCGATGTTCGTCTGCTGCCCCTGTTGCCAGTCCATCCACCAGAAGTCGATGCCCATCTTCTCCAGGGGGTGATGCAGGTATCTGAAATAGGCAGTCATATACTCCCGGCTCGCGCAATCGAACGGCACGCGGTCGGTCGTCGCCGGGTCGAGTCCCATGGCTTGGGCAACCTGCGGAAAGGCCTTCTCGTGCTTGCCGACGCCCTCGGCCGGGTGCAAGTTGAGCGTCGCCTTCAGGCCGCGGCTCTTCACCCAGCGGAGGAATTTTTCCGGCTCGGGGAAGTATTGCGGGTTCCACGTGTAGCCCGTCCAGCCGTCGAGGTGCCAGTCCATGTCGATGACGAGCACGTCGAGCGGCACGTCGTGCAGGTCGAAGTCGTTAACGAGCTGCGTCAGCTCGCGGTCGCTGTAGGCCCAGTAGCGGCTCCACCAGGTGCCGAAGACAAATCGCGGCGGCAGCGGGATGCGCCCGGCGACGGCGGTGAAGTCGCGCAGAGCCTGCTTGTAGTCCGTGCCGTAGGCGAAGAAGTACCAGTCGGTCGCGCCGTCGCGCCGCCGGGGGCCGATCCACGGATCGGGGCCGTCGTCAAAGACAAGCGTATTGGAGTCGTTGAGATGGTACCAGCCGGTGCGCGAGAGGATGCCGTCGGGCAGGGGTGCGCTGCCGTTGACACCGTCGAGCGTGCGCACGGTGCTGCCGAGGTTGGGGCCGCCGTGGACGTTGCGACATTGCGGAAAGGGGGGCGCAGTTACTTGCCACGTTTCATCCGGGCCGACGCGCGCGGCGACGATTAGATTGCTGCTCGTCAGCGGCTGGCCGTCTTGCAGGTGGCGAATCTCGATGCGGTCGGTCCGCAGGACCAGGACGTTTCCGCTCACGTCTGTTGGTGTTTTCTGCGTAGGGGCGGTGAACGCTGCCGGCTGGGTCGATATGCGAAGGTCGCGCTCCATGCATTTCGTAAACTTCGGAACGGGCAAGCGGCGGTTGACCACGACCTGTGACGCGCGATCTTCAAACGTGCCGTCGGGCGACCACTCGATGCGCACCAGTCCGGGCGTCAGAACGGTGAAGCGCGCCTGGCCGGAAACAACCACCGCATTCGGATCGGCGACGGCGTTCCGTGTTTCGTCGGCCATGGCGCCCAGCGTGGCCAATAAGGGAAGGGCGGCCCCGACGTAAAGTACGAGGTGGCCGAGATTCGCTGTCAGGCGCCGTGGCGCAGTGAACATTGAAACCCCGCTTGTTCAAAATGACGATCCGGTGTGAACGCTTCTTTGATTTGCATCGCTTCTATGACTTCGAAGCTGATGCAGTCGACCAAGCCCCATGTCTTGTCCTGATATTTTTCGAACCGATCCATTCCTTTCAGGAACAGCGCCGGATCGGCGAATACCGTGCGGGTACCCGGATCATGGAAAATGTCGCGAATGAATGCGGAAGCCTGAATTCGCACAGCCGTACGAGAGAGGCTATTGCCAGCTTCTGCGAGGACCAGGTCCGTAGTAACGAATGGGCGGCGCAGATGCTCAAACGACTGGAAGACATGAACAGCCGTCGAATGAAGTGACTCGTCTGCATTGAGTAAGGCGAGAATCCCCCCGGTATCAAGGAAAACCGGATCACTCGGCATCGCTCACCTTCGGATGACCATACAGGTAATGATCATGCTGGGCGGCAAGGTCCGAAATACCGGTGTGACCTGCGTAGCGATTGATGTCGAAGATCCTTCGGCGTGCGCCGTTTCCGCCGGAACGAGAGGCATCGGATTCCGGAAGTTGGAATTCAACGACGGTGCCGTCGGGCGGGCTCGCGCCTTCGTCAAAGACGACTACACCGTTGCGTACCGTTCCACGGTAGGTCATGGTCCACCGTCTCTATTATATCAAAGCGAGAATGGATACGGCAGTGTGATTCACGCGTCTTCGCGGTGCACGACCTGATAATTCTCGCGCTCGCCTTTGCCTCGGAGGGGGTAATCCTTCCGCAGCGGATTCGCCTCGAAGCCGTCCCATGTGAGGATGCGGCGCAGGTCGGGATGGCCCTCGAAGCGGACGCCGAACATGTCGAACACCTCACGCTCCATCCACTCGGCGCCCGGCCAGATCGGCGTGGCCGACGACAGCACCGGCGACGGGTCATTCACGAAGCACTTGATCCACAGGCGATGCCCGTGTGTGAGCGAGAGCAGCGAGTAGATAACGCCGTAACGATCGACTGCGCCGGGGAAGTTGAGATAGTCGATGCAGGTCAGATCGATGAGTTGCTCGAACAACAGACGTGGTTCGTCGCGGCAGAATCGCAGTACGTCAGAGAGGGCGGCCGGCTCGACGCGGACGAAAAACTGATCGCCGGGCTTGCCGCCGCCGCGCGTGAGCAGAGGCTGTGCGTCGCCGACTTTCGCGCCGAAGCGATCTTTCAGCACCGAGACAGTGGATTCAAGGGTTGCCATGGCGTGCTACTTTCCTGCGGCCTCGGGCACGCCAAGCTGCACCGTCGGCTCGACGACCATGCGCAGGCCCTTGCCGCGCTGTGTGCTGGACTTGATGCCGTCGCGATCGACGATGCGCTGGATCGCCATGATGCCTTCAATGAGCGTTTCGGGCCGGGGCGGGCAGCCGGGTACGTACACGTCGACCGGAATGAACTGATCAACGCCCTGTACGACGGCGTACGTATCAAACACGCCGCCGGTCGAGGCGCAGGCACCCATGGAGATGACCCATTTCGGCTCGGTCATTTGCAGGTAGATTCGCTGGAGCACGGGCATCATCTTGATCGCCACGCGGCCGGCGCAGATCAGCAGGTCGCATTGGCGAGGACTGAATCGCATGACCTCGGCGCCGAAGCGCGCCACGTCGTAGCGGCTGGCGCCGGTGGCCATCAGCTCGATACCGCAGCAGGCCGTCGCGAAGGGCATGGGCCAAAGCGAGTTCTTGCGCGCCCAGTTGACGCCGTTCTTGCGAAAAAAATCGACCAGCGCGTCGAGTCGCGTCGTCAATAAGTCTTCGCCGCCCATCGTGTGCGGGTCGTATTGATGCTTTTCCATGCTCATACGCTCCGTGCAGCGCGCCTCGAGATTCAGTTCACGTCTATTGTAGCCAGTCCGCTGCGCGCCGCCCGCCGTCAGTCATATCGGAAGATGCCCTTGCCCCAGGCATAGACATAGCCCACGAGCAGGATCAGGAAGAACACGATCATCGCCCCGAACAGGAAGGTGATCTCCGCCTGCGGCGCGCCGGCAGCGCGGGCGCTGGTCACCTTCACGGCCCAGGGGTACATGAAGATGATCTCCACGTCGAATAGCAGGAACAGCATCGCGACGAGGTAGAAGCGGACATTGAACCGCCGCCGGGCATCGCCGATGACTTCCATGCCCGATTCGTAGGAATCGTCCTTTCGCGGGCCGGTGCGAGTGAGCTTCGGCAGGTAATGGGTGAGCAGCAGGATGACCAGTCCCATCACCGTAACGACGGCGAGCAGCACAGCAATGGGGCCGTAACCAAGGTCAGGCATGGAATCGATCCCTTCCAGAGCCGGGCTGTATCGGCCCGCGTCATGCGCGCAGCGCCAAGGTCATGCGGCGTTGCGATGATTCACCGGCTCGACCCGAGCCGGCTCCGACACTCGAATATCATAAGGACCGACCCTTCCGTCGCAAGCGGTGCGCTGGGCAAGCCCGCTACGCCCGCTCCGGTTCGATGATGACGGCCGTGCCGTAGCAGAGGACTTCGGTTCCGCCGCGCGAAATATCCGACGCGTCGTACCGCAGACCGACGATGGCGTTGGCGCCGATGGCGACGGCATGGTCGATGAGCAGGTCATAGGCCTGTTGCCGGGCCTGCTCGCACATTTCGGTGAACGCGCCGATGCGCCCGCCGATGATGCTCTTCAGGCCGCCGAGGATGTTTTGCGAGATCGTCGGCGCGCGCACGATGATGCCGCGCACGAGGCCGAGATATTTGACGATTCGATACCCCTCGATGGTGAACGTCGTCGTGACGGGGATGTTCATGATTCGATCGCTCCTGTTGCGGCGCGTGGCGCTGCTGCGCGGCGATTCTAACCGACTCGGGCGGCTCGTGTTGCCCGCGGCGAGGCAACTCTCTAAAGTATCTCCGGACGACCCAACCGCCGGATTTTCCATTCAATCCGGCTTAGCTAAACGGAGTGGCTCATGGCTAATTCTGCACGCAATCCCATCGCCGATCAGGACCCCGAGGTATGGAAGGCGTTTGTCGCCGAGGAGGATCGCCAGCAGAACACGCTGGAGCTGATCGCCTCCGAGAACCACGTCAGCCCGGCCGTGATGGCGGCGGCCGGCTCGATCTTCACGAACAAGTACGCCGAGGGCTACCCCGGAAAGCGATACTACGGCGGCTGCGAGAACATGGATGCGATCGAGCAGTTGGCGATTGACCGCGCGAAGGCCGTGTTCAAATGCGAGCACGCCAACGTCCAGCCGCACTCGGGCAGTCAGGCGAATCAGGCGGTTCTGCTGGCGGCGCTGCAGCCGGGGTCACGGTTTGACGAGGCCGAGCAGCGGGAGAAGAACCCCGAGCAGCCGGTTCGCACCCCGGGCGACATGATTCTGTCACTGCACCTCGATCACGGCGGGCACCTCTCGCACGGAAAGAACGTGAACATCAGCGGCAAGTGGTTCCGCGTCACGCATTACACGGTCGATCGCCAGACCGGCCGAATCAAGATGGACGAAGTGGCGGCGCTGGCCCGCGAGTGCAAGCCGAAGCTCATCATTACCGGCGCAAGCGCCTACCCGCGCATCTGGGAGTGGGACAAGTTCGCCGAGATCGCGAAGTCGGTCGGCGCGCTGCTGATGGCCGACATCGCGCACATCGCCGGATTGGTAGCGACGGGGCTGCACCCTTCGCCGGTGCCGGTCTGCGAGTTTGTCACGACGACGACGCACAAGACGCTGCGCGGCCCGCGCGCAGGGCTGACCATGTGCAAGGCTGACTGGGCGAAGAAAATCGACTCGGCGGTGTTCCCCGGGTTGCAGGGTGGCCCGCTGATGCACGTCATCGCGGCGAAGGCCGTGGCGTTTGGCGAAGCGCTGCGGCCGGAATTCAAGGCGTATCAGCAGTTGGTGCTGGACAACGCGAAGGCCCTGGCGGAGTCGCTCATGAGTCGCGGTCAGCAATTGGTTTCGGGCGGGACGGACAATCACTTGATGCTGCTCGATCTGCGCAAGGGCTATCCGAGCGTAACGGGCGCGATGGCGGAGAATTGGCTTGGCGAGGCGGGTATTGTCGTGAACAAGAACATGATCCCCTACGACGAGCGCAAGCCGATGGAGACGAGCGGTCTGCGATTGGGCACGCCGGCGCTGTCGACGCGCGGAATGGGGCCGGACGAGATGCGCAAGGTCGCCGGTCTGATCGACGACGTGCTGGCGTCGCAAGGGGCCAAGGCCGTCCTGCAGCGCGTCCGCGGCGAGGTGCTGGAATTTTGCAAGAGCTTTCCGCTGCACGGGCGGCGATGATCATAGGCGAATGTAGAATGAAGAATTGAAAAGGCAGAGAGCACAGCGCTGCATCGCGACACCCGAACAGGCACGGAATGCGAACCTTTCTATATTCTACCTTCCCCATTCTGCATGACCCCCTACGTCCCGCATGGCCCTCGCATGGTGAAGTCTGGACCTGTCACCGCGTGGCGTGGCTGCGGCCATGGGTGCCCATGCTGGTAGCGATTGCGGCGCTGTCCGCAGGCTGCTCCGGTTCGGGGCGCGTCAACTTCGTCTCGCTGAACATGACCGACATCGACCCGCCGCCGGCAAAAGCGTGGCAGTTCGACGCCGCCGAGTGTTACTGGTGGCTCGATGAGCAGGGTGATTTGAACATCGCTTTGCGAAGCGTGCGCGATGCGGCACTTCTTGGAAAACTTGGTCGCGTCGAATTGTGCATCTCATTCGTGCTCGACGCGCCGCCGGCCGGCAGCGGACGCAATTATCCCATTCGCCAGCGCGAGGTTCGCGCGGTCGCGCTGAATGCCATGCAGTCGCATCGGTTCACGTCATTCGCGGGCATTGCAGGTGTTTCAACACTTCCGGACAAACGCTACCGCGGCAGCTTTCGCGTCTGGATGCACGCGCACTCGGAACTTTCCATGTTCAACGTGATGCCCAATCGCCCCAGCCCGCTGCTGTGTTTCGGCACTTTTGAGGCGGTTCACGACCCGGCGCGCGGCCGCGCCCTGCGCGAGCGTTCGGAGTCGAGCGGGTTCGCGCGGCCGGCTAAGCCGCGCGCGTTCGGCGGCGCGACGTCCCAACCTTCAAGTGTCACTCCAACCGGCGCGGCGTCGCAACCTGGCGTATCGGACGCGTCGCCCGCTTTGCCCGCCGCAACACTCCCATAACGCATGACGGCGCGTTCGCGCCATGCGGCCGCAGGCCGTGTGCGGCCTCATTATCGCGCGCGGCGCGAGTCTCCTAACTGGCGATACGCGAACACCTGACGTTCCCGACGAATCAGGTCGAAGACTGAATCGTATAGTTGCGAGAATCGGCATGCCCCGCTTCGGGGGACTGCCGCGCGCGGCGACGCGAGTCACGCCGCTCCAACGGAAGCTGACGATCGGGGGAATTCGCCTTGGGCTCGACGAGATTCTTCCAATTGAAGAATGAGCGAAGTTCATTGGAGCGATCGCTCCGGCGGACCGTGCTGATGGCGCTGCTGGCCGTCGCGATCACAGGCGCGATGCTCCATGGCGTTTCAATGGCGTGGCAGCGGAATGCGTTGCAGCGCGCGATGGTGCTTCAATGGGTTGAGCCGTTGCGCGCAAAGGCGTCACTGGCCTGGTCGGACGACGCCGCGTGCGTCGACTGGAACATCGATTGCCTGCTGGATCATGCGTCCATACAAGCGGTTGCATTTTGGGGAGGCGACGGCAAGCGCCTGGCCGCTCGCGCGATTCAGGATGGCGATCTGGCCGAGCTGGCGCAGCCGCCCGTACGCGAAAGCGCGGATCCGCAGGCCGTGAAGATAAAGGATGACCGTTCGGGCGGGGAGTTGCACTCGCGCTTTCGCGTCGATTTCGCAATTCCGCAATCGGCTGGCGGGCACGGTCCCCGCTACGCTTCGGCGGTCATGCGGCTGAAGACTCCGGCGGCGGGCTTGCTGGAATGGACCGCCCTCATCGGGGCGCTGGCATTGAGTGTTGCGGGAGCGTTTGCATGGGCGCTCGGCTGGCTACGCGACAAGGTGCTTCGGCCGATGGAGGCAGTGGGACGGCTGGCGTCGGTGGCGCACCTTGAGTCGGATGCGGAGCTGGCCGCACGCAGCGATGAACTGGGCGAGCTGGCGCGGGTGATAAGCGACTTGCGCGAAGAGACAGCGGTCTGGCGCGAACACGCCTGGCGTGTTGAGCGGCGCATGGACTCGCGCGTGGCCGAACAGACCAAGTCGATCTGGCGCGATCTGAAACAAATGCAGCGGGAAGTATGGATCGACGCGTTGACGGGGGTGAAGAATCGCCGCTTGATGCATGAGCGGTTGCCGGCGATCTTCGAAGCCCAGCGCGCAGCGAAAGAGGACTTGACCGTCGTGATGCTTGATCTCGATCACTTTAAGCATCTCAACGATGCCCGGGGGCATACGGCGGGCGATGAAGTGTTGGCCTTCGCGGGCGAGTTGCTTCGACGGTGCACGCGTGAGGAAGACCTTGTCGTACGGTATGGCGGCGACGAATTTGCTTTGATACTTCCAGGCGTGTCCGCGAGGGAGGCCGTCGCCCTCGTCGAGCGGATCATTGCCATGTTCCGTCAGCAGACGCGCATCATGACGCGCCTGGATCCTTCGCCGTCCATGACCGCAGGAATCGCGAGCCTGCGCGGGAACCAGCCGGCCGGCCACCATGATCTGCTCAAATTGGCAGACCAGGCACTCTACGCCGCCAAGCGCGCGGGCCGGGCGCAGGCGAAGGTGAGCGCAGCGGCAGATTCCGCGGCCGGCTGATCTCGACGCGACCATGCTGCACGATTCCGATGTCCGCACGGCTCGGTATTCCGATCCGGTTTCCCTTTCACTTCGATCGCAAGTGATCATCCAACGCCTCGTTCCCCTTAACAGGTTCAAGTGGGTTGGCTATACTGCGGGCGGTAATTCGTTTTTCCACTACCCCTCGACAGGTCATCATGGCGCCGCAGGCCGATACCCTCGAACCTCCTCCAGCCGCCCTGGCGGCGCCGTACAACGAGATGTTCGAAGCGCCCGATCGACCTCGGCCGCACTACAAATTGCTGGATGAGCGGCTCACCGGATTCGGGATGGAGGAATTGCAGCGGCGGCAACTCGCGGCTGATCAGTCCTTTCTCCAGCAGGGCATCACGTTCACGGTCTACGGCAGCGACGAAGGCACGGAGAAGATTTTTCCGTATGACGTGCTTCCGCGGATCATTCCGGCCCGCGAATGGGACGTGCTGGAGCGCGGCATGACGCAGCGCATCACGGCGCTGAACCAGTTTCTGTACGATCTGTATCACGACGCAAAGATCATCCGCGACGGGGTGATCCCGGCGGAACTCATCTACACTTGCAAACACTATCGGCGCGAGATGCGCGGCGTCGATCCCATCGCGCGAAACTACCTCACGGTGGTTGGTTCCGATTTGGTGCGCGTGCCCAGCGGCGAATTCGCCGTGCTGGAAGACAATCTCCGCGTTCCCAGCGGCGTTTCGTACATGCTGGCCAATCGCTCGGTCATGAAGCGGGTCTTCCCGATTTTGTTCCGCGATTACGGTGTGCGCTCGAACGATCACTATTGCCAGGAGCTGCTCACGTGCCTCCGCGAGCTTAGCCCGGTCACGCACGCCGATGCGCGGATTGTCCTGCTCACGCCGGGGGTTTACAACTCGGCCTATTACGAACACGCCTTTCTCGCCCGGCAGATGGGCATTCAACTCACCGAGGGGCGAGACCTTGTCGTGCATGACAACGTCGTCTACGACCGCACCACAGCCGGCTTGCGCCGTGTTGATGTTATCTACCGGCGCATTGATGACGACTTCATCGACCCCGTGGCCTTCCGGCCGGACTCGCTGCTCGGCGTGCCGGGGATCATGAATGCCTACCGCGCCGGCAACGTCGTGTTGGCCAACGCGCTGGGCACGGGCGTAGCCGACGACAAGGCCGTGTATGCCTACGTCCCGCAGATCATCAAGTATTACCTCGGGGAAGAGCCGATCGTGAACAACGTCGAGACGTACGTGTGCAGCCGCGACGCCGAGCGCGACCACGTGCTGAAGAATCTCGACAAGCTGGTGGTGAAGGCCGTGGGCGAGTCGGGCGGGTATGGCATGTTGATCGGTCCGCATTCCACGCGGGCACAACAGGACGAGTTTCGCGATCTGATCCGGGCGAATCCGCGGAACTACATCGCCCAGCCGACGCTGTCGCTGTCGGTGGGGCCGTGCCTGCTGGGCGGGCAGATCGTACCGCGGCACATCGATCTGCGGGTGTACGTGCTGCACGGCAAGCGCGTGCGAATTGTCTCGGGCGGGTTGACGCGCGTCGCGCTGCGGGAGGGGAGCCTCGTGGTGAATTCGTCGCAGGGCGGCGGCAGCAAAGACACGTGGGTGCTGCATCAGGAGGTCGCAAGGTAACCATGCTGTCGCGCGTCGCCGATTCGCTTTACTGGATGAGCCGCTATCTGGAGCGGGCCGAGCACCTCGCCCGCGCGATTGACGTGCAGCTTCACCTGGCGCTCGATGAAGCGCCGGCGTTTGCCTCGGTGGGGTGGATCTGCCTGTTGAACGGATTGCGAGCCGATCTTCCGGCGCACCTGTGCGCCGACGATCGCGCCGTGACCGACGCGCTGACGTTTGATCGGGGTAATCCTTCCTCGATCGTGTCGTGCATTGCCCAGGCGCGCGAGAATGCCCGGCAGGTTCGCGAGCAGATCACGACCGACGTCTGGGAGGAGCTGAATCGTCTTTATCTGGCCGTGACCGCGCGGAACATCGACTCGGTCTGGAAGGGCGGACCGCACGAGTTTCTTCGCAGCGTGCAACGCGGCGCGCAACTGCTCGCCGGCGTTGCCGATGCCACGATGGACCACGCAGAGGGCTGGCAGTACATCCGGCTTGGTCGATTCGTGGAGCGGGCCATGTCGATTGCGTGGCTGCTGGACGCGCACTTCGGGTTGCGATCGCTTGAGTGGGAGGGCGAGCCGACGGCGGATGATTTCGTCGCGTGGTCGGGGCTGCTTCGCTCGTTCAGCGCGTTCGAGCCGTATTGCAAGAGTCACACCGTGGAATTGCGGCCGAATCGGATCCTGAATTTTCTCCTGTTCAGCGCCGAGTTTCCGCACTCCATGCGATTCTGCGCGACGCAGATTCATTCCGCCGTCAGCGCGATCGGCGAGTGGACCGGCACGCCGCGCGGGGCGACCGTCCGCCGGCTCGCGGGCAAGCTGGAATCGGAGCTGGCCTTCGGCTCGCTGGACGATGCCCATGCGGTGGACCTGGCCGAGACCCTGCGGCAGTACGTTCGCCGCTGCCTGGACGTTCACAACGCCGTCTATCGGCGATACATCACCTACACAGTGGATGAGGCTTTGCGCGAGAGCGATCTCGACGCGGTCAATCGGTGAGAGGCGCCATGCAGTTTCGGATCGAACACGAAACGCGGTTTCATTACGACGCACCGATCTTTGAGAGCGTCATGGAGCTGCGCATGCAGCCTCGGACGGACGCGTCGCAGCGCTGCCTGGCGTTCGACGTGACAATCGAGCCGGAGGCCCGGGCGTATCGCTATTTCGATGTGCTGGGTAACACGGTGCATCACTTTAACGTGCCCTCGCGGCACGAGTCGCTGACGGTTCGCGCGATTTCGGTCGTGGAAGTTGCGATGGCCCCGCCGCCGCAGCACGGGTCCGTGGACGACTGGACTGCGTTGGATGCGCTGCGCGACTCTCCGGAGCATTGGGACTGGCTGCATCCGAGTCATTTTGCTCGTTCGAGCGAGGCGCTGGAGAAGTTTGCCGCGGAGCAGAAAATCGAACGGCGGGGCGATCCGCGCGCGACTCTGGAAGCGCTGCACGATACGATTTCGCGGACGATTCGGTATGAACGCGGCTCCACGCGCGTGGATTCGCCGATCGAGGAGTGCCTGACGCATCGCAAGGGGGTCTGCCAGGACTTCGCGCACGTGTTCATCGCGCTGGCTCGCCAGATGGGCATTCCGACCCGTTACGTCAGCGGTCACCTCGTACAGGTGACGGCCGACGGTGCGGTGGCAACGGAGGGCGCGACGCATGCCTGGGCGGAGTCGTATATACCGAGTGCGGGCTGGATCGGCTTTGATTCGTCGAATCGGCAACCCGCGGGGGCCGGGCACATTCGTGTTGCGATCGGCCGGGATTACGCCGACGTGCCGCCGACGCGCGGCATGTTCCGCGGCGATGCCCGCGCGGAGTTGACTGTGCGCGTGACGGCGACGCGCGAGGGCGCCGTGCGTCCGTTGCTGAATGGAGTTCGACGATCCGGAGCACACGCATGAGCGCGTTTCATTGCGAGGTACAGCAACAACCGGGCGGAACGATCCTCAAGCTCGTGGGGCAGATCGGCCTCGCGGAGGCGGAGGAGTTCGACCGGCAATGCCGGCGCGTTGCGGACTCGCGCCCCGCGCGGGTTGTGCTGGACATGAGCGGATTGACGATGCTATCGAGCGCGGGAATCGGCGCGCTGCTGCGGTTGCATAAGACGTTTGCCTCGATTCAATGCGCGGTCCGGCTGGCGGCGCTGCCCGTGGAGATCGCGCAGATTCTCGAACTGTCGCGCTTGACCTCGGTTTTTACCGTCGCCCCGACGGTCGCCGACGCGCTGAACTAGCGCCCCGGCTCTTGCCTGCGGCCTTGCCTTTGCCCTTGCCCGCTCCGCCGGACGCTTCCTCTCGAATCACCGCTTGCGCTGCGGCCAGCCGGGCGATCGGCACGCGGTAGGGCGAGCAGCTCACATAGTCCATGCCGGAATCATGGCAGAAGTGGACCGAATCGGGATCACCCCCGTGCTCGCCGCAGATGCCGATCTTGAGGTTCGACTTGGCACCGCGGCCCTTTTCAATGGCGTGACGCACGAGTTGCCCAACGCCGTCGCGGTCAATCGTCTGGAACGGATCGTGCGCGAAGATCGCTGCCTTGTCCTGATTCACGTAGTCCGGCAGGAACCGGCCGGCGTCGTCGCGCGAGAGCGCCATCACGGTTTGCGTCAGGTCGTTTGTGCCGAAAGAGAAGAATTCCGAAACGCCGGCGACCTTGTCGGCCGTCAGCGCCGCGCGGGGCGTCTCGATCATCGTGCCGACGAGATAGTTTAGCCGCACGCCGGCGGTTTCGAGAATCTCCTGGGCGACGAAGCGCGTGCGCTCCACGAGAATGCCCAACTCCTTCGAGTCGATGCAGAGCGGGATCATGATCTCGGGCAGCACCTTGATCTTGCGCCGTACGCACTCGACCGCCGCCTCGATGATCGCCCGGACCTGCATCTCGAGAATTTCGGGATAGGTGATGCACAAGCGGCAGCCGCGGTGGCCGAGCATCGGGTTGGATTCGTGGAGCTGCTCGACGCGGCGGCGGACCTTTTCGTAGTCCACGCGAAGATGCGACGCCAGCTCGCGCTGCTTCTCCTCGGTGTGCGGCACGAATTCGTGCAGCGGCGGATCGACGAGGCGGATCGTGACCGGCTTGCCGTTCATCGCTTCGAAAATGCCGATGAAGTCCTGCCGCTGGAAGGGGAGTAACACGGCCAACGCCTTGCGGCGCTCGTCCTCCGATTCGGCGACGATCATCTCCTGGATGGCGCGGCGGCGCTCTTCGGTGTCGAAGAACATGTGCTCGGTGCGGCAGAGGCCGATTCCCTCGGCGCCCATTCGCACGGCATTCTCGGCGTCGTAGGGCGTGTCGGCATTGGTGCGCACGCGAAGTCGACGCCGGGCATCGCACCATTTCATCAGTGCGTAGTACTCCTGCGGCAACGTCGGAGAGACGAGGCCCAGCTCGCCTTCGTAGATCGTGCCGGCCGATCCATCAAGTGTGACGAAGTCGCCCGCACGGAGCGTCTTGCCATTGAGGCGCAGCGTCTCCTGTCGCTCGTTGATCTCCAGCGACTCGCAACCGACGATGCAGCACTTGCCCCAGCCGCGCGCGACGACGGCCGCGTGCGACGTCTTGCCGCCGGTGGCGGTGAGAATGCCCTGGGCGACGTGCATGCCGCCCACGTCCTCCGGGCTGGTCTCGCGCCGAACGAGAATGACCTTCTTGCCCTCGGCGTGCCAGCGCTCGGCCTGCGGCGCGGTGAAGACGATCTGCCCACAGGCTGCGCCCGGAACGGCGTTGATGCCGATGCCCAGTTGGCGCATCGAAAGGCTCTTGGAGTCGAACTGCGGATCGATGATCGGGTAGAACAGCCGCTCGATGTCGACGCCGGTGATACGCAGGATCGCCTCGTCGCTGGTGAGGACCGGCTTTGTCGCGGCGGCGGCATAACGAGCCGGCAGGTACTTCTTCTTCACAAGGCGCGATGCCTCGGCCCGCGTCAGCAGCGGCTTGGTCGCTTGCTCGATGGCAATGCGAAACGTCGCGGTCGGCGTGCGTTTGCCGCTGCGGCATTGCAGCATGTAGAGCTTGCCGCGCTCAACAGTGAACTCCAGGTCCTGCATATCCTTGTAATGTGTCTCAAGAATGACACGCACGCCGCACAACTGGTCGTACACCTCGGCGTTCTTGCGTTTCAATTCCTCCAGGGGGATCGGCGTGCGGATGCCGGCCACCACGTCCTCGCCCTGCGCGTTCATCAGCAGATCGCCATAGAAGCGGTTCTCGCCGCTGTTTGGATCGCGCGTGAAGCAGACGCCCGTGCCGCTGTCCTCGCCCATGTTGCCGAACACCATCTGGCAGATGGACACAGCCGTGCCGGGCAGACCGTGGAACTTCTCCACTTCGCGGTACTTAACGGCCTTTTCGGCCATCCACGAGTTGAAGACGGCGTCGATCGCGCCGCGAAGCTGCTCCCACGGCTCCTGGGGGAAGCCGCGGCCGGTCTGCGACTGGAAAAACTCCTTGAATTCGGCGCACAGCTCGCGGAGGTGATCGGCCGTCAGATCGGTGTCGAGTCGAAAGCCCAGCACCTGCTTCTTGTGAGCGAGCTTCTCTTCCAGGATTTCCTTCGAGAGGCCGACGACGACGGTTGAATACATTTGAATAAACCGGCGATACGAATCCCACGCGAACCGCGCGTTGCCCGTGTTCTTCGCCAGGGCCTCGACCGATTTGTCGTTCAGACCGAGGTTGAGCACCGTCTCCATCATGCCGGGCATCGAGACCGGCGCGCCGGACCGCACCGACACCAGCAGCGGATCGCGCGCATCGCCCAGCTTCTTCTTGCAGCACTTTTCGAGCTTGACCAGATTCTGGCGGACCTGCGCCTCCAGACCGGTCGGCCACTTTCGCCCGCGCTCGTAGTAGTATTTGCAGGCGTAGGTAGTGATGGTAAAACCCGCGGGGACGGGCAGGCCGATGTTGGTCATCTCCGCCAGGCCCGCGCCCTTGCCGCCGAGCAGGTGCTTCTCGCTGCTCTTGCCTTCCGCCTTGCCGCCGCCGAAGAAATAAACAAACTTTTCCGCCATGAAAATCCTGACTCCGTTCTGCCGGGCGAGAGACCGCGCGCCGCGCACACTGTTGTGGGAGCGGGTCGCCGGGACGCCGACGATAATGTTTCTCGGGGGATGCTGCCGCTTGCGCGAGTTCGACAATCCGCCGCCACACAAAAAAACCGACGGATCGCAGGGTGATTTCGCTGCGCATCCGCCGGTGAGAATGTACGACCGGAAAGCGGGACTGTCAATTTCCGACCGGTTTAATGGTCGCCAGGCTGTTACCAGCGGCGAACGTGGCAGGACTTCTGCCCGCGCTTCGTGAAGTACTGCTGGTGGTAGTCTTCGGCGGCGTAGAATTCCACCGCGGGGACGATCTGCGTAACGATCTTGCCCTTCTCGCGGCCGGAGTTTTGTTGGCGCTCAAGACTGGCGCGGGCGGCCTTCTCCTGCGCCGGCGAGTGGTAGAAGATGGCCGAGCGATATTGGTCGCCGACATCCGGGCCTTGCCGGTTCATCTGAGTCGGATCGTGAATGGCCCAGAAGTTGTCGAGCAGCTTGTCGTAGCTGACCTGGGTCGGGTCGAACTCAACGAGCACCGCCTCGGCGTGGCCCGTCTTGTGCGAGCAGACCTGTTCGTACGTCGGCTTGGCCGTCTTGCCGCCGGTATAGCCGACGGTCGTCTTGATGACGCCGGGGATGTTGGAGAACTCCAGCTCCACGCCCCAGAAGCAACCTGCCGCAAACGTCGCACGTTCGGTTTTCATCGGTGGTATTCTCGTCCTGGTTAGATGGGTCTCTTGCGTGTCCGTCGTGCCGCGCGGATTACTGCCGGGAACCGTCGAAGCGGGGCTTGTTTCGGCGCCCTGCTGACAGCTCGCAAGCACAACGCACGTCAACGAACAGACCGTCGCGGTGAACAGATTTCGCAATGATAGCATGGTCGGTTCCAGTTTTCCGAGGCCGGCCTCGCGCACCGTGCGCGAGTCGTAGGGTCGGCCTCGGAGTCTTAATACTCCCAATCGCGGCTGCCTATTCCCGGGACATTGTGTCGAATCGCCAGAGAATGGGGGACATCGCGCGGGCTCTGCTCAAAACGCGAATCCGCCAGGCCTATCTGCGGCTCCCATATCGCTCATACCTCGCCCCATCGCTGCGCCGGCCGAGCGGTCTTGTTTCGGCCCTCCAGGCCTTACGTGCAGCCCACGCTGCGGCCGGGTCGAGTTTCTGCTCGCGATGGACGTGCACCTGTGCAGCGGCCGCATCAAAAAAAACGGTCGGTGACTCGAGCCACCGACCGTATCAGCTATACCAGGCTTCAATGCGACGAATTGACTAATCGTCGTCGCCTTCGTCCTCGTCCTCGTCCTCGTCGCTGTCATCGTCTTCACTGTCGCTGTCTTCATCCTCCTCTTCGTCGTCGGCCGCTTTGCGCGCTGCGGCCTTGGAGGGCTTGGCGGCTTCGGGCTTGCCTTCGTAGCCCAGGGCCTTGCGTTCGGCGCGGGCGACCTTGGCTTCGTCGAACTCGCCGAATTCGTTGATGATCCGGTCGTAGTACTTCGCCGCGTCGGATTTCTCACCGTTCTGGGCCAGCACGCGTGCACACGCCAGCCACTTGCCGCATTTCTTGCCGGCCTCGGCGCGGCGAAGCGACTCCATGATCGAGCTGTTGCCCTTCATCTTCTTGATCTGCTCGTTCGCTTTCTTCGCGTGCGGCGAGCCCTTGTTCTCCGCGGACACCTGCGTGAACAGGTCCATGGCGTCGGCATACTTTCCGTCGCGGTACAGCTTGTCAGCCTTCTTCAACACGGATGCGGCCGTCTCTTCCGACAGGCTGCCTTTCTTCTTCGGCGGATTGGCTTTCAGCGCCGATTCGATTTCTGAATCGATCACGGCAGGGTGGCCGGTCCAGACCACCTTGCCATCCGGCCCGATCAGGATCGCCGTGGGGAATGAATTGATGCCGTACTTCTGGAGCGTGGCCTTGGCGCCGCCGCCGACGACATATGGCATCTTGTATTTTTCAACAAACGGTCCGACCTTTGATTTCGGCTCGTCCGACAGGGCGACCAGCAACATGCCCTTCGGCTCATACTTCTTCTTCAATTCGATCAAGTGGGGAATGCTGTCCCGGCAGGGGCCGCACCAAGTCGCCCAGAACTCCAACAGGACCAGCCGCCCCTTCATGTGCTCGGGATTGAGCGACTTGGCGCTACCCGGCATGTTGATCCAGTAATCAGCCTTGATCTCCGGCGCCATGTCACCGACTTCCACGGCCCGTGCCATCGGCACTTGGGTCAGGGCAACCACCGCCGCCGCAAGCAGAACGAACTTCTTCATGGGTCGTATCTCCGTGTTACTGGTCATCTCGCCGGCCGCGCTGCACATCGACATGCCGGCCCGGCCCCGGGCGAATCGCCCCGATAGATCACTCCAGCATAGCACTGACAAGCCCCATTTGACAAGCTTCGTCCCAATCGCAGCCGCAGAATCTCGCGGACCGTCGGACCGCCTCGGGCCATTCCACCCCGGCCCAACCCCAGCATAGACTTACGAGAATGAAGACTGCGCATACCCCGACCGACCCCGCCTTTGCCCCGGAAGAGGCCGCCGCCCTCGCGCTGGATGCCGCCGACCCGCTGGCCCGATTCCGTGAGCGGTTTGAGATTCCGGCCGGCCCCGACGGCAGACCGGTCATTTACTTTTGTGGTAATTCGCTGGGCCTGATGCCCCGCGCCGCTCGCGACGCCGTGACCCAGGAACTCGACGATTGGGCTCGCCTCGCCGTCGATGCGCATTTCGAGGGTCGCTCGCCCTGGTATTCCTATCACGAGCAATTCCGCGAGCCGGCCGCCCGGCTGGTCGGTGCGAAGCCCGCCGAAGTCGTCCTGATGAACAGCCTGACGGTGAACCTGCATCTGCTGATGGTCAGTTTCTATCAGCCGACCCACACGCGGTACAAGATTCTCATGGAAGACGCGGCGTTTCCGTCGGATACGTATGCCGCAGCGAGCCAGTTGCGATTTCACGGGCACGATCCGGACGACGCGCTGGCGATCATCCGCCCGCGCGACGGCGAGGCGCACATCCACCCTGGCGACATCGAGTCGGAGCTGGAGGATCACGGCGACCGCGTCGCGCTTGTGCTCCTGTCGGGCGTGAATTACTTCACCGGGCAGGTGTTCGACATGCGACGGATCGCGGCCACGGCGCGGGCCGAGGGCTGCATGGTCGGGCTGGATTTGGCGCACGCGGCGGGCAACGTACCGCTGGCGCTGCACGAGTGGGGCGTGGATTTCGCGGCGTGGTGTTCATACAAATATCTAAACAGCGGCCCCGGGGCCGTCGCCGGTGCATTCGTGCACGAGCGCCATCACGCCAATCCGCGGCTCGACCGCTTCGCCGGCTGGTGGGGCAACGACCCGGCCACGCGTTTCCGCATGCATTTGAATGAGGAGTTTATTCCGGTCGCGCGGGCCGATGCGTGGCAGGTAAGCAATCCGCCGATCCTCTCGATGGCGCCGCTGCGCGCGTCGCTGGCGATCTTCGATGAGGCCGGCATGGACAACCTGCGGGCCAAGTCGCTGCGCCTCACCGGCTATCTGCAATACCTGCTCGATCGCATGCCGTCGAAGCGGTACGAAGTCATCACGCCGCGCGAGCCGAACTACCGCGGCTGCCAACTGTCCATCCTCGCCCACGAGCGGCCGAAGGAGTTGTTCCACGCGCTGGAGGCGGCCGGCGTGAAGGCCGACTTCCGCGAGCCGAACGTCATCCGGGTGGCCCCGGTGCCGCTGTATAACACGTATCACGAAGTCTGGCGCTTCGCGCAAGTGCTCGCCCGGCACGGGTAATAAACGCGTCGAAAGCAAGCCGGGTCGCGATTTCGAAGGGTGGGCGCCGCCCACCAGGCAGCGGGTGGGCACGAACCGGTTCATTCGACGCATCACGTCGATGCCCCGTCGGCTTCCGCATTGCGCCGGGTCTCCGCAGCCAGGTCGGCGATCCGTGACAGCCGTTCGCGAAAGGGCAGCAGCAGCGCGGGCGTCATGGCGATAAGCAGAAGAAGTATGAACGGGCCGAGGCACGTGGTCATCGCCGCGAAAGCGCTCATCAATGAGGATCGCCGCAGGCGGTTGAAATAATACGCAAAGAGGACGGTCACTCCCACGCAGATCGCGCACCATCCGATGATCACGCCGGTGAACGACGCAGACAATTCGCGGTCATAGGTCCGTCGTGCCAGCGAACGCAGGTAAAACAGGTATCCCGCAAAGAGGACGAGGATCAGTGCGATGCTGATCGACACGGCATCCTGCCGGTTGATCAGTCGCGTATCCTGTGGGAGGAACAAGGCACCGAGCAACCAGCTTGCGTTAATTAAGATCGCCAGGCGAACGAAGAACCGCCACGAAAACCGGATTGCGTCCGCGCGATCGCTCGATTCCGGAAGCGTCGCACGCCACAGCCCGATTAGCGGAAAAGCCAGAATCGCGCAGCTGGTCCCGGCGGCGGCGGAAAGCTGAACATTGTCCCGCGCGAGCAGCACCAGCATGCCGCAGGCGACCGCGAAGAACCCCGCGAGACCGATGTGCAGGATGTCCATCCCGCGCACGATCCTTCGCAGCCAGACCGGATCGCTGAAGTAGAGAAAATCCTCCAGCAGTGATTGCCGGATCGCCGTGCCGCATTCGGGACACACGCCGTCGGGCGACAAGCCGCGCAGGTTGTACCCGCACGAATGGCAGGCGATTTCCGACGAAAGCCGCCCGGCATCATCGAGGGCATAGTGGGGGAATCGCCGGTCGTGGCTCATGCGCCGTCTCATTCTACGCGCGCGATCAGTGGCTGCGTAACGGACGGGCTGCGCCCACCCTGGGCGGCCAATGCGTCTTAGGCATGCCGTCGTGGGCCATGCTAATCTTGCGAGTTGCGGCTGCGCTGCAACGCTACCGCTTTGCCTTCGCCCCGTCCTGCATGATCTTCGCCGCGCCGAGTTCCTCGAAGCGCGACAGATCGGTCCAGAACGTGCCCTCGCCGGCGAAGAAGAGCTTGATCGACTGCGGCTGGAAGTTCTCCGCGAACGTATACAAATTGTACGCCTTCGCGCTGCCGAACGCGCCGACCAGCAGCTTGTAGCCCTCGGCCTCGGCGGCCTTCTTGAACTTCTCCACGTCGGCCTTGGCCTGGCCGAGAATCTCCGTCCGCTGGGCGTCGAGCAGGGCGACCTGCTGCTGAATCGTCGCCACTTCCAGCGCCGCCTGGGCGTCGACCTCGGCGGCGAGTTTCTCACCGTCAGCCTGCACGTTCGCCACGCCGATGCGCGTCTCGGCGCGGATCGTCTCGCGGGCGATATCGACCTTCTTCTTGAACTCTTCCAGCTGCGCTTTGGCTGTCGCCGCGTCGCGCTGTTTCTCCTTGGTGATCTGCTTTTCCTTGGCGATGTAACTCTCCTGGATCGTGCGCTTGAGGTCCTCGGCGTTCTCGCCGCCGGTCATAAACTCGGGCGGCTGCACGTCGATCTCACGCACCAGCGCGAGCAGCACCTCGATGTTCTTCCCGCGGCAGATGCGCTTCAATTCGTCCTTCAAGTCTCGCTGGAACTTTTCGCGCTTCTCGCCCTGGATGAAGTCGCGCGCCGCGTAGGTCGAGCCGATGTTCCGGCAGATCGACCGCAACTGCGGCTCGATGACCTTGTCGATCACGCCATCGGTGTTGCCGAACTCGTTAATGGTCTGGGCGGCATGGCGCGGGTCGATGCCCCAGACAACCGTGACGCCGACGCGAATGAGAAACCCCGTGTCCGACGGGAACGAAATCTGATACGTCTGCTCGCCCGGGATATTTGTCGTGCTGAACTCGTTGAAGCCGATCTCGATCAGCGTCACTTTCTGCAGCTTCGGGTTGATGAAATAGACACCCGGCTGCAAGACATCCTTCAACGTGCCGCGCTCGCCGACGTTCGCCAGCGGCCGGACAAAGCTCACCAGTTGGCTGGACGCGGCCGACTCGGTCGTGTCGTTGGAGTCCAGTTCGGGGAGGATGGCCGATTCGCGCTGCTCCGGCGCGTTGCCGAACAGGTTGGTTACGACGCCGACGAATCCCGCGGGGATGACCGTCGCGGGGTGCAACTCGACTTCATAGGCGTAGGGATTGAGCTTGTACGTGCCGGGGGTGAGCACTTCTTCGAGGATGCCGGCATAGGGCGAATCGCGCTTGACGAGCAGTTGCCCCGGCGGCGGCTTCTGCCCGATGCGCCGCGTGACGACGCCGATCATGGGGAACTTGCCCTGCGGCGCGAATTGTCCGCCGCGGATTCGCTGCTTGGCGCGGGAGCTGATCGTGTGAATCCATTCCCACGATGCCGGGTCGCCCGCGGGAATCACCGTCAGATCTTTTAGTTCCCACTCGTAGCGGAACGAGTCGCGGAAGTGCCGACCGGGGCCGAGCACGTCCAACTCAATTCCCTTCTGCCCCGGCTCGGTGGCGACAAGCTGCCCGGCTGGCAGCGGCGTACCCATCTTGCGAACGAGCACGGCGCACTTGTTCGGCGGCACGTAAATGCGGAATGAGAACCAGAACACGGCGGTGATGACGCCGCCCAGTACGAGAATCGACCCCATGAGGATGCGAAGTTTGTTTCCCATTAGCGGTTGCCTCCCTTCGAGGCCGACGAACCGGCGTCAAAGCTGCGGAAGATGTCAGCGAACGGACCATCGACGTTTGTCAGAATGCTCTGGATCGACGGGGCGACCTTCTGATAGAAGAACTGCTGGGCGTAGGTCGTGCCGTCGCCGAAGGCGTTGACCGCCGCTTTGAGCGGTTCGGCCCGGGCCTGGTAGCCGAACAAGATGACGTTTGCATCGGCCTGGCCACGCGAGCGAAGGGCCGCCGCCTCCTTTTCGGCCGCTTCCAGCGTCAGTTTCGCCACGGCCAGTTCGCGATTGGCTTTGGTGACGGCGACGTTTTTGCGCTGCTCGGCTTCCTTGGTCAGCGTGACGATTTCCGTGCGCATCTCGCCGAGCGACTTGTTCTGATTCTGCAACTCCTGCTGTTCGACGAGCCGCGCTTCGGATTTCGCTTCCTCGATCTGATTCGTGTAGCGCTCGATCTCCTGATCGGCCTGCTCGCGCTGGCTGATGAGCGAGGCGATCTCGGCGGGCGGCTTGATGTCACGCACGAGGGCTGATTTGATGTCGATGCCCTGGCTCCAGCATTCGCTCTTCAATTCGCTCAAGAGGCGCTCCTGAAAGGCCGCGCGCGACTTGCCGCTGATGAACTCGCGCGCCTGGAGCTTGGATCCCTGGATGCGGGCGAGGCTGCGCACGTTCGGGAGGATGATCTTGTCGAGGATGTCGCGCCTGTCGCCATAGGCAACAGCGACTTCGGCGACGTGATCGGGTCGAATGGCCCATTCGATCGTGCCCTCGATCGTGATCGTGAAACTGTCCGACGAGGGAAAATGAATCGCGTCATCGCCGACCATGTCGCACTTCTGGCTACGGACGTCGACGATGTCGATCTGCTTCAGGTAGGGGTTGATGTACTCCAGGCCGGGCGGCAGGGTGGCGCGCTGCACGCCTTTTTCGCCCGGTTCGACTACGAATGTATTTTTCTTGACCGGGTCCGTCCCGCTCAAGAGCGTCACCACGCCGGCGTGACCTTCGGGGATCGAGATCGCCGGGAACTTCTGCAACTCATACGCGAACGGATTGATGTTGTGTCGCCCAGGCGACAGCGTCTCGCCCACCGGCCCGCGCTCGTCCGGCTCGGTCGCCACGGTCTTCGGGAAGGGCAGCGGCTTACCGTACTTGCGGATCAACACGCCGACTTCGTTCTGCTTGAGAAGCGTCGCCGGCACAACCAAACGCTCGTAACTAAACGGGTTGTACCAGTGACGGCCTTCGGGCAGCACCTCGAATCGCACGCCCTTATAATCGGCGCGGACGGCCTCGGGTGTGCTGCCGGTCTTCTCGGCGATGGACGTGACCAGCTCGGGATAGAGCACAACCTGATCGCCGAGTTGGTCGCGCAGCTCCGGCGGCAGCAGCTTGCCCGTTTTGTTCACCAGCACCAGGATGCTGTTCGTTGGCACTTCGACGCGCACGACGAACCAGAAAAACCCCAGCGCGCCGACAACCAGCAACAGCAGCGCGCCGACGATTCCGCCGCTTCGCGGAAAGTTCATCGGTTGCAGGGGCCGTCGCGGAAAGCGTGGTTCCGAATCCGACATGATAGGTGTCCTCCTTGCGCGAATGAGAATGCACGCGAGACGATGCTACGTCAACCGCGCGCCGCAGTGACCGCAGAAATGCGCGTCACCCTCTTCGACTTGGCCGCACTTCGAACAGCGCATGCGCGCGGCCGCGTGATCGCCGCCCGGCGCAGGTAAACGATTCCGGTCTTGCCCGGCCCGGCGGAGCAGCCACACGCCGAGCCACAGGCACGCGGCCACGATGATCAGAACGATGAATGTGACGGGCAGAAACATGCTTCGCGCTCCTCGCCACGGGAATATAACGTAAAAGCGCGACGGCCTGCGGTTATAAACCGGAGCCTTGTTTCAACAGGGTCTAACCGCGCGTGTGGAGCCGTTCGATGGCTCGTTGAATCGCCGCGCGATTGTCGCGGTCCAGTTCATGGGAAAGGGCCTGTTCCAATCGAGGGATGTCGCCCGGCCCGCCGATGGCCTCGATCGCGCGAATCGCGCTGCGCCGAACCGCGAGCGTATCGTCGTGGACCATTATCTTGTCCAGCGCTTCGACGAGCGACTGAACAGAGAGATCATCGCGCCGGATGCATACCGCAACCGCGTTAGCCGCGCGGGCGCGGACGCCGGCCGTCTTGTCTTCCAGGAGCTTGAGCAGCAGATCGGCGCGGACTCCCGGCCGGCCGCTCGCGGCGATGGCCGAGATGGCCAGCGTGCGCACGCGCGAAGACGAGTCCAAGCATGCGTCCTCGGCCGACGCGAAGTCGTCGGGCTTTGCTGAAAACGCGAGCGCGAAGATGGCCAGCCCGCGCGTTTGCTCGTCGTCAGACTCTGCATGCTTGCGCAACCGCGGGCCGTAGTCGTTCGCGAGCGCCGCCAGCAGGTTCGTCGCGCTTTCGCGTGCGTCGTCGTCGGCCTTTTCGGTTGCGGCTTCCAGCTCCAGAAAGAGCGTGCCGATTGATTTAAGCAATTCCGCGTTGCTCAACCGCGTCTGGGCGTCGTTCTGTGCTTTGATCTTGGCGCGAAGATCGGCGATGACCGGCATCCACGGCGAGTCGGGATATTGCTGAACGAACCCTTCCACGAGTTTCGCTGCGTCGCGCGTGTGACCCAGTTGCGTCTCGCGCGCCGCGAGGTTGATGGCCTCCACCTGTTGCTTGAGCCGCTCCTGCACCGCCTCCGCCAGTCGCTGCGCGTGCACCAGCTTCACCTGAATCTTCATGTCATACTCAACGGGCGCGTCGCCGCGAAGCCGCCGCCACGATGCCTGCGCCTCGATGCGCTCCAGTCGCTGATCGAGCCGTGCCCAGTGAATGACCGCCTGCACTTTGCCAAACTCGTATTCGCGCTCCAGCCCGCCGGAGAAGCGCCCGCTGGCGTACATCGTCAGCCGTGCCAGCGTCTCGCCGCCTTCCTTCGCCAGATCGACAAACTCAAAGGTCTGCGTGCCGGTGAAGTCCGGCGCCTTCACGTCGCGCTCCCATTTGTGTCCCGCCTCGATCCGCTTGGGCGGCCAGTGCGCAAAGTCCAGCACCAGCTCCAGGATCGCGCGTTCCGGCCCTTCGGCGCGAGGGACCAGTGCCGGGCTGTCGCGCATCGTCTTCTCGCCGCTCTCCAGGCGCGTGCTTCCGCGCGAGAGCAGCGAACGCGATGCTTTCGGCGCGCTCTTTAGTTGCTTGTTGTCCTTGAAGTAACCCAGCACCATCGCCGGGCCGTCCGCCATCATCTGATACAACGTCGCTGTTGCGGGCTTCGGGTCGGCCATGTTGATCAGCGTCCACGTTGCAACCTGCTCGTAGCTGAAGGTCTCAAGCGACTTGCCGATCGGCCGCGAGCGACGCGTCGCGCGGCGCACCTCGTAGGAATTGAGTTGCCCCGGCAGCACGTTGTTCTTGAAATCCATCCGCTGGGGGGCCGATTTCTTCGACGGTTTTTCCCGCGAGGCGGGCTTGGACTTACGCGGCGGATCGTCCGCCAGCGTCGCCGGCGCGGAGCCGCATAGTACGATCAGCATGACCATCTGCAGGATGTGGCGTCGATGCTTGAACATGGCAATGTTGCCCGCGGAATCGGCGTGCGGTGGGGCGGACACAACGGATTATATCCCACGCGAGGCAAAGTGTTCGATCGGCGCGAAAGTCATCGCGTCGCGGGGTGCGGCGAAGGCTCGTCGGGATAGACAAACGGCACGGCCCGCGGGCTGAACTTCGGGAACTTCGTGTGCAGCACGATGACCCAGACCAGGCCCGTGATGAGGGTGCAAATGCTGATGACCTGCGAAATCGTCAGGCCGAACGAATCCAAAGGATTATCCTGTCGGATCGATTCGTTCAGGATGCGCGAGATGGAGTACAGCATCAGGAACCATCCCAGGACGATTCCATGCCGCTCGCGATAGTAGAAGAGCAGAGTTAGTACAAGACAGATAATTGACGCCGAGATGGTCTCGTACAGTTGCGTGGGATGGGCCGGCTTGGAATGGTAGTGCTGCGCCATCTCCCAGAGTTGCGCCGCAGTGAGGCCGAACCGCCGTGCGTGGCGCTCGACTGCGCCGATGGGATCAGATTGTGAAAAGTCCTGCAACGCGCGCGTAGCGGCCTGCAGCTCTTCGTTTGCCCGGGCGAGTTTGTCCGGATCTGCGGCAATCTCGGGCCGCGCCAGCGCCAGGCGCGCGGCGGTCAGGCGATCATTGAGCGCAGTGTACGTCTTGCCGTTGTCGGCCGCGGCGAGCTTGAGGTACTCAACATAGAAGGGCGTCGCTTCGCCCGCCCGATCAACCGTGATCAGCTCTTTCGGGATCGTCAGTTGCCCGAACTTGAACTGCTGGACCATCGCCGGGCTGCCGTAGGGGAAGTGAACCGCCCACGGCACCTCGGCCCGCTCGCGCGCCGGGTCGGTGTGATCGACACAGGCCGCGCCCCAGCAGCAGCCGTTCAGAAAGCAGCCGATTCGCGTCACCGCCAGTCCCCACGCGAGCGAGGGCGCGGTGATATCGAGATACCAGCGGACCGACACCTTCGCATAACGACGCAGGTAGATAATCAGAACCGGTATCACCAGTAGCGGCCCGCCCCAGAACTCCAGCCCGCCCGAGCGCAGATCGAACACCGCCGCCAGTGGATTGGGCGTGTTCGCGAAGCGCGAATCCCAATAGTGCCACACAAACATGATCCGCGCGCCGGCCACGCCGCAGATCAATGAGAGAAACCCGATGTTCAGCACGGTGTCGGCATTGGCTTGCGACCGATCCGCTCGCCGACAGGCCATCCAGATGCCGGTGAGAAAGGCGACCATGAGCATGACGCCATAACTCTTGACGTCGGCCAGCCAGTCAGGAAGAAAGGGAATCTTGAAGAGCGTGGGATACATGGAGTCGCGGCGGGTTTCAGGGCGTTGGAAGTCTCACGCGACGCATCCTATGGGGTCGGCGACGGGATTTCCACGGTGAGATTATCAATCAATCTCACGCCGCCCAAGCGTATCGCGCCGGCGATCAACACCCGCGGGCAGGGCAAGGCCGCCGGCTCCAGCGTTTCGGGGTCCACGAGGCTCAAGTAGTCAATCGCAGCCGAACCTGCATTTTGAACAACTGCATTTCGCATCGCGGCGATGATTCGACCGACCGAAGTCTCTCCCCGAAGGAGGGCGTCACGCCCGGTGCAGAGCGCGCGGTACAGCGCCAGCGCCTGCGCGCGATCGGCTGGAGTAAGCAGGGCATTGCGGCTGGACAGCGCCAGACCGTCGGCATCCCGAATCAGCGGGCACGTCACAATTCGCACGGGCATCGCGAGGTCGTTCACCATTCGGCGGATGATCACCGCCTGCTGGGCGTCCTTCTGCCCGAAATACGCGACATCGGGCTGCACAATGTTGAACAGCTTGGCGACGACCGTGCAGACGCCCTCAAAATGCCCCGGTCGAAACGGCCCGCACAGGGCATCGGCCAATTGGCCCGGCCGCACGCGCGTCTGCTCACCCGGCGGATACATTTCCTCGGCGGTGGGCGCGAAGAGGACCTCGGCCCCGGCCCGGTCGCAGGCGGAGCGATCCGCCTCCCAGGTGCGCGGATAACGACTCAAGTCTTCATTCGGCCCGAACTGCGTCGGATTGACGAAGATGCTGACGACCGTGAAACACCCATCGGCCCGGCAGCGATCGATCAGGCTGACATGCCCCGCGTGCAGCGCGCCCATCGTCGGCACGAAGCCGATCGTGCGCCCCGCCGCGCGCGCCGCGGCGATGGCCTTGCGAGCGGCAGCGATCGTTGGGGCATCCAGCATTGCGGACAGGATAACATTGCCATACGCCATGGGCGAACTGGCGTGATTAGCGGTTGCAATCTGTTCTCTTACGACGGAACTACGCCGCGAGGTTGCAGCACTCACTCCGACAGCAATTCCTCGATCTTTTTCTCCAGAACGTCCGTCAACTCGTCACCCCAGCCGATCTGCGACCACACGATTTCGCCCTTCTTGTTGAGCAGGAAGGAATGCGGAATCGCCTTGCCGCCGTAGTGATCGCGGAAGACCTGCTTGCCGTCGAGAAGAATCGGATAGCTCAACTTATTCTTCTTCGCGAACTCGTCCACCATTTCCTTGGGCTCATTCCAGGCATTGACCGCCAGGATGGTGAAGCCGCGCGACGCGTACTTGTCCTGCAACGCCTTGAAGTGCGGAGCCTCCGCACGGCAAGGCCCTCACTTCACCGCCCAGAAGCCGATCAGCACCACCTGCCCGCGGCGCTGCGCGAGTGACACCTTTCCGCCGTCGAGGCTGTCGAGCGAGAAATCCGGCGCCGCTTTCATCGGCCCGGCCGATTGCGAACAACTCGCGAATGACGCAAGCGCCATGAGCGATCCGAACAGCAGGCATTGTGAGGTTTTCATGCGTCCAATCCTACCGTCGCGATGAGTTGGAATTCAAGACCGTCGTTTCCGTCAAACCCGCGGTGCCGCGGACAATCGGTTCACACCGCTCCGATCACGGTTGCGGTTGACCGTCCGCACCGCCCGGCGCCGGCTCGCCGCCCGGCGGTTCCTCCGCTGGAGCGTCGCGGAGAATCCGGCCAATGTGCGCCGTCAGGCGCTTCTTGGCGTCGAGGTACATCGGCAGGTCATCCTTGTCCACATCCTTCATCGAGACAAGCTTCTGATACCACTTCAGCGCCTGCTCGTATTGATCCGCCAATTCGCACGTTACGCCCAGCGCGAAAACCGTGTCCGGCTCGTCTGATTCCTTCTCGTATTCTTTCTCAAACAAAGCAATCGCTTCGCTAAGATCGTCCCCGCGCAAGGCTCGCACGGCCTTCTCCCCGAACTTGCCCCGCCCGATGATCTCGTACTGCTGCTCCACCGTCACGGGCACGAGCCGGCTCGCGAAATCCCGCGCCGCCCGCTCCACCAGCTCACCGATGAAATGATCCACCGGATCGAGGTCGCCCGCTTCGATGAACTGCCCGAAAAAGAAATTCGGCGATTTCGTGTCCGTCTTCTGGAACACCGGTGGCGCATGATGCAGCACGCTCTTGCCCGTCACCGCATCGACCAGGCTGAACGAACATTGCACCGTCAGACTCCGACTGATCTCCTCGATCTCGCGCGTCGGCAGCCCGGGCCCGGGCCCGCCTCCGCCTCTCGGTCGACCGCGACCCGGCCCCGGCCCGCCACGATAGCGCACATCGCGCGGTGCCGGCGGCGGACCGCCCATCGCGCCGCCCAGCATCTGGCCCCAATCGATTTGCGACTTTGTCCGCTTCTGGACATCAATGTTGATGTTGATTCGGCTCATGATGAGACCGTCCACCGAGAGCAGCTTGCCCGCGCGGGCCGCTGCGTCACCCTCGACGATGCCGACCAGTTGCAGGTCCTGCTCATCGAGGATCGCTTTCGTCGCGCGGCGCTGCACGACCGTCAGCTTGTGACTTGATGATGTCGCCTGTGCCGCGCCGTCCTGCAACATGGCTTCGAGCAAATCCGCCGCGATGCCCGCCCACTTCCGTTCGCGCGCGTTGCCCTTGATGCCGTCGATGCTCGCCACACCCGCGTCGATGACGGCCACCGTCGTGATTCCTTCGGGCGGACCCTTCTCCGGGCCGACCACATACGACACGGTCACGACCTGTTTTTCCTTGGCGTAGGCTGTGGCGGTCAGCCCGATCAATGCGGTTAAGGCAACAAGAACCGGGGGCGATACGCTGGGCATGAATCGTCTCCTGACGGCTAAAGGTTGGAAGAGAATAGCCAGCCGCGGCCCGTCATGCAGCGCGGCGGGGGATTTCGCCTTTCTTTCTTCCCCTCAGACACGCCCGGCGGGGGGAGGTTAAGGGGCACTTTCCCCCGGAAAACCCACGAAAATCGCTTGTTTACAGCCGGGAGCGGTCCGGGTTATGCTATCCGCCGGTCGGTTTGACGTTCGAATTGGGTTCGCGCATTTCGTGGAGATGATTCCGCTTCCCGGTCGCACGCCTCCGCCTCTCTGGTCCGTGACCACGGGCCCTTTCTTGTCCGCCCGGAAAGTATTTGATTGGGCGGGTCTTTTGTTCGATGGCCAGGAGGCCAGAAATTCAGATGGCGAAGAAACTGTATGTGGGAAATCTGCCGTTCTCGATGACCGACGGCGAACTGGAACAACTCTTCTCGGCGCACGGCTCGGTCTCCAGCGCACAAGTCATCAGCGACCGCGACACCGGCCGCAGCAAGGGCTTCGGCTTCGTTGAAATGTCCAACGACTCCGAGGCGCAGGCGGCGATCGACGCGCTCAACGGCTCCCAGCAGGGCGGCCGCGCGCTGACAGTCAACGAGGCGCGACCGAAGGAGAATCGCGGCGGCGGTGGCGGCTACGGCGGCGGCGGCGGTGGTCGCGGCGGCTACGGCGGCGGTCGCGGCGGACGCGGCGGCGGTGGCGGTGGCGGTCGCGGCGGCTACGGCGGCGGCGGCGGACGCGAGTGGTAATTGTCCGATCGCAAAACTCCCTCTCCCTTCAAGGGAGAGGGCCGGGGTGAGGGTGACGCGGGCTGACTCTTCGCCGCGACACCTTCGTCTGCGACAAGACTGACGTTCATTCAGCGGAGGCGCGCTCATGGGGCGCGCCTCCGCTTTTTGTTGCGCGTGAAATATCGAAAAGCGGTCCGGTCAGCCGCCGCCGCTCGCGTCAAACTGTTCCGCGGCGGGTTGCGTGGCGCTCGGCTGGGACGTCGGCACGCCACAGGGCGGCTGGCGCTGGGTCCACGGAAGCAACTCAAATCGACCGGGATCGGGCAGTTTTCCGGGGTTCTCGCGCATGAAGTTCCGCATCTGGTCTCCCGACAATTGCTTACTAACGATGTCCCCATGTTCGTTGAAGACCACTGAAAAACCGATAGGGACTCCAGACAACTCCGGGAAGGCGTCACTCAAGACTTGAAGGCCCACAAATTCGTCACCAGCGCGCTCGCCAATTGATTCGGTCGGCGTGTTAAGTACATTGTAGAATCCGTTGTTTCCATTGAACTCAATCGGGCACGGCATCCTGCACCACACCGGCTGATACCAGTCGGCCGGCCCCCAGTCGGGTGCGTGCGGGTTGATCCATGCATTGGTGATCTCTCCGGCGGATGGCTGGATGGCCAGCAGGATTTTGGGATGGTTTTGCTCCAGGCGCAGGCCGTACTCAAACCCATCCTTGTCACCCTTGATCGCGGATAAGACCAGCCGGCGTGATTGCGACAGCCAGTAGGCATCATCGAAGCCACCATCCTGCCACGCCTGAAACAGCAGATCGCCATTGAGGTTGTAGATGCGCAGGACTCCCTGCGAGCCGGGGTCGTGCTGAAAAAAAACCACGATCTCATCACCCGGATGGTCATCGCCCGGGAAGACGTCGATCATCCACCCGTGTTTGACCGAGAACCCGCTCGATTCGTAGTGCCGGTCTCGATCAAGCGATGGACGCGGCCACGCGTCGGGCGGCATCCGGTCGATGAACGCCTGTTCAACGCGCAACCGCCGGATCGGCTCATCGTTCGGATGGGATGCATCGAAGATACACAACTCGCCCACGAATGGTAGCTTGGCAAAAACAGTGAAGCCGAGAACCACGACCTTGCCGCCGCCCCATCGATTCGGCCTATCGACCAGCGCGGCCATGGCAATACTTGAGTCAAAGTATCCATTCCAATCTTTGAGTATGACGCCCCCCATTGAAATGAGCCTCGCGCGCTCTCCGTTAGAGGGTGTTTGATTTAAACGGTCATCCCAAGTCGATCCACGTTTGGTCAATTCGAGGCGATCTGGGCGGTAAAACGCTAGCCAGATGGACGCCGCCGCCGACCCCACAACAAGCACGGCAATGATCAAGCTCGTGGTGGCCACTGCCAGCTTCGGATGTCGCCCGGCCCAGCGCAGCAGGCGCGAGTAGGCCGTCGGCGGCCGGGCTGCGATCGGCTCACCGCGCAGCACGCTGCGAAGATCCGCCCGAAGCTCGGCGACCGTCGCATAGCGCCGTGCCCGATCCTTCTCGATGCACTTCAGGATGACCGTCTCGAGGTCGCCCTTGACCGCTTGATGGCTCGTGACGCCTCTCGACTGATTTCCGATGCCGCGTTTTGTGAATGCACTCGGCCGCGCCGGCTCCTGCTCGCAGATCACCCGCGCCGCGGCGTGAATCGTCATGTGCGACACGTCGTAGGGCAGCCGGCCGGACAGCAGCTCGAACAGCACGACGCCGAGCGAATAGACATCCGTCCGCGTGTCGATCTCGCCGGCGCTGGCGCTGCACTGCTCCGGGCTCATGTACGCCAGCGTGCCGAGAATCTGGCCCGCCTCGGTGTGCATGGTGGTGACGGCAATGTCGGAATCCGTTGTGCGCGCGATTCCGAAATCGATAACTTTCACGCAGCCCTCGCCATCGATCAGGACGTTTGCGGGCTTCAGGTCGCGGTGAATGACACCCTTTCGGTGGCCGCAGTGAATCGCGTCGCAGAGGTGAACAAACAACTCCAGCCGTTCATTCCGTGAAAGCGATTTCTCGTCGGCATACCGCGTGATCGGCCGGGCATCGGGCACATATTCCATCGCGATGAAGCGGACGGTGGCACCGGTTTCCAATCGGTGTGTGCCGGCCTCATGGACCTGGACAATATTCGGATGCCGGAGATATCCAAGGATATGGGCTTCGGCATCGAATCGCTTTTCGGCGGAGTTGGTCCAATAGCCCCCGCGAAGTACCTTAAATGCTACATCACGCCGGGGGTTTTCTTGCTGGGCCAGAAACACAGTTCCCAAGCCGCCGTGCGCGAGTGTTTTCCGGAGGGTGTAGGCACCAATTTTCTTCCCAATGAGGGGATCGGCCGCAATCTCTGTCTGGAAAGAAAGTGCGCCCGGTCCGGGCGGCGGTGCCCGGAGAAAACCGTCCCCGGCTGCAGAGTCGTGGGCAAGGAGTGATTCGACCCTGCGTCGCAAATCAGCGTCATTTCCGCAAGCACGGTCAAGGAACCCCGGTCGATCACCGTAGGGCAGATCAACCGCCTCTGAGAATATCTCGACCGCACGGTTTTTCAACGACAACCTCGCAAACCCTGTATTCAGCGTTCTCTGTTAATCCGAGAGGGATTCGTGGAGCCAGGCCCTTGCGGCGCGCCAATATTTCTCCACAGTTCGGGGTGCAATCTCCATGATGTCCGCCGTCTCCTCTACGCCAATTCCCGCGAAGAATCGCAGCTCCACAACATGTGCGAGATCGCCATCCTCCGCTTCAAGTTTGGTCATGGCTTCGTCGAGCGCGAGCAACTCCAGGGGATCGTCCCATTCGCGAGAGCTGGACACGCAGGAATCCAGCGGAACTCGTTTGGCCCGACTAGGCGCACCTTCGGTACTGCCGGGGTCGCCTGCGCAACCGCGCTTTAACGATTTCCGACTACGTGCGTAATCCACGAGTATCCGGCGCATGGCCCGCGCAGCGGCAGCAAAAAAGTGTCGCCGGTTCTCGAAGGACGGGGTCGGATGATTGTTGTCGCCGAACAGGCGAAGGTAGGCCTCATTCACGAGGGCGGTGGGTTGAAGGGTCCGGCCGGGGGCCTCGTGGGCCATGTGGGCTTGGGCGATGCGATGTAGCTCCAGAAAGACGGCCTCCCAGAGGCGGGAACGGGCCTCCCTGTCCCCATGCCTTACCGCATCGAGAAGCTGGGTAATCTGCTGGTTTTGGCCCGCCTGCATGATCGTGCGCCCTCTCGGATGTGCATTGTAACAAATCGCTGCCGCAGGAAGCGGCAAGGCAGAATGGGGAAAAAATAGCAGGTCCTTCCGGGTTTGTCGTGGGTGAATCAGGCATGTAGAGGGTTCCGGACGCCTCTTGGCTTGTGAATTCCGCCGCGTGCGGGAGAAAGAGAAGACAGGCCATGAAGAAAGGGAAAAGCGTAACCTGTTGACGGAGCTTGGCTTGCTGAGTTTCTCTTTCCTTCATGGCTGCCTTTTGACTTGATTCCTGGGGCTGAGAAATACTCCGAGGCACCGAGCCGACCCACGGAGAACCCGGAAGGACCAAATAGCAAAGGAGGGGGCTTGGCCGTGCGCCTGGGCCTGAGAGATGCCGCATGTATACGCCGGGAGGGTCACGCCGTTGACCCCAAACCAAAGGCAAGACGTCGATTTTTCGGAGGAGACACGCATGCACACGCATCGATGTGGACTGATGGCCGCAATCGTATTCTCGCTTTACCTATTTCAACAGCCCGCGCTAGGACAGTTCGTGGTCAAGTACCAGACTGATTTCTCGACCGATCCCGGCTGGGCGACGGACCAGTCACAGAACTATTACTGGGATTCCGACGCCCAAGCCTACCACGCGACTACACTGAATTGCCAGCCGGGCCTTGGGCCAACCCGCTATGCGTACACGCAGATCGATTATCAGGGCGGCTCGCTTCGTCTGGAGTTTGACATTAACCCTCAAACGCTTGGGTGGTCCGCCGGCGTCGCGTTTGGTTTGTTTGATTCAAACTTACAAATCGCCACGAGTCCGAATTCTGGGTCTCCGGATCCCCATTACATTCACATTCACCCCGCTCGATCCGATGGTGGCTTATCAATGCCTCTATATGTCCGCGGACTCAACGGCGTAGCGCACTATGAGCACATCGGCTGGAATCTGTATTCGGAGAGCACGTGGTACCGCTGCGTTGTCACTTACGACGTTCACGCAGACACGGCGAACTTCGTCGTGACTGAACGCGATTCTGGAACTCCAGTCGGAAACGCGGTGGTTTCAGGGATCGGAGGGCTGCCCGGTAATCTTGACTTTCTTGGCTTCGCCCGCGATCCGGTCGGGGATTGCTGTCCACCGTTCGGCTCCGGTTGTTCTGGGTATAACGCCAACGCGAGCGCGACCGCATTACTGGACAATGTCGTGGTCCAAGAGGAACTGATTTGCAAAGAACCTACGTCCAGGGTAGGCGTGCTGGACCGCGAGCCCTGGGCGCATTGGCCATCCGTACTTCGTAATGGCTCTATCTATCACATGTGGTACAGTACGGTGTTTAACGGTGCGAATTCGGGTATCTTCCACGCTACATCAACGGACGGGGTGCATTGGCAAGACGACGGAGTCGTCATGACACCGACCGAAGGATGGGAAGGCGTACACGTCTACAAGGGTTCGGTGATTCACCGAGACGGCGAGTACAAGATGTGGTACTCAGCGTATTACAACATTGGCTTTGCGACATCATCGGACGGCATATCGTGGACGAAACATCCTTCTAGCCCGGTACTTCCCGCCGATGGACCATGGGACAGTTGGGTAACTCGCGTCGGATCGGTGCTTTGGGATGAAAACGCCCAGCAGTACAAAATGTGGTACACGGGCGGAAGTGGTTGGTTCAACACACTACAGGTTGGCTATGCAACCTCCGCCGATGGCGTCAACTGGGTCCGACAAGCAGCCCCTGTGTTCGTGTTTGGCGATACTACGGAATGGACCAACAACGAAGTTAACGTGGTTCGGAACGGCGGCTTGTATGAGATGTATTTCTCATCGTCGACCGGCGATATTCGCCTAGCCACGTCACTCGATGGAATTGCATGGCAATTGGCGGATTGTGCGCCCGTACTGGCCCCTTCCGGAACGGAATGGGATGGAGATCTAGTGCAGCACGCTTCGGTGCTCATTGATGATGAATGTGGACTCCGAATGTGGTACATCGGCTGGAAGGAAGATGGCACTAACGCCATGGTTGGGCTGGCCAGCTTCACACCAGATGTTGATCAGGATGGTGCGCCGGATGCTTGTGACGGCTGCCCCAACGACCCCAACAAGACCGAGCCCGGCCTTTGCGGCTGCGGCGTGCCGGATACAGACTCGGATGGCGACGGCGTCGCTGATTGCGTCGATAACTGCCCGGCCATCGCCAACCCCGACCAAGCCGATCTCGATAGCGACGGCCTCGGGGATGCCTGCGACCCCGATCGCGACGGCGACGGCGTGCCGAACGATGAAGACGCTTGTCCCGACAATCGCCCAGGTCTGCCGGTCGGTTGCGATGGCCGGCCGCTGCGGGATTGCAACGGCGACTGCAACGTTGACGGCCTGGACTTGCAGTGCATCGTGAACGAGTTGCTCGGCGTGTAGCGAAACTAACTTCTCGGGCTTGAGAGAAAAGGTGGCCGGCGACGTGCGAAAGGGCGAGTCCTTTACAGGGCTTGCCCTTTTTGCATGCGCTGCGTGGCGGCCGCGTGGCCTTGTTCCCCCGTGCCCGCGGCCTCGTGTGCGCGCGGCGAGATAGGGGTCTCATGGCCACTGCTTGAAACGTGGCACCTGTGTGGGTGGCATAGATAAGGATTCGATCACCGCCATGAGCTCGCGGCGGCCCGGACAACACTTCTGCCGCATCACTGCGGCGGCTCGGATTCACCGTGCTGCGCGCCCTGTTTCTTGCCACCGCCCGCCGGCGTCCATAAACTTCCGTGCATGCACGAAACATCCCCAGGAAACGCATCGGCCGGTTCGACCCAGCGAAAGCCCCTGCGGACCCCCCTGTACGACACGCACAAATCCCTCGGCGCCCGGCTGATTGACTTCGGCGGGTGGGAGATGCCCGTCATGTATCGCGGCATTGTCGAGGAGCACGTTCACACCCGCACGGCCAGCAGCATTTTTGACGTCTCCCATATGGGCCGGCTGTACCTGACCGGCAAGGATGCCGAGGCGTTGCTTCAGCACGTCTGCACGCGAAACGTCGGCAAGCTGAAGGTCGGCCGCAGCGGATACAGCCATGTCTGCAACGAGGCCGGCGGCATCCTCGATGACGTGATCGTCTCGCGGTATGAAGACAAATGGCTGATGGTGTGCAACGCGGGCAATCGCGAGAAGATCGTCGCGCACCTGAAGCAGCACATGACCGGGCGCGACGTAAAGCTGGACGATCAGACGACGGCGTCGGTGATGTTCGCGGTGCAGGGGCCGGCGACGATGGACCTGTTCAAGAAGCACATGCCGTTCAAGGTGGACGACATGGGGCGATACGGCTTCATCAGCGGCTCGTACATGGGGCAGAAGTACAGCATCTTCCGCAGCGGGTACACCGGCGAGGATGGGCTGGAGGTCGTGCTCGGCGCGGGGCTGGGCGTCCTGGCTTGGGATTTTCTGACGAAGGACGGCGGGGCCGATCGGGTGACGGTGCGACCCGCCGGGCTGGGCGCGCGGGACACGCTGCGCCTCGAAGCGGGGATGCCGCTCTATGGGCACGAGTTGAACGAGCAGATTGATCCACTGTCGGCAGGGTGCGGCTGGTGCGTGGATTTGGAGAAGGAGTTCATCGGCGCGGCGGCGCTGCGGAAGATCGCCGCCGACGGGCCGCGGCGGAAGATCACGGGGCTGGTGCTGGAGGGTCGGCGCATCGCGCGGCAGGGGTCGAAGGTGCTGGTGGGCGATGCCGAAGCGGGCGAGGTGACCAGCGGCACGTTCAGCCCGACGCTGGAGAAGTCAATTGCGATGGCGTACGTCGATTCGGCCGCGCTGACAAACGGCGCGGCGCTGTGCGTCGATGTGCGCGGCGAGCACATCGGGGCGACGGTCGTGGCGCTGCCGTTCTACAAGCGTGCGATGTAGGAATCATGGTGGGCCGTGCCCACCTTGCGCGATTGCATTTTGAAGGACGTGGAGTGTTCACCATGAGCGTACCATCAGACCGGCGATATCTTTCCTCTCACGAGTGGCATAAGCTGGACGGAGACATTTGCACCATCGGCATCACGAAGTTCGCGGCTGATGAGCTGACGGACATCACGTACGTCTCGCTGCCGAAGGTCGGCGCGGCGGTGACAGCCGGCAAACCCTTTGGCGAGGTGGAAAGCGTCAAGGCGACGAGCGATCTGTACGCCGGCGTCAGCGGCACCGTGGCCGAAGTGAACGCGAAGTTGAACGATTCGCCGGAGCTGGTGAACAACGATTCGTTCGACGGCGGCTGGATGATCAAGGTAAAGGTGTCCGACGCGGCCCAGCACGCGGCGCTGCTCTCGGCGGGGGATTACGAGAAGCAGTTGGGGTAGCGTGGGCGCCGCCTGTCCCCCGTTGAGATTGCCAATTCTCTCCCGTTGCCCGACGATATTCGGATGACTAGAACATCCGCGTCGTCGCGGCCGCAGAATGCCGCAGGGGAGAAGCCCGCATCCATGTCATCGTCGTCCAGTTCATCCGGCGCGACCGACCCTGGTTCGCGCTCGCACGAAGCCGAATCGATTGATCCCGCCGCCACGTTTGTCCCGCGTCATCTCGGGCCGCGCGACCACGACATCGCGGAGATGCTCGTCGTCGTCGGCTGCGCCTCGCTGGATGCACTAAGCGACGAGACGGTGCCCGCAGACATCCGGCTGAAGAAACCCCTGGCCATTGGTCCGTCGCGCAGCGAGACAGACGTCTTGCGCGAGCTGGCCGGCCACGCCGCGCAGAATCGCGTGATGCGATCGATGATCGGAATGGGCTACTATGATTGCATTACACCGCCCGTCATTCTCCGCAACATCCTCGAAAATCCCGGCTGGTACACGCAATACACACCGTACCAGGCCGAGATCTCCCAGGGCCGTCTCGAAGCGCTGTTGAACTTTCAAACAATGGTCGCCGACCTGACGGGCTTGCCGCTGGCCAATGCGTCGCTGCTCGACGAGGCGACGGCCGCCGCCGAAGCGATGCACATGTGCCATTCCATCGTGACTGGATCGAATGAGCGGAACGTCTTTTTTGTCGCGGCGGACTGCCATCCGCAGACGATCGCCGTCGTGAAGACCCGGGCGCAACCGCTGGGGATCGAGGTCGCAACCGGCGACCCGGCCGAGCTGCTTCGGTCGAAGGATGCCGCCCGGATGAAATCCCTGTTCGGGCTGTTGCTGCAATACCCGACGACGGACGGGCGAATCGAGGATTACCGCGGTTTGACGGCCTGGGCGCATGAATTCGGCGTGCCGGTGGCGGCGGCGACGGACCTGCTGGCGTGTGCGTTGCTCGTCCCGCCCGGCGAGTGGGGCGCGGATATCGCGTTTGGCTCGGCGCAGCGTTTGGGCGTGCCGATGGGCCTGGGCGGGCCGCACGCGGCGTTCCTCGCCACGAAAGATGAATACAAGCGTCTCATTCCCGGCCGCATCATCGGCGTGTCGAAGGATGCCCGCGGCCGGCCGGCGTACCGGCTGGCGATCCAGACGCGCGAGCAGCACATCCGCCGCGAGAAGGCGACGAGCAACATCTGCACGGCCCAGGCGCTCCTTGCGATCGTGGCCAGCATGTACGCGGTCTATCACGGCCCGGCGGGGTTGAAGCGAATCGCGGAGGGGATTCACCGTCGTGCTGCTCGATTGCGCGAGCAACTCGCATCGCTGGGTTTCTGCCTGCCGGCGAATCGGTTTTTCGACACGATCACAGTTCATCTCGACGAGCAGAGTTATTTCGTCGGCGCGCCGGCAACGCTCGTGGATGCCGCCGCGAAGGCCGGATTCAACATCCGTGCGACGAGCGAGGTTGAGGTATCCGTTTCCGTGGACGAGGCAACGACCGAGGGCGATCTCAATCGCCTGGTCGAAGCGCTCGGGTCGTTGGTGAAGTCGGCCTCCCGCGGCGGTTCGGTTCATCCGTACAAGGCAGCGCCTGCCGACCTGCCGCGGCGCACGTCGACGTACCTCTCGCACCCGGTGTTCAATACCTATCACAGCGAAACCGAGATGCTGCGCTACATGAAGCGGTTGGAGAATCGCGATCTCTCGCTGGCTCACGCGATGATCCCGCTCGGCTCCTGCACGATGAAGCTCAATGCGACGTGTGAGATGATCCCCGTGACCTGGCCGTCTATCGCCGCGATTCATCCCTTCGCGCCCGCCGATCAATGGACGGGCTACCAGGCCGTCTTCACGCAACTCGAGCGCTGGCTGGCCGAGATCACGGGCTTCGCGAAGGTCTCGCTGCAACCCAACGCCGGCTCACAGGGTGAGTACACCGGGCTGCTGGTCATCCGGGCGTATCATCAGGAGCGCGGCCAGGCTCATCGCGACGTCTGTCTCATACCAGATTCGGCCCACGGCACCAACCCGGCCAGCGCGGTCGTCGCCGGATTCACCGTCGTGCCGGTCGCCTGCGACGATGCGGGCAACATCGACGTGGCCGATCTGCGCACCAAGGCCGCCGAGCACAGGCACCGCCTCGGGGCGCTAATGGTGACCTACCCGTCCACCCACGGCGTTTTCGAAACCGCCATCCGCGAAATCTGCGACATCGTTCATCGGCACGGCGGGCTCGTCTACATGGACGGCGCAAACATGAACGCCCAAGTCGGTCTCTGCCGCCCCGGTGACATCGGCGCCGACGTCTGCCATCTGAACCTGCACAAGACATTCTGCATTCCGCACGGTGGCGGAGGGCCTGGGATGGGCCCCATCGGCGTCACGGCTGGGCTCGCACCGTTTCTCCCCGGGCATCCGGTCATCCGGCCCGCCACGGCGGGGGAGAAGGCCGTCGGCGCGGTGTCGGCCGCTCCGTACGGCAGCCCGTCGATCCTGCCGATTTCGTGGGTCTACATCGCGGCGATGGGCGGGGAGGGTCTAAAGCGGGCGACGCAGGTCGCCATTCTGAATGCCAATTACATGGCACGGCGACTGGAGAAGCACTTCACCGTCCTTTACCGCGGCAACAACGGGCGCGTCGCGCACGAGTTCATTCTTGACTGCCGCCCGTTTGAAAAGAGCGCGGGAATCAAGGTCGAGGACATCGCCAAGCGCCTGATCGATTTCGGCTTCCATGCTCCGACCATGTCCTTCCCCGTCCCCGGCACGCTCATGATCGAGCCGACCGAGAGTGAATCACGCGAAGAACTGGACCGCTTCTGCGATGCCATGATCGCCATTCGCGAAGAGATTCGCGCGATCGAGAACGGCGCCATGCCGCGCGACGACAACCCGCTCAAAGGCGCACCCCATGCGGCCGAGGACGTTGCTCGAGACGACTGGCCGCACATGTATTCACGCGAGCAGGCGGCCTACCCATTGTCGTGGGTGCGGGACCATAAGTTCTGGCCGGCCGTGGGGCGCATCGACAATGCTTACGGCGACCGGAATCTGTTCTGCACCTGCCCGCCCGTTGCCGGGCATTAGACGTGCAGAGGACAAGGTCATAAGCCGTGTTCTTGCAAACATTTCCGGCAGCGTCTTTGAGAGTCCATTCATGCCCGCTCGTCGTGCTTCGCAGTCTGAATGAACGATCGGCGGCGCACCCCTCTAAGCCTTGACATTACTCATTGTTTTACGTTAACATCAGCGGTGTAATCCGGGTTGAGCGTCTCTTGCGCGAAGGCCCGGGTTGCGAAAGGAATGGACTGCAATGAGAACTTTTCGAACCGTCATGCCGCTTGTTCTTGCCTTCGCAGCTCTTCTGTTCTGCACGGCGCCGATGCACGCACAGTTGCTGATGATGCCGGACTCAACTAACAACCGGCTGGTCACGTTCAGTGCTGTGGATGGCTCATTGGTCAACTCCAATGTGTTCGCGCTACCTGGTGGAACGCCGGTTCATGCGATGCTCGTCGGAACTGAAATCTGGATATCAGAGCAACTCGGAGATCGCGTTGTGCGATATGACCAGACCGGAACGATCCTCGGCCAACTCGGCACGGCCGGTCTCGACAACGTTCGCGGCATGGGGCAGTTTGGCGGAAAGGTCTATGTCACCAGCACCGGCACCGCCAACGGCGCTCCGGGGAGACAAGTCCGAATGTACGACATAGCCGGCAATGACCTGGGCAACTTTTTGACGCCGGCCAGCTCGGGTTTTCACGTATTTCCGCACCAGGGAGGCCTGCTTGTTTCCTCGGACGCCGCGAATGACGACATCCACCGTTACGACTTGAGCGGCAATTCGCTCGGCGTGTTCCACAACAGCACCAGCCTGAACTTTGCCGAGCAGATGGATTACAGCCTGGCCGGCGACATTCTCGTTGCCGCGTTCTCATCGAATCAAGTTGTCCGGCTCGACCCGAACACGGGAGCGATCCTCGGGACATTTGCCGCATCGGGAGCGCGTGGTGTGAAGCAGCTCGCGAACGGCAACATCATGTGGACCAACAGCGCCGGCGCTCACGTTTACAACGTCGGTACTGGCACGAGTTCCCAGGTTTATGCCGGTGGCGGCCGGTTCCTCGATGTCATTCCGGAGCCCGCCACCGCCAGCCTTTTGGCGCTCGCCGGATTCGCAATGATTCGTCGCCGGCGCTAACCGGCACGAGACGCGAAATGCTTGCACGACCAAGGCCCGGTTTCATCGCCGGGCCTTTTTCTTTTGTCGGGCGCAAATTGGGCCGATGGCGGACCGGTATGGCCGCAGGAAGAAACCGGCGCACCGGCCGACTTGACGAGCGCCGTCGGCCGAATTACAAATAAGTGCTCGGTTCCGGATACCGGAACGTCGCGGGTGTAGCTCAGTGGTAGAGCGTCACGTTGCCAACGTGAATGTCGTGAGTTCGAATCTCATCACCCGCTTGGATTGAATAGTCGCCGCGGAATGCGGGCCCGTTCGATCTGCTGAGAATCAATAGCACCGCAGGGTACCGACCGTTTCACATGGTCAGGCGTTGGCTGCGGATGCGTGTGCCCCGGGGAGATCGACACCAGAGAGTCGGTCGGGCGTCAAACGCCTGACCGGCTTTTTTTGTTGCGCGGACGCGCGGGTGTGCTTCCCGGCGACCGGCAGACAGGAGGCGTGCGATGGCGGCAAAGGGAATCACCGGTTCACAGACCGACGGCGACAAGGCAACTGCGGACGAAGCCGAGGAGGAGCAGGACCCCAAGGCGCTGATGGCCAAGGCAATCGACGTCAAAGTGGCCGACGCCGGTGTCTTGCGCAAGAGCCTGACGGTGACGGTCCCGCGCGACGCGATCGACCGCGAGCTGGACAAGGAATACGGCGAGCTGACGCGCGAGGCGATCGTTCCGGGCTTTCGGCGTGGCCGAGCCCCGCGGCGGCTGGTCGAGAAGCGCTTCGGCGGCGAAGTCGGCGCACAGGTTCAGACCCGCATTGTGTCCAACGCTTATCTCGCCGCGATCGAAAAGCAGGACCTCAAGGTACTCGGTGACCCGCTGATCTGGGCCGTTCCAAAGGACAAGCAGAGCGACCCGCAGGCCAAAGAGCAACTGGTCGAGATGACGACCTACCTCCAGGGCATGAAGCTGCCCACCGAGGGGTCGCTCCAGTTCCGCTGCGAGGTCGAGGTCAAGCCGTCGTTCGAGCTGCCGAAGCTCGAAGGCGTGGAGATCGAAAAGCCGCTGGTAGAGATTAACGACGACGACATCAACGAACAGGTCGATCGGCTTCGCTCGCGGCGTGGGCATTTCGCCCCCGTGGTCGATGGCAAGGTCGAGCCGAACGACCTTGTTGTTTGCGACCTGGTCGTCTCCGTGGGCGGGAAGGAAGTCAAAAAGCAGGACAACGTCACGCTGGCGGCCCGGGCACAGCGCATCGAGACCGTGGCATTCGAGGACTTCGGCGACACGATCAAAGGGGCGAAGGTCGGCGACTCGCGCGTGCTGGAAGGCACGCTGGGCGACGACTACGACGTGGAAGACGCGCGCGGCAAGAAGGCGAAATTCGAAATCAAGATCAACGACATCAAACGGCTGCAACTGCCACCGCTGGACAAGGCATTCCTGGAGAGCTTCGGCTTCGATTCCGAGAAGGACTTGCGCGAGCATCTTCGCCGGCAGATGGAAGGCGAGCTGTCCACCGCCATCAGCCGCGGCATGCGAGGCCAGGCTCGCAAATACCTACTCGACAATACGAAGCTGGACCTCCCTGAAGGGTTGAGTTCGCGCACGGTCGAGCGGGCCGTCGTGCGTCGCATCGTTGAATTGCAGCGGCAGGGCGTGCCGATGGAGGAGATCGAGAAGCATGCGGACGAGCTTCGCACCAGCGCCACCGAAGATGCGCTCGCCGAACTGAAGCTGCATTTCATCCTGGAGGAAGTGGCGGAGAAGCTGGAGCTGGATGTCAACGAAGAAGAACTGAATGCCCAGATCGCGTCGATTGCACAGATGTACGGCCGCCGATTCGACCGGGTGCGCGACGACCTGATGAAGAACAACGGCATCGAATCGTTGTACCTCCAGGTTCGCGACGACAAGTGCCTGGACCACGTCATCAAGCACGCAGTGATCAAAGAGTCGAAGCCGGACATCAAGGGCAAGGGCGAAAAGACCGAGAAAGCAGCCAAGGCCAAGCCCGAGAAGGCAGAAAAGGCCGAAACGGCCGAGAAATCGGACAAGGCACCGGCCGCCAAGAAAGAGGCGAAGGCCGCCGCTCCAAAGCCCGAAAAGAAGAAGGAGTCCGGCGGCGAGGCAGCCAAGCCGGCGCGCAAACCGCCGTCGAAGAAGTAGCCGTGCCGTGTCCGATTTTTGAGCGACTATGATCCCGGCCGTCGGGTCGGGGTTGTTTGAACGAAGGGCAAAACCATGGATGGAACCAGAAGCGCGGCGATGGGGATGATTCAGCGGCTTATGCCGGACACTTTTGCGCAGGGCGCGCCCTATCAGCGCATCCGTGAGATGTCCATCGAGGACATGCTCCTGGAGAATCGCATCATCTTCCTCGCCGGGCCGATCAACGATCGCTCGGCGAGCCTTGTCATCATGCGGTTGCTCTATCTTCAGAGCATCAAGAAGGACCAGGACATTCACCTGTATATCAACTGCCCCGGCGGCATGGTCGACCAGACCCTCGCCATTTACGACACGATGCGCTTTCTCACCTGCGACATCGCGACGTATTCGATCGGGCAGGCGGCCAGCGGCGGCGCGGTCATCCTGACGGCCGGCACCAAGGGCAAGCGCTTCGCCCTGCCGAACAGCAAGATCATGCTGCACCAGCCGTGGGGCGGGATCACCGGCCAGGCCGAGGACATCCGCATTCAGGCCGAGGAGATCCTGCGGGACAAGCGCAAGCTGAATGAGATTCTGGCGAAGCACACCGGCATGACGCCGGAGAAGATCGAGGAAGAGACGGAGCGCGATCGATTCATCGAACCGGCCGAGGCGGTGAAGTGGGGTCTCGTCGATGAGATTCTCGACGCCCCGGGCAAGAAGCTGGAAGAAAAGAAGTAACGCAACGGAAGGCTACGCACGCGAGCGAAGGAGTGCCGACGATGGCGATGAACAATAATCTGATTCCGTTTGTCATCGAGAAGACGGGCCGGGGCGAACGGTCTTACGACATTTACTCGCGGCTGCTGAAGGACCGCGTGGTGTTTCTCGGCGGGCCGATCGATGACGAAGTGGCGAACGTCATCGTCGCGCAGATGCTGTTCCTTTCAAACGAGGACCCGCAGGCCGACATTCACTTCTATGTGAACTCGCCCGGCGGCAGCGTTTCGGCCGGCCTCGCGATCTACGACACCATGCAATTCCTCCGATGCGACGTGGCGACCTACTGCGTCGGCGTGTCGGCCAGCATGGGCGCAATCCTGCTGTGCGGCGGGGCCAAGGGCAAACGCTACGCGCTGCCAAATTCCCGCGTGCTATTGCACCAGCCGCTGATCGGCGGCGTCATGCAGGGCGCGGCGACGGACCTGTCCATCGAGGCAAAGGAAATCCTTCGCCTGCGCGACGTGCTGTACGGCATTATTCGCAAGCACACTGGCGCCGACATCAAGAAGATCGAGAAGGATTGCGATCGCAATCTCTGGCTCGATCCGGTGGAGGCGACCGAATACGGCCTCGTGGACAAGATTCTCGAGCGGCAGCCCGAAATGGTCCGCCGTGCCAATTCAGAGGACTAACGAGTCTGATGCCTCACCACGACGATCAACGAGTCGCACGCTTCAGCAGCCCGCGCGGCCGGGCGAACCTCGGCGCCTTCCGAATACGACATCGCCTGGCCGGCGCGTTCGCCTTTGGGCTGGCGTTCTTCTGCCTCGGCTGCAACACGCGGCCCGACGCCCACATCGCACAGATTCAGGAGCTTGAAGACAAACTTGCGGCGCAGGGCCGGTCCCTCGCCGAAAAGGACGCCACGCTCGCACAGCAAGCCGCGGAGATTCAGCGGCTGCGCGGCATGGACGATCGCGCCCGGTACGACCGCCTCGTGCGCGTCGACCGCATCGACCTGGACCGCCTCTCGGGCACGTATGACGACAACCGCGACGGCGTACCCGACGGCATCGTGCTTTATGTTCGTTTGTTTGATGCCGACAATGACGTTCTCAAGGCGGCTGGTTCGGTCCGCGTTTCGCTTTACGACTTGTCACTTCCCGATGGGCAACAGTCCCTGGCCCGGCTCGATTATTCCGCGGAAGAGCTGAAGCCCCTTTGGTTCGGCCGCTTCATGACCTCTCACTACACCTTGCGGCTGCCGTTCGGGCCCAACTGCCGCAAGCCGTCCGGTCAGTCCGTGACCGCCGTGGTGGTCTTCACCGACCTTCTGTCCGGCCGCTCATTCGAAGCTCAAAAGGCCTTTTCCTGCGAGGCCGTTGCCGCAAGTGGTTCCCCCTAACACTGCTTGTCCGGCTTGCGTCCGTCGGCCACCGGCCTGCCGATCTCCGCATAATCGTGGATTTCAGCACCTGGAACACGGGCTTGTCCAGAAAGCGAGTTCCACAGGGATACTGTTCGTCCACACACACCCCTTGGATTTCTGACCCCTGGAACGTGTCCTGCTGGTGGCGCGGGATTCAATCGCCAGTATTGTTACGGGCATGAATGATCCGATAACAGGGATAAAGCTTGGTTTGGTCGCGGTTTGCGCTGATATTATCGGCATCCGCCGAGGCGGATGCAGGAACATGGAAATGGTCGGCCAGGCAAAAGTTGGCGTGGCCCTGCGAAGCGGCATTGCACCCTTGCGGCATCGTTGGATGCAGGCGCGCGGCGCGGAAACGGAACCCGTAGATGGCGCACGGATTCTCGAAATCCGTGTGAATGAGGTGAGACGCTCGTGAAGACCCGCCCAGCGCCCAGTGCCGTCGCGGAAGCTCGCATTCGCCTCGTGTCCACGGATCCGTCGGTCCGCCCGGGGGTGCGCGGCGTCGAACAAGACCTGACGATCATCGGATCGGGCGATGGGTGTGAAATCTGTCTTTCATCCAGCCGGGTCGATGCGGCGCACACCGCGATCCTTCGCATTGGCGCCGCGGCGTTTGCCTGCGACCTTGGCGGGGCCGGCGGCACGATCGTCAACGAGCGGCGGATTCGCTTCGAGCGGTTAAGCGACGGGTCCGTGCTCAAGATCGGACCGTATTCCTTCTGTGTGGAACTGTCGAACACGATGGCGGGCAACGCGGCCTACGGGACGTTTACGCTGCGCGATGACCGAACGATTGGGGAAATAACGAGCCAGGAACCGGTGCTGTTGATCGGCAGCGACGCCGCGTGCGATGTCGTGCTGGCCGATCCTTCAATTGGTCCGCGTCATGCCCTGATTGCCTGGACGACGCAGGGGCCGGTCCTGCGGGACCTGGTGGGCAGCTTCAACATTCGGCGCAACGGTCGGCATGTGAGACAGGCGCTTCTCTGCGACGGCGATCGCATCGGAATCGGCCCCTACGAGTTGACCTTTGCCTGCGTGGCGCAGGCTGCGCCTGCGGCGGCGTCTGATACGGCGAACAGCGGCACGTGCGCGGCGACGGCGGATGCCGAGGGCGCGACGAGTCTCTCCGAGATTCTTAGCAAGATGTCGCATGCTGATACACCGTGGCCGGATTCGATTCTGACCGGCGCGGGTGGCGCGAAATCGTTGGGCGAGACGATTGACGATACCGAAATCGATGAAGCCATTGCGGCATCGGCGGGACCAATTCCCGTCGTCGGCGGGCGGGGCGCATCCATCGAGTCGGCGCCCGCGGCCGACGCGAACGATGCCGTCGTTTCTGCAAGGCTGAAGGTGGTTAACGAGAAGAGTGAGCGGCTCAAGGCGCGCGTGGCCGCGGCGCAACACGCGCTCGACGAGCGTGCGAAGAAACTTTGGGACGGCCTCTCGAAGGAACGCGAACGATTGAGCAGCTATCACAGCGAACTGCAGGCCAAGGCGCGAAAGCTGCTGGAAGCCGCGATGCAAAAGCGCGAGGCGCTCCAGTCGCGAGCGGGCGACGCGGATTCGAGCCAACCCGCCGAGCGTGTTGAACCGGTTCCGCCGTTTATTGACCGCCGCGAGGTGGATCGCGTGTTCGGCGGGTCGTTTGAACCAGCCGCCGCGACGCAGCGCAACGCGGATGCGACAGATTATGCGACTCGCCAGGCGGAGGGCACGACGACATCGGATGCGGCGACTGCTTCGCAGCCGTTTACGGTTATTTCGGCTGACTCTCTGGAAGCCCAGGCGGCGGAGTTGGCGTCACTGGTTCGCGCCGAGCGAAGCGAAGTGGACGAAACAGATGCACGACTGGAAGCATTGCGATTTGACATTGAGCGGCTGCGGAGCCATCTCGACCGCGCCGAGGATCGACACCGCGTGCGGCGCAAGGAACTGGACGAGCGCGTCCAGACGCTTCGCCGTGCGCACCAGGCGTTGGCGGGCGAGCACGAAGCGCTGATGAATCGGCTTCGTCAGGTGGAGGCGAGGCAGGCGACCGTAAACAGCAGCCTGGCCGAGGCCGAGCAGGGACAAGCCGAGATCGCCGCGGAGGCGCAGCAGCTGGCGGCGACGCGCGATGAGTTCGAGTCACGCCGCGCCGAGCTTCGTCAGACGCTGGAATCCGAACGGTTGCGATTGCAGATGCGCCAATCGGAAATGCAGCGCCGCGCCGCGGAACTTGCGCGAATGGCCCGCGAGCGAAGGCAGCAGATCGAGGAGCAACTGGCCCGGCAGCAATCGGCCCTGGAAGCTCGGGAGCGCGAAATTCGGTCGCAGCGCCTGGCGATCGAAGAGGCGGGCCGCTTCGAGCTGGATCGCACGGCTGGCGAGCTTGAGAAAGTCCTGAATGCGCGGCTCGCGGAGATCGAGCGAGAGATTCAATCGCGACAGAGCGGCTTGAGTTCGTGGATGGACGCGCTCGCGTGCGGTACGACGGCGGGGACTGATTTGTCGGCCCAGCCCGGCGCCGCGAAGGTGACACCACTCAACGGGGCATCGTCGGAAGGGCGCACGACCTCGACCCAGCCGTACGAGTTCGGGAGCGAGCCTGTGACGCTTGCTGCAGGTGAGCGAGGTCGCCTGACCGATCTTCAGCGCGAGATTGAAGGCATCCAGGATGCGATTCGCGGGATTCCGCAGGTGGCGCCGGCTGCGATCCCGACTGGCGAGACGGCCGAGGCGACGGCGCGATCGCGCTGGCCCAGCGCGCTCAAGGCGCGATTGAGCGAGAAGATCGCATCGCTGCGGGTCCAGGTCGGGCCAGAGGTCAGCAAGCCGCTGGAGCCGATTCCACTTGAAGGAGAGGGTTCCTAGCACGGGCGCTTCGGCCCAACGTCGTCCACGGATGGGCGACTGTTCGAACGTGATGCGAAGGTACGGCGGAGTCGTCCCTGTATGCACAACCCAGGTTCACCATACGAATCAGACGCGGACCGTCAGTCCCAGGAATCGGGCGTCGGGCCAGCCAATGCTCCGCTCGATTTTGAACTGCCGGTTACTTCAAGCGATCGGTCGAGATTGGATGAATCCGCCGATGTGGCAGCCGAATTCGCAACGGCTGCCGCGTCGGTTGAAGCGGAACTGTCTCGCGATCTGGAGCATCTCCGTTCCGCGGCGGACGGTCTTGGCACGGGCCTGGGATGGGCGGATCAATACCGTGATGAGTCGGCGGCGCTGGCGGCCTTGGGTTCGGGATTCGAGAACGGTGGGGCCGGTGCAAAGAGTGCGTCGCATTCGTCGCAGACGGGGGTACAATTGCATACTGGGGGGGCTACGGCGGGACAGGGGGACGGGGCAACGAGAACTTCCAAGCCGCTCTGGCCGGATACCGGAGCGACGCTTCGCGCGCAGGAGCGGTCTGCCGGTTCGGTCGCGGGTGCGTCTCTGGAGCATTCAACAGCGCCCGGGGACGGAGTCGGATCGACGGGCGGTCGCATTCGAACGGCGTCAAACATGGGAAAACCGATGCCCAGGGATTTCGTGATGGGACAGGCGGCACAGGCGTCGTCGGGGGCGTCGGGCGGCGATGACGCGATGCTGGACGAGGGCGTTTCGGAGCAGGCGCTGGGCCGGATGCAGAAGGAACTCCAGGAAGCGCGCGAGCAATTGGCCCAAGCCCGGCAGACCATTACGCAGCAACAAGGCACGTCGGAGAAACCAGCCGGCCGACTTCGCGCGGCGCAGGTCGCCGAGTCCGGCGCCGATTCTGCATCCACGGGCGGCTTGTCCCGCGAAGAGATCGACAAACGCGCGACGGAACTTCGTCAGCGCGTGGTAATGGCACAACAGGCGCTCGACGAGCGGGCGCGGAAACTGCGGCAGGCGTTGGCGGCGGAACGCAGCCGGCTGAAGGCCTATCACGCGCAGTTGCAGCGGCGCGCGTCGGAGCTGTCGGAACAGTCTCGTCGGCAGGTGTACGGACCGGACAGCGCGCGGCGACAGGAAGAATTGGAGCTCAACAAGGCGGACTTCGCGCGCCGGACGGCCGAGTTGGAGCAGTTGGAGGCGCAGCTTCGCGAGACCGCGAAGGCCGAACTGGCCCAGCGTCGGGCTGAACTGGAGCAGATGGCCAAGGCGCAGCTGGTGGCGCGGCAGGCTGTACTGGAGCAGCGCGAACGGGCCCTGGCGGAGCGCGAGGCGAAGCTGGACGAGGTGATCCAGACGCGCGCGGCGCAGATCAAGCGTGAGGCGGCGAGTTGGGAGGGCCGGCTCGGCACACGCCAGCGCGTTTTGAGCGAGCGCGAATCGACGTTCGATCAGCGAGCGCGGGCCAAGCTGGACGAGGCGGATCGCGAAGCGGCGCGGCGTCTGGCGGATGCCGATCGCGAAGTGCAGACTCGGTTTGCCGAGGCGAAAAAGGAATTGGCCGCGCGGCAGACGGAACTGGAGTCGCGCGAGCGCGGGTTGAATGAACGGGAGAATCGAATCGAGGCCGAGCGGGCGGCGCGACTGGCGGAACTGGAGCGCGACATGGCGGCGCGCGAGGCGGCGCTCGAGGCCAAGAAGCGGCTGCTGTTCAAGCGTGAGGCGGAGCTGGAAGCCAACGTCAGCACGCGGCTGGCCGAACTCAAGCGCGAGACGGTCGAAAAGCAGACCGAGCTGGACAAGAAGCGCGATGCGCTGATGAAGCGCGAAGCGGAGGTGGAGCAGACTGCGGCAGCGCGGATCGCGGAGATGAAGCGCGAGCTGGCGCAGCAGCAGGCCGAGCTGGTGGCGAAGCAGGATCAGTTAATCAAGCGTGAGGCGCAGCTTGAGCAGGCGGTCAACAACCGCGTGAGTGAATTGCGCCGCGAGTTGATGGACGAGCAGGGCGAAGTTCGCGCGCGGGCGGCGGCGCTAGCCAAGCGCGAGGCCGATCTCGAGCAGATGGTGCAGACGCGCGTGGGCGATGTCCGCCGGAGGCTGGCCGAGGAACAGGCGGAACTGGAGCAGCAGAAGCGGTCGCTCTTCGAGCGCGAGACGAAGCTGGAGCAGACGATCGTTGCGCGGTTGGCGGAGATGGATCGTCAGTCGGCGGCGCGCCGCGCGGAGATCGAGGAGCGCGAGCGGGCGGTGGCGCGGCTGGAAGCGGAGATTCGCAGCAAGTCCGAAGCGCTGGAGAAGGCGCGCGCAACGCAAACGGAACAACAGAAGTCTCGTGCAGCGGAACTGGAAGAGCAAATCCGCCGCCATCGCGAGGCGGTGGAACAGGAAGAAGCGATTATCCGCGAGCGCGTGGCCGAGGCCGTGGCGCGGCACGAGGCGGAGATCGCGTACCGGCTGCGGACCCTTGAAGATCGCGAGAAAGCCATCGCACATCGGGAGCAATCGTTCGCGGCGGTCGAGGCCGAGCTGAAACAACGCGAGTCGTTGCTCGCGTCGCGCGCCGAGTCGGTCGAACAGGGCGAGCAGGAGTATTCGCAGCGCCAGCTCGATCTGGAGATGCGGGAGCACCGCATCAAGGATCGCGAGGCCGAGCAGGAAGCGCGCCGGCGCGAGCTGGAGGAGCTTCGCCAGGCGGTCGATCGGCGGATGATGGAGGCCGACGCGGCCGATCACTCGGTTCGCGAAACGAAGGATCGCATCGAGCGCCAGCTGGAGGCGCTGCGCAAGGGCGAGGCCGATCTGGAGCAGGAGCGCGAGTTGCTGGCGGCGCGCAGTGCCGAAATCGAGTCGCGCGAATCGGCGCTGAAGGCGCGGACGGACGAAATTCAGTCGCTCAATCGCGATCTGGATGCCGAGGCGCGGCGGCTGGCGCAGGAGCGCGAGAAGCTGGTTGATCTGGAGCATCGTGCAAGCGAGATTGAATCGCAGCGGCTGGACCTCGAATCGCAGATGGCCGCGGTCGAGAAGAAGCAGCGCGAGGTGGATCACGCGCAGGCAATCCTCGACCGGGAAGCAGCCGAGTTTGAGAAATCGCGGCTGGAAGTGGATCGCAAGGCGGCGGACTTCGATGCGCGCGAGGCAGCGCTGACTGCGCGATCGAAAGAACTGGCCCGCGAGTCGGAGTCGATCCATGCGGCCCAGAAGGCGCTGGAGACACAGCAGGCGGAGGTTGCGGCGCTGCGCGAGACGCATACGCGGCGACTGGCTGACTTGGATGCGCGCGAGAGCGTCGTGGCCGATCTGGAGCGTCAGAAGGCAGATGTCGAGAAGCAGGCGCAGGCGCTGCGAGAGGCGCAGGAAACGCTTCGGGCCGAGCGATCGCGCATGGCGGAGGACAAGTCCGCTCTGGATCGTCAGCGCGAGGAACTGACGCTTCGGTCGGACGAGATCGCCTCGCAACAGATTGAAGTCAACGCGCGCCGGGACGAACTGGATCGCGAGTGGGCGAAGCTGGAGCGAGAGCGCGTGGCCGCGCGCGATCGCGAACGGCTGCTCGCGGAAGAGACGGCGCAGCTCAAGGCCGCGCAGGCCGAAGTGGAACAGGCCCGGGCAACGTTGCGTCGCACGACGGAAGAGACGGAGGAGCTTCGCCGTCAGCTCGTGGCCAAGGCCGACCGCATGCGGCTTCGCAAGGCGCGACTTGCCGAAGACGCCGCGCTGGTGGACAGCCGGTTGAAAGAGTTGAACAGCGAGCTGGAGGCGGCGCGCCGCGAGCGATTGAAGCTGACGCAGGAGCGTGAGGAGCTGGAGCGATCGCATCAGCACATCGCGGCCGAGCAACAGCGGCTGAAGCGGGCTCGCGAGGAACTGGAAGAGCAGCAGGCGGCGGATGTCGAGGCGCGGCGACTGAATGACGAACATCGCCGGAGACTAGCCGACCGCGAAGAGCGGATGGCGAAGCGCGCGCGACAACTTGAGCAATACGGTGCGAATCTCAAGCGCCAACTGGCCGAGCTTCGCCGACAGCGGCAGGACTGGGCCGAGCTTCACGGCCGCGGCGAATCGGGCCAGAAGCTGTCGACGCTTCTGCGAGATGCCGAGGCAAAGGAGCGCGAGCTGCGGCAGAAAGAGGAGGCCCTTCGAGCGCACGAGGAGGCGCTATCGGCGGTTGCCGCGGAAGTGGCCGAGGCGAAGCAGGAAATCGAGCGTCGCACGCGCGCGGTGGAAGGCAAGGCGGCGGAGGTTCGTCAGGAAGTCGAGCAGTTGCTCCGCCAGCGCGACGAGCTGGAAGAGGCCGTGGCGGACCGGCGCGAAGCGCTGGAACGTTCTCGGCTTGCGGCCGAGTCGCAGGTCGCGGAATTGGAATCGGCGCTGCGTGAGCGCGAGCGCCGTCTGGAGGCGGATTATCAGCTTCGCGTGGAATCGCTGGAGGCCGAGGCGGCCGCTCGCGAAGAGCGCGCGATGCAGGAGTTGCGCGAGAGATTCGAAGCGACGATCGCGGACCGGTTGGCTGACGTGCAGCGTCGTGAGGACGAAACGCAGCGCCGGTGCGAGAATCGACTCGCGGAAGTCGAGCGCGACATCCAGACTCGGCTGGAGTTGCTCGAACGGGAACTCAAAGAGCGGCGTGAGCAACTCGACGCACAGGCGGCGCGTCAGCGACAGGAGCTGGATGCGGAGCATCGTGCGCGACAAACCCAGTTGCAAAGTGAGTTCTCCGGCCGTCGGTCGGAGGTTGAGTCCGAGCTGGCGGCGCTGCGCGAACGGATTCAGCGCGACGCGGATGAGTTCCACCGGCGCGAGGCACAGTGGGTCGAGGAGCGTGCGGCCCTTCGTCGCGAGGCGACCCGCGCGGCGGCCGAAGCGGCTACCCGTGCGACCGCGCGACAGGAGGCATCTCGGAGGACACCGATTCAGGAGGAGCCGATCGACCTCGCACCGGCGGTCGATTCTGCTTCTGAGGAAGACATTGCTCGATTTCTCGCCGAGGACGACTCGTTCGACACTCCGGCTAAGCCGAGCGTCGCGACGTCGTTTGGTGGAGAGACAGCATCCGCGCTCCCGTCGACGGAAGCGCCAGCGGACGGCGCGTACACCGACGATAGCCGTGTGCTGGATGATCACGATCTGGAGTTTGTCACCGGCGAGGAGATCAACGAGCTGCCGCTGCCGGCCGTGCAGCACGACGCCGAGTCGTTTTCGGCGATGCCGATTCCAGCTCCGCGCCGTCGCGTGTTCCGCGCGGCATCGCTGGGCTTGATCTTTGGCGGCCTCGCGGCCATGGCGTATCTCTACACGCCGTCACGCGATGTGATAGCACGCGGGCGATTTCTGCTTGAGGGCGACGGCAAGGGCATTCAGGCCAGCGCTCGCGAGCACGCCGCCAATCTGCTGCGACCCGAAGTCTTTGACGAAGCGTCGCGTCTGGCGTCGGCGGACTTGAACGCGCTCTATCGTGACCAGCGTTTCTTCGTGGCCGATGCGCCGACCGGCGATTGCGTGGATGTTCGAATCAAGGCGCCGCTGGCCGATCAGGACAAAGCGCAGGCCTGGGTCAGCGCGGTCGGACAGGCGTACACGGCGGCGCTGGGTCGGTTGGGTAACTCGCAGGAAGAAATCGAGCGACGCATAACGTCCCTTGAGACAGGCATCGCGCCGCTGCGAAGCGAATTGGCCGAGGCACAGGCCAAGTTGGCGACTCTTGAACAGGTCGCGGCAACCGATCCGCGGCTGAAGCGCGTCAACGATGCGCAGCAATCCAAGGCGCGGATCAAAGAAGATCTTGTCGCGGCGCAGAAGGAAATCGATACGGCCAAGGCGGCGCTGGCCGACTTTGAAGCAACGCCGGCCCCGACGACTCCGATTGTTCCGACGGAGGCGCAGCTCGCCGAGGCAGCGACGAAGGATGAAGAACTGAACCAGGCGTTGCAACAGCAGCAAAGCAAGGCCGTGGAGTTTCACGCATCGCTGGTCTCGGCGATGGACAAGGCGCGGCGGCCGATCCCGGAATTGATGGCCAGCATCGATGAACTCGTCGAGGAGGCGAAGAAACAGACGTCGTCCCAGGCGGATGAGGAGATTCGCAAAGAACTGGAGTTGATCGGACTTGACCTTGCGGATTATCACGAGCAGGCCAAGACGTTCGCGAGCGGCTGGGACGAGCTGATGCCAAAAGTCAGCGGATGGAAGCAGGGAATGGATCCACAGTTGCTGATCGAGTATCAGCAGAAGGCCGAATCGCTGGTGCGCGATTTCCATGCGGCGTCGCGGCTGTCCTTCGGCGGCGCAGCGCAGAAAGCCGAGCAGATCGGGGCCGCGGGCAGCGAGATGACCAAGAGGCGGATTATTCAGAGCATTCTGACAAGCCTGGCGCACAAGAGTCTCGACGCGCGAAATCGCTGGACGGTTCAGGCGCGAGACGTAGCCCCGCGTTACAACGTGGAGCTAAAAGCCCTGCGCAACGCGCTGAACGACCTTGCCCCGCGCATTCGCGACCGGCAGGAGCACCATAAGAAGGCGGTGGCCGCATTGCTGGCGAAGGAGCGCGAGTCGCATCGCGCGGCCCGGCACGCCGAATTGAAATCCGCCGTGGACGCCGCGATCGCTCGTCATCAGGCGTTGAGCGAGGAATTCATGCGCGTAGATGCAGCGGCAACGCTGACGCCGGACGAAGTAGCTGCCGTCGCGGCCCAGAAGGACGCCATCAAGAAGAAGCGGGAGCAGATCGCCGCGTTGGAGAAGCGGATTGCCGAGGCACAGGAAGAGATGCAGCGCGTTCGGTCATCGCGTCAGATCAGCGCCGCGGGGGCCGTTCGGTTTGAGCCGATGGATCCGATCATGCCGGCGATGTTCGACTTAGAGAAGAAAGATGTCGCCATCGCGATTGGTATCCTGCTCGCGTCTCTGGTCATGTCGGGCATGCTGCTCTTGAGCGGTCGGCCGCACGGTGCTTCGACCGAGTCCAAGTCTGCCTGACGCGGCGCGATTGGAAGGGGCGATCGGCGGTGCGAGCTCCTTCGTGGTCATCACGCGCTGCGCGGTTCCATCAAACCATGTTGCGCCCGCTGATCCTGACAACCGATCTCAAGCCCGGCGGGCTGCCGTGGCGCATGGTTCGGTTGGCCATCAGCCTGCAAGAGCGGGGCCACCAACCGATCGTAGGCTGTCTTGCGGGCCTGGGGGCCTTGCACGAAGTCCTTACGCAGCAGGGCATTGCAACGTTCGCATGCGGCGCTCGGAGGGCGAGCGACCTGGGCGCCCTGGCCGTCTTGCGAAGCGTCGTTCGGCGCGAGAATCCCGATCTGATTCATGCATCGCTCTTTCATGCGAATCTCGCGGCGCGGTGGCTGGGGCGACTGGACCGCGAGCGGCCGATCATCACCTCCACGGTGACCATCGAGATTGAGCGTGGGTGGCATCGATGGGGCGAGATGCTGACAGCGGGACAGTCGACGTGGCATGTCGCCAACTCGCTCTCCGTGGCGCAGCATGTCGTGGACGATCTCGGGATCAATCCGTCAAGAGTCGCCGTGATTCCGAACGGGCTGGATCTGCGCGCCATCGAGCGGACGCCGCCGGTGAATCGCGGGCGATACGGGCTGCCCGATTCGTCGCCGCTCGTCGTGTGGGCCGGGCGGCTCGATCTGGTCAAGCAGTTGGAGACTGTTGTCGATGTGATGGGCGCGCTGCATGATGCGGCCGGTGCGTTCGGTGTGATTCTTGGCGACGGTCCTCGGCGCGACGCCCTCGCGGAATACGTTCACGCGATCGGGCGGACCGATTGCGTGCGGATGCTCGGGTGGTGCGAGGATGTGGTCGGCTGGCTGAAGGCGGCGAACCTTCTGCTGTTGTGCTCGCGCACGGAGGGATCGCCGAACGTCGTGCTGGAGGCGCTGGCGTGCGGGTGTCCCGTTGTGGCGTCGGATATTGCAAGTTGTCGAGAACTCCTCGGAAACGGTGCGAGGGGCCGACTCGCGCCGCTTGGGGACGTCGCCGCCTTCGCCGTGGCAAGTCAGGGTGTCCTTACAAACCCCGAACGTCAGGCCATTCGCCGGGCAGGAATGGACTATGTTCGCGAAGAGCACGACCTGGCTCGGGTTGTGGAGCGCTGGATCGCGTTGTACGAGAGGGCGATGGACCGATAAGCTGGGCCGTGCAGAATCTGTGAATAGAAAAAACTTTCTCACGCAAACTTCTGTTTCTAAGGAGGTTCCGCGCCCGCCGAAAAGAATTGTAGAAATCAGCGCAGAAAAGTCTTGCAAGGGTGGGTGTTTGTGGTGATAATTCCCTTTCAGTGGTGACAAGTGGGTCGCCGGCCCAAACACCACGGAAACACCATGCTTTTCCTTACCGGGTCAGCGGACCACAACATCGATGAGAAGAACCGCCTCGCCATTCCGTCCAAGTTCCGCAGCCGGCTTGAGCCGGAGCGCGACGGCAAGGGGTTCTATCTCACGATCGGTCAGCCGAAGTCCTGCCTGCGACTTTATACAGAACGCGAGTTCGAGCGGCAAGCGGCCGAGCGGCGCCCGCATCTGCTCCAGGCGCAGGCGAGCACGATGTTCAATCGAAACTTCTTCGCTCTGGCGGAATACGTGGAGCCCGACTCGCAGGGGCGGATCGTGGTCCCGGAGCGGTTGGTGCGCATCAGCGAGCTACCTCGGGAAGTGGTGATCGCCGGGGCGGGTGCGTTCCTGGAGATCCGTCCGAGGGACGGGTTCGAACCGGAGATTAAGGATTTCGTCGAGCATTACGACGAACACTACGAGCGGGCGTTGAAAGCAGAGTCTGGCACGAGGCGGCAACCCGATCCGGAAACGGAGTCGGGATAAAACCTGACCGGTGGGTGGCGTGTGCTGCCCGGTGAGGTGTAGATTCGAGGCAAGGGCGCGGAGAGAGACCGGATGAGGGCCTCTCTCCGCGTCCGACGCTTCGGGCGTGAAGCGAGCGATTTGAAACTGGAATAGTCAGAGTGCCGCGGAATGGGAGCGCCCTTTCCGCGTACCGGGGGTCGATCTCTCGGCCCATTCGCTATCGAGAATCAGCATGGATCAGATTCGAGCGCTGGCTGTGGTTCGCAAAGCGATTGGTGCCAGGGATCGGCAGCCGGTTGCAAAGGTCGATGGTACAACGATCATCGGCCTGCGAACCTTGTCCGCGCGATTACAACGCCTGGTTGAGTCGGGCGGAGGGGAAGCCATCGTTGAGTTTTCTCCGCATGTCATGAAGTACCTGGCCCGTTGCGGGATGTCGAATCTTGCCACTCGGCCGAGTACGGCTCGTTCAACCAACTGACCAACGCGTTGGAGGCACCCGCCCGGAAAGGATTTCGCGGCGGGTTTCCCTTTTTTTACAGCTTGGGGATCTGGAGCCGCCTCCGACTCGACATTCGGGGCGTTCACGGTGACAATGCGGGGCTTCCATTGAGCAGGAGAAGGAGCCTTCGCACACCATGGACTACGACGCACTTCAGACGTTCGCCAAAGCCGGCCGCTGGGCTGATCTTGAAAAAGGCTGGCTGTCGCTCATTGAAGAACCTTCGGCAGATGGTACGCGGCTGTTGCCGGTGATCGATACGGTCGTGAAGGCCGGCCAGGCGCCGCTGGCGAACACCCTGGGCTGGGCGTGGCTATCGAGTGTCAAGGAATCGCGTCCGCCGGAAACAGCGTTGCAAATCGGGCGCGAGTTGTGCGTGCGCCTGACCGATGGAGACAGTCTTCGAGAGGAGATCCTGGCGCTCTACCGCCAGACGTTCAAGGACCGAGCCGACCTGGAGCAGTGGATCGACAAGTCCGGGCTGAAGGCCGGCAAGTCCGTACGCCGGGCTTTGCGATTCCTCGATACCGGGCTTCGGCTATCCAAGGGGTCCTATCTGATTCACCGAAACGACGATCACGCGGCCCAATTGCTTGAACTGGATCTGGCGGGGGACAGCGCGTCGATTCAGGTGGGCCGTCGCCCACAGACAATCGACCTCGCAGAATTGCTCGACGATTACGACGTGGTGGAAGAGAACGATTTTCGGGTGTTGCAGCAGTTGCGCCCGGAGCGCATCGCGGAACTGGCGGAGAAGGACCCATCGACGCTGGCCGTGGGAATCCTGCGTGGTCATCGGAACAAGATCACGCGCGACGATTTGCGAATGATGCTCGTGCCGCGGCACATCCCCGCCGAGCGCTGGTCGGACTGGTGGACGTCGCTTCGCAACGCGGTGAAGAAGAGCCACCACCTTCGGATCGAAGGCCGCTCGCCGATGTTCTTGATCTATGACCCGATCGGCCAGACGTTGGAGGAGGAGACGTGGGGAGCGTTCGCCAAGGCGACCACTCCGCGTGAATGGCTGGAGTTGTTGGAGGGTTACCTCCGCGAGACGCGCAGCCGCAAGACAAAACCGGACACGGCGTTCATCGAGCGTGTTCAGAAGACGCTAGTAGGGCAGATCGAGCGGTTTCTCAAGCATAAGGAGCCTGTGCAGGCGTTCACGACGGCGCTGGTGATCGAGCGCGTGGCGGCGGACGGGTTGCCTGTTTCGACCGACGCGCACGGCATGGCGCTGGACATGCTGGGCAAGTCGACGGACCCGGTGCGGATCGTGGCGAACGTGACGGACAGCCGGCTGTGGACGCTGGCGGTGGCCTGCGTGGAGCAGGCGTTCACGGATCGCTGGCCGGAACTGCTGGCGGAGCTGATTTTGTATGCTCCGGCGGGTCAGTGCGATGTGCTGGCGAAGAAGGTAGAAAGCGCGGGCCGGGGGGAATTGCTCGTCGGGATCGCCGAGCGCGCCTTGGCCGAGCCGGGCCGGTTTACGGATGCGATGATGTGGTTGTGGAAGGGGCCGGATGTTTCGACGGCGCTGCCGGTGCCGCCGCAGACGGAGATGCTGACGCTGATCCTGGCGCTGGTGGGCCCGGCGCGGGTATCGGAGGGCAAGGCGGCGGGGCAGTCGGTGAACGAGATGCGGGCGCGCGTGCGGTCCGGGCTTTCGGCGAGGGATTACGGGCAATATCGCAAATGTCTTGAATCGATGGACGACGCGATGGCCGTGGCCATGCGGCGATTGATCGAGCGAGCCGAGGGGCTTGGCCCGAGCGTGCAGGACGACATGGCGAATATCCTGCGGGCGAAGTTTCCGAACATGTACGTCAAGCCGAAGGTCGCGCTGTGGGATGATGAGAGCGTGTTGTATTTCACCGGGCGCGGCCTGAAGTCCAAGGAACAGGAGCTTGCCGAGATTGTCAACGTGAAGATGCGCGAGAATGCGAAGGCCATCGGCGAGGCCGCGTCGCACGGCGATTTGAGTGAGAACTCCGAATACAAGTTTGCCCTCGAAGAGCGCGATCTGCTCCGGGCGCGCGTGGCGAAGCTCAACCGCGAGCTGGCGATGGCCAAGCTGCTGGAGCCGGCCGATATCCCGACGGATCACGTCAGCATCGGCCATCGAGTGACGCTGCAGCCGGTCGCCGGCGGGGCGGCAACGGTGGTGACGATCCTCGGGGCGGACGAGTCTGACCTGGCCAAGCGAGAATATTCTTATCAAAGCCCGTTTGCGCGGTCGTTGCTCGGCAGGAAGATCGGTGAGCGCGTCAGTCTCTCATCCGACTTGGCCAATGGCGAGTTCACGGTTTCGGCGGTCGCCAGCGTTCTGAATTGAGCCGCCTCGCTACGCCGCGTCGAACCCAACCGGGCGGGCCGTCGCAGGACTCGAATCAATCGAGTGCTTCCGAGGCTGCATGATGATCATCCGGGATTTCAACGCGTCCGACGTGGCGGCGGCCAATGCGATCACAAACGACGTGATCCGCGAAACGCCGATTCACTTCGCGTACGAACCGGCAACCGACGAGGCCTTTCGCGCGTATTGGGAGAAGGGCGTGCGCAGCGCGCCGTGGCTGGCGGCGGAAGTCGATGGCGCGTTCGCCGGGTACTGCAAGGCCGGGCCGTGGCGAGACCGCGACGCGTATCGATTCACAGTTGAGACGGGCATCTATATCTCGCCGGCGTATCAGGGCCGGGGTGTGGGGAAGGCGCTTTACCTCGCGCTCTTTGAGCGGCTGCGCGCGGCGGGGTTTCACCAGGTCGTCGCGGGGATTACGGTTCCAAACGAAGCGTCGGTGCGCCTTCACGAGGCCGTGGGCTTTCAATATGTCGGTACGTTCAAAGAGGTCGGCTGGAAATTTGGCCGGTGGCACGACGTGGGGTGGTGGGAGCTGACGTTGGGCTGATGGCGCGGCTACTGATCCCGCTCGACCTTGTTCTCCACCGCACCCAGCGTGTCGATCTCCACGCGGATTGTGTCGCCAGGTTTGAGAAATTTGCCTAATTCCGCGCCGCAGCCGCCGCCGACCGTCCCGCTGCCGAGGATGTCACCCGGATACAGCCATCGGCTGGCGCTGGCGAACACGATCATCGCCTCGAACGAGTGCTGCACTGTGCCGTAGCGACCGTCGGTCCATTTCTCGCCGTTGACGAACGCCCGCATCCCCAGCGCGCCCAGATCGGGAATCTCATCCGGCGTCACGAGGTACGGCCCCAGGGCGCTGCCGAAGTCCTTGCCCGCGCTCGGCCCCATGTTTATCGGCATCACCTTCGTCTGCCGCGCCCGGGCCGACAGGTCATTCAGCGTCGCGTAACCGGCAATCGCCGCTCGCGCCGTCTCCAGCGTGGCGTTGCGGATCGGCCGACCGACGATGCACGCCATCTCGCATTCGTAGTCGAGCTTGTCCTCGCCGGCAGGGAAGGTCGCCGTCATGCCGTGGCCGATGAGGCTGGTCGCGTTCGAGTTGTAGTAGGCGGGCACTTCGTACCACTCGGGCACGATGAAGTCGAAGCCGCGCTTCTTGCGCATGGTCATCACGTGCTGCTCGAAGGCGTAGAAGTCCATGAATTGCGACGGCCGCAGGACGCACGGGCCGAAGAAGACCTTGTCGGGGTCGAGGACGCTGTCGCCGCGCGAGCCGCCGTCGGCGGACAGCTTGCGGGGGTCGCCACCCGCGCCGCGCAGCTCGGCTCGAAGCGATTCAAACTCCGGCGCCATCGCGACGGCTGCGGTCAGCACGCCGGCGAACTGTGGATCGCGCAGGTCGGCGCACTTGGCAGCGCGGTCGGTGATGTCCACGATCTTGTCGCCGATGAGCGCGCCGAGGCGTGCGCCGACGGGCACGCGGCGCTGCAAATCCGCCGCGCGATCGGCTTCGGTTGTGTAGAATTGGCAGAGTTTCATCGTCGCTGGCTCCTGGATAAAGCGATGATGATAGGGGCGAACCCGTCGACGACCAAGCGGGGTGGATCGCTGGAAAATAAAATGCTCGATTGATGCGATTGACAGTGATGGCCGTCGTCAAGCAGCGGAGGGTATCGGGTTGTCCAATTCCGTGCGCGGCCAATGTTCTGCCATGGCATCGCGATCGGACGCAATCAGCCTAGCCAAGTCGCCAAATGTCCTTATGCCATGCGGAATTCCGGCATCGGTACGCTTCAAGAACACTTGCATTGCAATCGCAATCGCAATGACGCTCAAGCCGATCGTTGTGGCATAGGTGAACGCAAGGAGCGCCTCCGTAAAGAATTCGACGTTCTCAAGATTCGGGCCGATTCGCGCAACGCCCCAGACGGCGTAAGCGCCGGTCAGCACGATTGCTCCAACCATCAGCCGAGCCAGCGCCGTAAGAATGGGTACGCGAAGCGGGGGAATTCGAGACTCGCTTCGCCATCGCACTTTCAGCCAAAACGACCGCAATCGCGCTCCGGTCAAGCGGTGCACGATCGGTGTGCTCGGCGCAAACCGCTCCATGTTCGGATCTATGCACAAGGCGATTTCCTCAATCATTTTGAACGCCGTTGCGGCCGCACAAGGACGTCCGAAGATCACCTGTGAAGAAAAACTCGGAGCTTCCATGCGTGCGGCAATGAAGCTAGCGAGGTCGAGAAACGTCAGGCGATCTTCTACTTCCGCCCTCCATTTCGTCGCGTCAGCAATATTCAGTTGAAGCAGCGTGTCCCAGTCCGGGTGTTTTGCCGGTACTCCGAAATAGTGTTCGATGTCTCGCAGGACTTCCATGAAATCGAGCTCATCGAGAATGAGGCACTCCCGCAAATATGTGAACAACCGTGTTTCGGACGTGAAGGGCTTGTTCGTGCCGATCGATTTCTGAAGCAGTTGTCGCAATCCAAACAAAACGCGAGCAATCGCTTCGGTGTCTTTGTCCGGGTTGGTCGAGGTCATCGGGTCATCCCTTTTCAGAAGCCAGGCTTTTCTGACTGGGCACCACGGCTACACCGGATTATACACCTATTGCGACCCAATTCGACAAGGTGTCCGGAGGTGAGCCGAGCGACCTGCGACCGCGCCGTTATGGGTTTCTGGTCGTTGGTTTGGACTGCCCTGCTGCTGTCGAAGCGGGCTTCACAACGACACGTGCCGTGGCTTCGGTTGGCTGGTTGTAAAGTTGCCAGCCAATCGGGAGCGGAAGAAAGTCGCCGCAGGACGCGCGTTCGTTGTACAAGACGATTCGCACGTCGTACTCACCCGGCCCAAGCTGAATGGGCGAGCGGACGTATTGCACGTACCCTTTGTCACTCAATTCAGGCAATTGCACGGAGTCTTCGCGGAGGCAGAACTGGTGCACGATCGAATCCTTCGCCTTCAAGACGTGGAATCTGTTTGCTGCGTCGGCCACATCGAGCCATGCAAAGGCCCACAGGTATGGAAACAAGATCAGGGAATCCAAAATGCCCGTACCGCATCGGGCGTAATTGTTGTTGATATCTCCGGCGATTGGGCTTTTTTGCCCGACGCGATTGACCTCGAATCGAAATTTACGAGCCTTGGACAGGCATATCGGGCTGTTCCCTGCGCGCAATGTCACGGATAGGTCAATCGGCTCATCCGCGTCGAATTCTGTCTTCGCCGGCGTCACTTCCATCTTCAGCGCGCCGGGTTGATTGGAACAACCGGTGGCCGCGACGATTGACAGTAGTAGAGATTCGGCTCGCCAGCGAAATCGTGAGACCATTCTGATTCACCCCTGCTCTGCTGAATTCCATGTTTCGGCATGGGCAACGTTTTCAGTTGGGCAGCCGTTCGGTGCCCACTCGCTGGCGCTCGGGGCTATGATCGATGCCTCTGCCGCCGATTTCAACAGAGCCATTCACCCCTTGAACTGCACATCCTTCCACTTCTCAAACAGCGGCTTGAGCTTGCCGCGCTGGTACTTGCCCGTGCTGGTCACCGGGATGTCGTCGCCGAACAGCACCACCTTCGGGCACTTCGACGCCGGCAGCTTGCCGCGGCAGTAGGCCATCACCGCCTCATCCGTGATTGCCTGCCCCGGCTGCACCTGCACATACGCACCGACCTCCTCGCCGTAGTAGCGATTGTCGAACCCGACTGCCAGGCCGACGCGCACGCCGGGCATCGATGTCAGCACTTCGTCTATTTCGAACGGTGAGATGTTTACCCCGCCGCGGATGATCAGCTCCTTCAGGCGCCCGGTGATGAAGTAATAATCCCGCCCGTCGTTGCCGCGCCGGCGGAAGCCCTCGTCGCCACTGCGGAACCAGCCGAACTTGAACGTCGTTGCGTTGACTTCCGGGTTCTTGAAATAGCCGACCATCACGTTGTGTCCGCGAATGACGATTTCACCTTTCACGCCGTCAGGCACGGGCAAGCCGCGGTCGTCGTGAATGGCCATCTCGTTGACTTCGACCGGGCAGCCGATCGACGGGAAGCCGTGGTCATACATCCAACTACAATGCTCGTCCCATTCCAGATCGACCGGGAGGAAGCAGGAATAGCAAACTGTCTCGGACAGGCCGTAGCCGTGGACAATGCGCAGGCCGAACTTCTCCTGAAAATCGCGGGCGACTTCGACGGAGAGCGGGCCGGCCCCGCAGATGAAGTGTCGAAACGCGGGAATGTCCTCCGGCCGATACGGTTCATCGGCCTCGATGAGAAACTGCAGCAGGGTCGGCACGACGCTGACGATTTCGACGGTGTGCCGGGCCAGCTTCCGCCAGAAACCGCCGCTGCGGAAGCGACGGTTCACGGCCACGTGCGCCCCCGCGAAGACGGGCGTTAGCAGCGTCACGATCGTGCCGTTCACGTGGTGGATCGGCAGCACGTTCATCATCACGGTGCGATGGGTGATGTGATGCCAGCGGCAGATCGCCCACGCATCGCAGAGCATCTGCTTTTGTGTCAACACGACACCCTTGGGGTTGCCCGTCGTGCCGGAGGTATAGACCACTAGCGCTTCGCTGTCCCACGAGATCGGCGGCGGCGGTTCGGCCATCGGCGACGGTTTGACCAAGGCGACGAGCGCTGCGAAATCATCCCAGCCGGCAATGGCCTTTGCTGCGGTTCCACCCGCGCCGCCTTCGCCATCGGTGGACATCGCGCGGCGGACGTTTGGGCCGATGGCCTTTTCAACGCCGGAAAAGTCCTTTCGCGCGGAGACGTGAGCGATCAGCACGGTCGCGTCGCTGTTGCCGACGATGTAGCCGACGCGGTCGTCGGATTCACTCGGATTGATCGGGACCACGCGCGCGCCGATTCGCCACGCGGCGAAGTAGATCGCCACGGTCATCGGCTCATTGATCGTGAGCGTGGCAACGCTGCCGCCGAGTCCGATGCCGTAATGGTTTGCGAGCACCTTCGCGACCCGCTCAATCAGCGACAGGAAGGCGCCATAGGAAAATGCGGTGGGCGTCTCGTCGTCGGCGTGGCACGGGTAATAGGTCATCCACGGCTGATCGACGCGCTGCGTTCCCTGGGCGTACCACAACTCACCGAGGCTGCGAAAAGGCAGCTCGTCGTCGATCGCGGGCAGGGGATCGCATAGGTGTGCGGCATCGATGAGCTGGGCGGTCTCGCCGTCGAAGGATTCCGGCTTTGGGGATGCGAGATGGCTCGACATGTCTGCGTTTCCTCCTCGTGTCCATCATTGAAACGACCAACATGGCGATGGGCAACCAACCCGGACAATTCTTGCGGTTGCCGCACCGGTCGAAAAGTCGCGGCGTCGCAAAGTGGTGTTGAAACAAGCACTTATGCGCAGGGAACGGGAGCGTTATCGTGAAAGAGATTTCAATGATTTGTGGGGGAGGGCTTGTATCTCCAGGCAAATTCCGTTAACCTTAACATAGCAGGAAATGGGAAAGTCCCGAGTAAGGGGCTGGTGGTCGCCGCAAGGCGAGAGGGTCGGCGTGTCGAAGCACGTCGACGGGTACGGGAAGGAGAAGCTTCCATGTTCGTATTGAGTTCGAAGTTCGTGCGCGGCGCGTGCGCTGCGCTGGTCATTGCGTGGGGTTCATCGGCTGTTATGGCCGTCGGCCCGGAAGTGATCTACACAGAGATCACTACGCACTCGTCGGGGACAGTGCCCGGCGCCCTGGACGGCGCGGGTAATCCGGTAGCGACCAACTGGCTCGCCTTGGAAGACCTTTCGATTCGCCATGACGGCGGCGAGTGGATGCTCAAGGGCCGCACGACGCAGGCGACGACGAATGACTCGATTCTGGTCAAAGGCTCCGGCTTGAGCGGCACGATGTTCGCGCAGGACGGCCAGCCCGTGCAAGGTGGCGCGCCTGGCGAGCAGTATGATTTCTTTGATTCGCCGGTTCCTGCCGCTTGGGACTCGGCGGGCAACATCGCGTTCAGCTTCCGAGCGAAGGGCGGTGTGGCTTCAGTCTTCGAGAAGATCGTCAAAGTCGTGGGCGGCGTGCATACCATCCAGATTCAAATGGGCGACGCGGCCCTGGGGCTGATCGACAATCCGCCGGGCAACTCCGGCAACGAGACCTTCGGCAACTCGATGAACTCGGTGTATCTGCTGGATGACGGGCGCGTGTCGTTCGTCAATACCCCGATCACGAACTTGCACTCATCTCGTTATCCGGCGATCTTCCGCGACAACATGGCCTTCAAGCAGTCGGGCATCACGCCGATCGGCGCGGAAATCTGGGACAGTTTCGACTTGAGCGACGCCGGCGGCACGCCCGATGGCGCGTTCTGGTTCGCCGAGGGCGACACCGAGAACCCCAACACGGCCATTGACAAGATTCTCGCGGTGAACGACACGATCATGATCCAGGAAGGCTCGCCCGTCGCCGGAGTCGGCACGCCGATCATGGCCGACATCTTCTTCACCCGCATGGTCAGCAACGGCGACTGGTTCTCGCGCGGCGATGACCCGGCCGACAACGACTGGGCCGTTCGCAACGGCGTCCTTCTCGCCAAGACTGGCGACCTCATCACCGGCACCGAGAGCTGGGGCAACACGTTGAGCGGCTTCACGGGTGATCGCCTCGGTAACTGGCTGCTGACCGGCAACACCGACATCGGCGACCCGAATATCGACACCGTGATGGTGTACAACGGCAGCACGATTCTGATGCGTGAGGGCGATCCGATCGACCTCAACAACAATGGCTTCTTTGACGACGACGTGTTCCTCTCCAGCTTCCAGGCAAACGACATGCACCTGACCGACAGCGGCCTGGTGTACTTCCTCGCGACCCTGCGAAACGGCGCCGGCACGGCATTGGGCGATGCCTTCCTGCGGATCGCCGTGCCCGAGCCGGCTACGCTGGCGGCTCTGGCGATGGGCTTCGCGCTGTTCCGCCCGCGCCGACGGTCGTCGAGCCGCTGATACAGTCGCCGGGTTTTCGGGCGATTTGAATCGAGTACTTTTACGAGAGGGCACGCACGGCGTGTCCTCTCTTTTTTTCGAGCCATAGAGTTCGCACGGCTGCGTGGGATCGTTGCGCGCTTACAGGATAGGCGTGGCCATCCGCGCGGCGCCAAGGGCGAGTTGCTGGCCGAAGCTGTAAGCGGCGATTTCGCCTGGCAGGACGCGGTGGGACGAAGCGAGCAGGGCGTCGAAGTCAGCTTCGAGCAGCCGGGCGGCATCGGCGTCGTAGAGGATGCTGGTCAGTTCAAAATTGATGCGAAAGCTGCGGACATCCATGTTGGCCGAGCCGACCATCGCCCAGCGCTGGTCGACGACGACGACTTTGGAATGCAGCATGCCATGATCGTATTCATAAATCTCCACGCCCGCTTCAAGAAGCTCCTGATACGTCGCTCGGCCGGCCCAAAGCACCATCCAGTGATCTGATTTCGAGGGGAGCAGGAGCCGGACGCGCACGCCGCGCAGTGCCGCCGAGGTGCTGTCCACGCTGGCCCAGAAGGTCGCGGT
>CAZQCF010000017.1:70291-82034 GCA_964592235.1 uncultured Planctomycetaceae bacterium
GCCGCGCAGTGCCGCCGATTCCAGCGCGAGCAGCATGGCGTTGTCGGGCACGAAGTAGGGCGTGATCAGCAGCACGCCGTGCCGCGCATCAGACACCGCGGCGAAGAGCAGGTGATCGAGGATGCGCGGTCGGCGATCCGGCCCGCTGGGGATGATCTGCATGACCTGTCGGCCCGCCGGCTCCAGCGGTGGAAAGTAGCGTTCGGAGAGCAGGCTTTCACGCGTAGCGAAATGCCAGTCTTCGGCGAAGATCTCCTGCAATTGTGCGGCGGCCGGGCCGTGGATGCAGAGGGTCGTGTCCCGCCAGGGGCCGAAGCGAGCCTTTCGTCCGCGGTATTCGTCGGCGATGTTGTGACTGCCGGTGACGGCGTGGATGCCGTCGATGATCACGAGTTTGCGATGGTTGCGGCAGTTGATGTTCAGGCGGCGCGTCGTCAGGCCCCATGGGAGAAAGAAAGCGACCCGCACGCCGCGCGATTGCAGGTCGCGCACAAAGGCCCGCGAGAGTTTCCACGAGCCGACGGCGTCCAGCAGCAGGCGTACCTCGACCCCCTCCTGCACTTTTCGAGCCAAGAGGTCGCCCAGGGCGCGGCCGGTCTCGTCGTCGGCGAAGATGTAGTACTCCAGGTGCACGTGTGACCGGGCCGACTCGATCATGGCGAACAGGGCGGCGAACATCTTCTCGGCGTCGTGATGTAATTCGACCGTGTTGCCGCCGGTGGGCGACGTCTCGCTGACCGCGCTGGCCATGGCCATCAGGGCGCGCTGCGAAGCGTCGGTGGCCAGGGCCGTGTCGGCGGGGTGCGCGGCGACGGTCGCCTGCGAGCGCGCGGCGAGGGCCGCGGCAATGATGCGCTTGCGTTTCTCGCGGCGGCGGACTTTTCGATACAGCGGCGGGTAACCAATCAGCGCGTACAGCACGACGCCGGCGATGGGCAGAAAGATCAGGGCGAAGATCCACGCAATCATCCCGCGCGGGTCACGACGCTTCAGGAGGATGTCGATGATCGCAACGAGGGCGCAGGCGTAGGCGGCGAGCGAGACGAGGGTCCAGAATTCGAAGGAGGGCATGGGCGCAACCGCCTGGGCGCGTTGGCGCGTCGGCGCGTGCGCCGGCTCCAGTATAGCCGGGGTTGGTGAGCGGGTCAGTGCGCTGGCAGGTGCTCGACCAACTGGTCGATTTCGTCTTCGGTGTTGTAGAAGTGCGGGCTGACGCGAAGCCGACCGCTGCGGGAGGAAATGACCGTGCGGTACTCCTGACGAAGGTGGCTGACGATTCGAGCGTGGTCGAACTTCGCCGAGACGAAGCACACGATGCCGCTGGATTCGCCGGCCTGGCGCGAGCTGACGAGCCGATAGCCTTTTTCGCGCACCCCGTCGGCCAGCCGGTTTGTCAGCATTTCGACGCGTTTCCAGATTTCGTCGACGCCGAGGCCGAGCAGCCATTGGATCGACGCGCCGAGGCCCCAGATGCCCGCGAAGTTATAGCTGCCGTTGTCGAACCGGCGCGCATCGTCCCGAAACTCCAGCCGGTAATCATTGAAAGCCGTCGCGTTGCGCACGTTGAGCCAGCCGACGCTCGACGGCCGCAGCAGGCCCAGCAGTTCATGGCGGCAGTAAAACACTCCAGCGCCTTCCGGTCCCAGCAGCCACTTGTGACCGTCGGCGCTTAGGAAATCAATTTTCATTGCGCGCACGTCGATCGGCAGCACGCCCAGCGCCTGGATAGCGTCCACACAGAACAGCACGCCGCGTTGCTGGCAGATTGTCCCCAGCGCGGCGAGATCCGTGCGGAACCCGCTGGCGTATTGCACGGCCGAAACCGTCACCACGCGCGTGCGATCATCGATCAGTTCGACGAGGCGTTCGAGCGGGATACGGCCGTTGTCCTCCGGCACCATCTTCAATTGCACGCCGTGCGAGCGGAGATTCATCCACGGATAGATGTTCGCGGGGAACTCGACTCCCGTGGTGACGATGTTGTCGCCCTTGGAGAATTGCAGCCCGTTGGCGACGTAGCCCAGGCCCTCGGACGTGTTTTTGACGAACGTGACTTCTTCGGGATGGCAATTTAGGAGCTTGGCAGCGCTCTGACGGACGCGCGCTGTCTCGGGCAACATGCCCCCGCGCGCCCAGGCATGGTGTTGCGCTTCGTCGAGGTAGGCGCGCATCGCGTCCGCCGCGGGACCGCAGACCGGCCCGACCGCCGCATGGTCCATGAAGTTGTATTCGCGGCAGATGGGCATCCGCGCGCGAGCGGCTTCAATCTCCATCGCGATGACTCCCTCGACTCGGGGCCGTGCTGTGCGGCGACGGCCGCGTCCCCCGCCCATCCGGTCGCATGGATTGCAGTTCGCTGCGAAATGCCGGCGCCCGAGGTTTCCTTATCTTAGGGCGTGGCAAGCGGCCAAGTCTATTAAGTCGCCGTGATCCTCAATGAATCGGATCGGAGGCCCGGCGTGAATCGGCGGACCCGCCATCGTCGGAAGGCCCGGCCGATATAAAAAACCCCGCTGACACGCGTCACCGGGGCAGGAAGGCAGAGTTGATTCTCGGTCGCACTTGGCGAAGTCCTCCGTGCCGTTGAGGCAGGAGAGAGTTCCCGTTCGCGCGCTAAAGTGCAGGCTTGAAGCGGACCCGCCACGAACGAAACGCCTGGGCGCCCATTGCTGATACGAGCAGAAGTACCAGTACGCCCGGCTCCGGCACGGCGGTGGTCCCGCCCTGTGCCTGACTGATTTGTGCTGCGGCTTCGATGGCGGCCGGATCGTTGCTCGGGGTAAGGCCCAGCGTGAGGCCCTCGAAACCCGGAACGACCTCGGGCAGACCGTTGATGAGGAAGCCGATCGGGTCGTTCTTGAATGCGGTCACGAACATCTGTTGCACAAGGAAGGACAGCTCCTCGTCGGTAATCTGCTCGCCGGCTTCCACCTGTTGCATGAGCTCGTCAACGGTTTTGCCCTTGCCGGATGCCGACGAACCGATGCGCGGCGGGACGGCCGTGGCAGGATTCCCATTCAACTGGAACATCCCGGCCACGGCATCCAATAAGAGGTTGCCTTTTACGTTGATCGGCCCGGAGTCAAAATCCGTGACCTGCTCATCGTGGAGAAGGTAGCCGTCGGCTGTGTAGTTTCCGATGTTGACGAACTGGAGCTGAAAGTCGTAGAAGCCCAGGGCGTTGATCTTGGCGTCGGAGTTGATCAGCGCGTTGCCGGTCCACTCCATGTTCTGCACGCCGGTGTCGAGCGTGATCGTGTAATTCAGCGGGACGGGGACAAACGCCGTCTGACCGCTGAAGATGTCGAAGTTTCGCTGGCCGGTCTGGGAGCTGAAGAAAACCTCGGGAATGAACCGCGTGGTATAACCAATTCGATCGTGAATGCCGATGGGTTGTGGCGATTGGATAATAGCGGGATCGCGGCCTAACTGTATCTTGAGCGGCCCGAGGTCGAGCGTGTTCGGGTTGTCGAAGCTGTCCGGCCCGAAGAAGCGGAACGACTCGTAGGTGTAGCCGTCTCCGGTTCGATTGTACTCGACCCGTTGTTCGAAGATGTTGTTATCAAAGAGCGGTCCGCCCTGGGGGCTGGAGATGAAGTCGCGGTCGAAGAGGTACTCGGAGCCGCGGAAGAGGAACTGCTGGATGCTTCCGAATTGTGCGTGAGCGGCCGAGGCCCAGCACAATGAAACAAGGGCCACACCAAAACTGATTGCCGTCTGATTTCTTCGCATGAGAGTCCGCCTCGCGCCGCGCGAGATCGACTCGCGCGACAAGTCAAAGCCAACGCCGAATGCCGTTTCTCCGAAGGCGACGTTCGGCTGTGGGTTCGTGGGATTGCGCAGCGGCTCCGCCGCCGAAGAACATATCGGCCTTGCGGAGAGCTGAAATGAGAATGGAGGCGATTCGGAAGGGGGTTCGACAGGGCGCGAGAATTGCCGACGCGGCGATGGATCGTCCTGTAATTACGCGCCCGTGCCCATCAATCCTAGAAACGCGGCTGATGCACGCATGCCGGACTCGAAATCGCTCACATGGAAGAACTCGTTCGGTGAGTGCGCATTGCAGTTCGGCTGGGCGTAACCCATCATCAGACTGTCGGCGCCGAGCACTTCCTTCAGCATGGGCAGAATAGGGAGGCTGCCACCTTCGCGGATCAGCGTGGCGTCCTTGTTGAAGCCCATCGCCACCGCCTGCCGCGCGGCCTTCATGCCCGCCGAGGTCACGTCCGCCAGGTACGGGTCGCAGTTGGCGTGGGTCTTGATCTCAAAGGTCACCGTGTCCGGCAGCCGCGCCTTCACCGCCGCCTCGAACAGCTTGTCGATCTCCGCGCCGGTCTGATCGGGAACGAGGCGCATTGAAATCTTCGCGCCGGCGAAGGACGGGATGATCGTGCTCGAACCCTCCTTCATATACCCGCCGTAAATGCCGTTCACGTCCAGGGTGGGCCGCGCCCAGCGGCGATAGGTCACGCTGTAGGCCTTCTCGCCCCAGGTCTTCGGGCTGCCCAGATCGGCGAGCAGGTCCGACTCCTTCAAGCCCAGCCCCTCCATCATCTTCACTTCCTCGGCCGACATTTCCTTTGCCTTGTCGTAGAAGCCGGGGATATTCACACGTCCGTCTGCATCGTGAAACGACGCGACGAGCGCCGCGAGCACGTTGGCCGGATTGGCAACCGCGCCGCCGAACGTGCCGCTGTGCAGGTCCTTCTTCGGCCCGCGCACGATGACTTCCTTGTAGACCAGCCCCTTCGTCGCCGCCGTGACCGCGGGCTTGCCCAGGCCGACTTGCGCCGTATCGTGGATCACCACGTAGTCGCAGGCCAGCCGCTCCCGATTCTTGCGGATCATCGGCGCCAGGTTCGGCGACCCGACTTCCTCTTCGCCCTCGACGCAGAACTTCACGTTCACCGGCAAAGAACCGGCTGTCTTCATCCACGCTTCGGCCGCCAGCATCGCGCAGAAGACCTGACCCTTGTCGTCGGCCGAGCCGCGGCAGACGATCATGCCGTCCTTGATCACGGGCTTGAACGGCCCCGTATGCCAGAGATTCAAATCGCCTTCAGGCTGCACGTCGTAATGGCCGTAGAACAACAGCGTCGGGCGACCGGGTTTCTGCTCACCCATGGCGATCACCGCAGGCCAGCCCGCCGTCGGCTCGATGTCGGCCTTCAGCCCGGCGGCCTCGAAGCGTTTCTTGACCCACTCGGCGCACGTTCGATTGTCGGCTTCGTGCTCCTTCTGCGCCGAGATGCTCTCGATCCGCAGGAAGTCGAACAGCTCATCCATGAACCGGGACTTGTTCTGCTCCAGGTAAGCAAACGCCTTTTCGATCGCCGCATTCGCCGTCATGGGAAGCCCTCCTATTCGACCAGCACTTCGATCAGCGAGAAGTCATCTTCAAAGGGTGCACCGGACTGCATGGCGCGCAGCGCATCGTGGATGGCGTCCACGCGATTCTCGCTTGTTTCACCGCGAATAATACGTGATAGACCCTCGACCCCCAAGAGCGCGCCTGGGCCCGTGCGAACCTCCACCACGCCATCCGTCATCAAGTAAAGGCGAGCGCTGGGTTGCAGCGAGATGCCCGCTTGCTCGATGGGCACACCGACGTTCAGCCCGACGATCGTCCCGGTTGATTTCAACTCGCGAATGCCGCCCGACGGATCGAGCACCAGCGCGGAAGGGTGCCCACCACTGGCGTAGCGAAGCTCGCGCGTGTGGCGATTCAACACGCCGTACCATGCCGTGAAGAAGCGGTCGGCGTGCAGCGCCATGGGGAAAGCCGCGTTCAACCCGCGCAGGACCGAAACCGGGTCGTCGAATCGCGTCGCCGGGAGCGTCTGCCTGCGAAGTGCGGTCTGCACCGAACTCGCCAGCAAGGCCGCTCCGACGCCGTGGCCCATCACATCGGCGACGTAGAGTGCGAGATGATCGTCGTCGAGCCAGTGATACCCGAAGATGTCGCCGCCCAGGGCCGAGCTGGATTCAAACCGCCAGTGAATGCGCAGCCCCGATTCGTGAATGGGAGGCGGCAGCAGCGTTCGCACGTATCGCTCGGCGTCCTGCAACTCCTGTTGCATTCGCTCCTGCATGCGCAGCAGGCGCGTCTGCGTATCGATCAGATCGCGCTGAACGGTGATGAGATCGAGCATGTTGAGTTCGTGCTCGGCCAGCGCCGCGAGCCGCCCGAAGGTTTCCAGGGAGAGTGTGCGGATATCGCGCGGCTTGTTGTCGGCGATGCACAACGTGCCGACGTTCTGCCCGCTCGGCCCGGCCAGCGGATGCCCGGCGTAGAAACGTACGTGCGGCTCCTGCGTCACCAATGGGCTGTCGTGGAATCGCTCGTCCAGCGTCGTGTCGGGGATGACCAGCGGCTCGGTGTGCAGGATTGCATGGCCGCAGAAGGAGATGGACCTGTCCGTTTCGTTCGCGGTGAGACCGCACTTGGCCTTGAACCACTGACGATCGGAATCGATCAGCGCGATGTAGGCGATGGGTGCGTGAAAGATGTCGGCCGCGAGCGTGACGATGCGGTCGAAGCGCTCTTCGGGCTTCGTGTCGAGGATCTTAAGGGCGCACAGATCGGCGAGGCGCTCCTGTTCGTAGTCGGGAATCGGTGCGGGGAGCATGGGCGAGCTTTCGGTGGTCCGTCTTGAGGCATGTAACAATCAGTTTGATATTGCGGTATGCACTGCCATTTAGCCGGGCTGCTTGCGGCCTGTACCCGTTTCGCGCAGTTATTTTATCTCTCGCCGCACTTTTTCGTAATCCACCGGCCGCTTCTCGACAAACGCCTGCATCCCCTCGGCCACTTCCGGCGCCATGTTGTGAATCGACAGCCAGTCGCGGGCATGGCCGATGGTCGTGTGCCACGACAGATCGCGCCAGAAGTTGAGCTGCTGCTTGGCGTAGCGGATGCACTCGGGCAGCTTGTTGATGAGTTTGGTCGCCATCGCGTCGACCGCCGCGTCGAGCTTCGCCCGCGGGACGACTTCGTTCACCAGGCCCCACTCGAGGGCTTTTTTCGCGGGAATCTCCTCGCACAGAAACAGAATCTCCCGTGCCCGCCGGTCGCCGACGATGAGCGGGAGAAACTGCGTCGCACCGGCCGCCGCGACGCTGCCGCGCGCTGCGCCGACCTGGCGGATGATGATGTCATCCGCCGCGATGGCCAGATCGCAGGACATGTTGAACTCGTTGCCGCCGCCGACGACCATGCCGTTCAGCCGGGCGATCGTCGGCTTGCCGAGGTTGCGCAGCTTCTCGTGCGCCTCGATGAACAGGCCCATCCATTTCCAGTATTTGCCGGGCTGGCCGACGAACTCCTCGGCCTGCTCCTTCACGTCGGCCCCGGTGCAGAATGCCTTGTCGCCCGCGCCGGTGAGAATGAGCACGCGCACGGCGTCATCCCAGGAGGCATCCTGAAACGCGGCGATCAGCTCGACGAGCATTTCGCCATGGACGGCGTTGTGGACCGCCGGGCGGTTGAACGTCACCGTGGCGCGGTTCCGCGCTTTTTCGTACTTGATGTGCTTGAAGCCGAACGACTCGGCGGGTTTGCCTTGGTATTCTGACATGAACGTCCCTCCGGAATTCTCACGTTGCAGGTTATGACTGGTTTGCGGAATCATCACCCGAAAGTGCGGCCGGGTCCAGAACTGTCGGAGTGGCAACGGCAACAATCGCATCTCGGCAATCGGGGCATTCGTCGTCGGGGGAGTGACCGTACAGGCTGCGACCGCATTGTTTGCAATACGGCGTTCCGCACTCCGGGCAGCAGCCTGATTGGTTGCCGAAGAGATTGTATCCGCATCGAAAGCATGAACCCTCGCCGCAGGCCTGACACCAGACGCTGTTCGGTCCGCGATCGTGACCACAGGCGCGGCAATAATGTGACTTCGCAGTGAGCACAACGACTCTGGAAGCCATGGCCAGCGAAACGATTACCAATGCGATTAAGCCAATGACGCCGAAGAGAAGGGTGCCTTTGGGGTGGCCCATCTGGGATGCAAAGTAGGCAAACAGGAGTACAACACATGTGAGTTGCAGCAACTCTAACTTCGTTGGACGAAAGATGGGCTGAAATTCCTGCCCGGCAGGCCTCACGGCATCTCGAATGAGCCTTGCCATCGATTGATGTTTGTAACGACTGACAAGTCCCGCTTGTTTGAGGTATTGCCTTGTCTGGCGGCGACGTTTAATTGCTCGCAGGGCTTCAACTGAAATCGAATCTTTCCGGAATAGACGCCACCTGAGTTTTGAGGTGGGGGCGTATTCATAATCCGATACTTTCTTGAGCCACCCCTCCTCGCAATACCACTCTAATACTCGACTCAGCTCTCTTTCCAAGAATTCCGGCCACTCCGACTTGTTTGGAAGTTGTGCTCTGGGCACTTCCTTGAAGTTGCTTAGATGAAATCGGTGCGCCAGAAACAGCAGCTCCAGGTCGGCAACACCGGGCAGGTTGACGGTTTTCAAGAACGGAGGACTAGGGTACAAGCCGAAAGCCCCACGACTTATGTTCGTTTCGATTTGAACTTGGGCTTGTAGAAGGGTACAGAATTCCGCAGTGACACTCGGTGTCCGATCGTAGGAGAGCGGATAAGGGAGTATGGACAAAATGACGGCGGTCGATTCTTTGCGATTTTCCAAGATGAGTACGAATAGCGTTCTTCCCGGGCGATGCTTCGGAGCCATGAGAGTTGCTGCGATGTGAAAGTCATGGCCTGCCAGCGCATCCGCGACCTTCCTGAAGTACGCGGCGATGGGCGTGGGAAACTTGGGATCGTCCAGGGAAACAAGATGAGTTGCAAAGCGATTGGACAGGCGTATTCGCTGATGGAGAATAATTCGTACAACTGTTAATAGGACGACTCCGGCGGTAATCCAGATCAGGATTTGCACTGGGAGAACCCGGGCTACAAAAGCGGTCGGTCACATCGATGAATTCTAGACTTGGTTGGCCGGCATACTCGTTCTGCCTACCCTTCGCCCACGCCCCGCTTCATTCGCCCGACGGATCGGCTCAAGGCTGCCTTGACGCGATCCAGGGCCGTGTTGATGACACCGGCGAAATCGTCACCGACTTCGCGCACGCGCAATTCCCCGCCGCGGACGAGCTTCAACTCCACGGTGCACACCTTGTCCACGGTCTGCTTGCGCGGGCCGGTCTCGTCCTCCAGCTTCACGGTCGCCTTGCGGATGACGGCCTCAAAGCGCTGCAGGCCGCTCGCAAATTTCTTGTCCGCCAGTTCCTTCAGCTTTGCGCCGCCCTCGACGCCGCGTACGAGAATCGTCATCGTCATCGCTTGCCCTTTCCTTCCCGATGCGGTCCGGGTGGCCAATCTGCGCCCGTCCCACCACGTTTCTTGGATATCCCGGCAGCCGGTTGCCCGACGGGGAACGTCTCCCAATGGGCAGGCGTCCGTCCGGCCGCGGAGGATTATAAGGCGGTGCAGGAAGCGTGCCGAGCATTGTTGCTCGCGTAGCGGGGAATTTCGTTCAGGAAATGCTCACGGATGGAGGTGGCCGGCGGCCCGTACAGGTCAGATTGGATTTTCAAACGCACAGGCTATTAGCCTGTGCCACACGCGATTTGAGCCTGTGCTACACGCAAGTGGGCCAGTTCCCAGCGGCCGGGAATCGTGGAATCGAAGGTCGATTTCGGTTAAAATGGCGGGGGGCAAATCTCGGGGAAGTTGAAACTTGTCCTGAACAGCCCCCATCGAACGCATTCGGAGGGAGAAGTGATGACTCGTCTTGTTTTTCTTATGGGTTTCTTGTGCGCCCTGGTGCTCGCTGCATCGCCGGTTTCGGCCGGGCCGATCAATGCGAGCCTGTTCATCTCGAGTGACATTTTCAACGTCGTGGGCGAATACAACCCGGTCTCTGGAGTCTATGCCGGGCCGTTCGCTCCGTCGGTCAGCGGCATCGGCCAGCTTGGCGTGAAGCTGAATACATCGGGCACGCGCATGCTCGTCGGCCATTTCAACGATGGCGTCGATGAGTACGACGCGGTCACCGGCGCGTACATCAAGACGTACAACGGCGGCCCGGGCGTCGGCACGCAATGGGCGGGCCTGTATGCCCCGACCGGCGGCGTGTACATCACGAGTTGGACGACGAACGACGTGCGCGAGTACGACGCCAACACCGGCGCGTTTGTCCGGGTCGTGACGACGGTCGACGGCCCGTCGGACATGCGGATCGGTCCCAACGGCAACCTGTACATCTGCTCGTTCATGAATGGCTATGTCAAAGAGGTCGATGCGATCACCGGCGCGCTGATCAACCAATGGTCGCAGCCCGGCGCACAAGTCCGCACGAACGACATCGAGTTCCTTCCGAACGGCGATCCGCTCGTGACCGTCATGGGCGCGAACAAGGTGTATCACTACGACACGTCTTACAACCTGGTGGGCCAGTTCAGCGGCACCGGCTGGGGCAACGTGCACGGCATCGAAATCAGTCCGTTTGACGGCAACATCTACGTCGTGGACGGCATCAGCAACCAGGCGCATGCTTTTGACCCCGTGACGTTTACGGAGATCAACACCGCGTTTCTTAATCCCGGCCCCGGCGCGAAGATCGTCGATCTGGCGTTTCGCGTTCCCGAACCGGCGACCGGCGCGCTGCTGCTGCCTGCGCTGGCGCTGCTTCGCCGGCGATCGCGCCGCGCGTAACGCAGCGCGCTACGCGGTTGCAATCTGATGACTTGTCAATTCAAACTGCCTTGGAGGAGCGAAGGATGAAACGATTGGGTCAACTGTTTGCCGTGGTCTGTCTTCTCGCGATCATGATGTCGCCTGCCGTCGCCGGGCCGTTGTCCGCGAGTTTGTTTGTCTCCAGCGACGTGTTCAACGTCGTGGGCGAATACGATCCGGTGACTGGGAACTATGCCGGGCCGTTCGCACCGTCGGTCAACGGCGTCGGCCAACTCGGGGTGAAGCTCAATGCCGCGGGCGACCGCATGCTGGTCGGCCATTTCAACGGCGGCGTGGATGAGTACGACGCAGTCACCGGCGCGTACATCAAGACCTACAACGGCGGTCCGGGCATCGGGACACAGTGGGCGGGTCTGTACGCTCCGACCGGTGGTGTCTACGTCACCAGTTGGGTGACCGACGACGTGCGCGAGTATGACGCGACGACCGGCGCATTCATTCGCGTCGTGGCGCCCGTAACGAATCCGTCGGACATGCGCATCGGCCCGAATGGCAATCTCTTCGTTTGCTCATGGGGGCCGGGGACGGTCACCGAACTCGATGCTGTGACCGGCGCCTTCGTCACGATGTGGTCGCTGCCGTTTGGATCGCGGACGAATGACATAGAGTTCCTGCCGAGCGGCGAGATGCTCGTCACTGGGATGGGAACCAACCAGGTGTATCGATACGACACGTCGTACAACCTGATCGGTCAGTTCAGCGGCACGGGCTGGGGCAACGTGCACGGGATCGAGATCAGCCCGTTTGACGGCAACATCTACGTCGTGGACGGCATCAGTAATCAGACGCATGTCTTTGATCCGGTGACCTTCACCGAGATCGACAGCGCGTTCCTGAACCCCGGCCCCGGCGCGAAGATCGTCGATCTGGCGTTTCGCGTGCCCGAGCCGGCCACGGCCGCGCTGCTGCTGCCGGCGCTGGCGCTGCTTCGCCGGCGATCGCGCCGTGCGTGATTCGATTTCGCGAAATACTTGATCTTGCGAAGAGGTCCAGTTCGCGCTTTGAGAGGGCACTACAAG